>DATJOO010000017.1:0-62861 GCA_035506955.1 Verrucomicrobiia bacterium
ATGCATTGGGACCAACTCACTTCTGTTGGGACCATCTTGGGACCAAAACACGTCGTTTTGTGGCCCTTTTCAGTAGGTCGAGCGGCGCAAGGACAATAGAATCATCGTGATTTATGGAGCGGGCGATGGGAATCGAACCCACGTCCGAAGCTTGGGAAGCTTCTATACTGCCATTGTACGACGCCCGCTCTGAACTGATTCTACTACATTTAGGCTGCGATCAAAGCCGATTTCCGTTAACCACTGGCGTAACACTAGTTGCACAGCATATTACTTTACTCCTCATGGCGTAAATAAAACGAAACTGTGGAAACCGGCAGCTTCTGGTGGAAATGAAAAAAGCCCGTCTGGTATGGCTCCTGAATCAGAAACGAATCGCCGTCTTTGTTGGGGCAAGCCCTAGGATTTCCAGACTAGGCGGCCGTTACTATTGGCAACTTCCTGAACGATTTTCGTAAACAATCGATCTTCCATGGCGGTGCGTTTTGTGTAGTCGACGACATAACTAAGGGTGAATTCGAGCGAGCCTGAATTAACGACGAGCGCGACGGTAGGTTCGAGGGGAGGATTCACGCTTTGATAATCGTCGCTGACGCTTTTCCAGGAAGCGCGCGCCTCGACAAGGTACTCTCCAATGGCTTCTTTGGCTATCCTGCAAAGCATGTCGCGGGCAAACTGGCAATCGCTGGTGACGGTTAACAGGACTTTGATCTCGTCCCAAATAAACTGGAAGCCCTGGGAGTAGTTGAAAACGGAACCTTTCAAGACCGCGCTGTTGGGGATACGAGCGATGCGTCCGTTGTATAAATCCTTGCCAACCCAGTTGCCGGTTTCGATCAAGGTGGTACGCAAGAGGCCGATGTCGATGACGTCGCCACGCGTTTCGCCGATCTGAATGCGGTCTCCGACCGCATAGAGCTTGGAAAAACCTATCGAGAATGCGCCAGCGATGCTGGCCACGACATCCTGCAGGGCGACGGCTACACCAGCGCCGATAGCACCAATGGCAAAACTGAGGCGACCCAAACGGTCTTCAAAAAGTATCGCAACGAAAAGGAGAATCGAGAGGTAACCGGAATAGGCGACGAATTTGCGAATCTTGTAGCGGGCATCGGCTCGCCCAAAGCGGCGGGGAAGCGTCTGTTCGAGGAGGCGAAAGGTAGCGTGAATAAAGATGATTCCGATCACCGCCGCGACAGACTTCGCGAAGAGGGAAAGCGAAATGGCGTGTTGTAGGAAATCGTTCATACTGCCACCCACACGCTTGGCCAGAGAGATGTGACTATAAGGCCGCGCCATGGCATGGGACAACCGGGATTTGTGGGAATTGGCTGGTGATTGAGGAGCGGGAAGGAAGGAAGAATGCGCCGTCGGGATTTGCGGCGCGCGGGACTAGGACTAGGGCCTCGTGACTCTTGTCACTTCGTCCCGTGCTATTGGGCTATCGCATCGAGAAGGTTCTGCGTTTGTTTCAATCGTGCTTAGACTCGAAAACAGATTTGACAAGCTTGAAAAAAGAATTGCCGCACTCGAAAAGAAGAACATCGCAGAAACGAAAAAATTAATTCGAAACTTTTTCCAATTAAGGGACTTCTGTTTTTCTAAGTGCCGCCAGTTCAGGCGATTAGGTTAACTACAATCAAGCTTGGGAAGCTTCTATACCGCCATTGGCTTTTTGATTATGCACAATTTCAGGCTGGCTCTGGCTTACCACGCCCCTTCCTTGCCGCCGAACCACCAGATCAAGCCGAGGGTTGCGGTGTTTTGACTCTTTTCGAGAACGCCCAAGGTGTCGGAGAGGAAGAACGGTTGATTGGACCAATCGCGGCGCCACTCTTCGCGCATGAGAAAATCTTGGGAGAATCTGTACTCGAAAGTGGCGGTGGCTTCCTTGAGGGCTTGCGCTTTGCCACTGTATAAGGCGCCGGAGTCCGCGAGATATTCGCTGCGCGCGGCGAAGGCGATCTTGGGCGTAAATTGATAGCGCAGATAGAGCGCGCCGCCATCGGCATGCGCCGGAAGTGAGTTTGTGTAAAGGCGCTCGACCTCGTAATCGGCTTCGGCGGCGGCAGTCCAATTCCTGGTGATGTTCCAAGTGGCGTAGCTGTCGAAAATATTTGTTTTGCCGGTGGGTGGATTGACGATGGGCTCGAAGGGCGTGCCCTGAAGCGTGGGGAGATTCGGCGGGCCGTTGGTAACGAAAACGAAGTCTGGATGCTCCTGGCCGCGATAATAGTTAATGGTCCAGTTGAGATTTTTGACGGGCGAAAGAACCAAGCCAATCATCTGATCTTTGTAACCGTTGTAAGGTTCGGTTTGGTTGGTGCCGTTGACGATCCAATAGTTGACGCCGATTTTGTCGTTGAACTGATAATGGGCGCGCACACCCATGTGATAGAAGGGCAGGAAATCAAACCAATAGGAACGGGAGTAGTTCATCTGATCCTGGCCATAGTTCCCTTCAATGCCGAGAGAGCTAGCCCACTTGCCGAAGTCGATGGCCAAGCCAGAGCCGAGGGGAGCGACATAGGTTCCGTAGGCTTGGAAGATGTTGCGGTAGATGTCTGGACGGGGCTCGTTGGCAGAGTTGCCCTGCAAGGTCTCGGTGGCTTGGCCGAATTGCAGATCGACGCGGGCGCCCCAGCGCTTGCCGTTGACGGGATCGGCGGCGTTCTCTAAGACAATGTCGGCTTGATTCAGGCTGAAAGCGTTGCTGAGTACGTCGTAGGCACGGAGTTCGTTGACGCGACCGATGGGTTGATTGAAGTTGTATTCGTAGTAGGTATCGACGAGAAAATTGACGGTAGTGCCGTAGAGAAAATTGAATGGCTTGGGTTCGGGCTGCGCTGGCGAAGTGGCAGCGGTTTGTGGCTGCAAGGATTGCACCGGCGCGCTTTCAGCCAAAACAGCGGGCGCGGGTTGCGGGCTGGCGGAGGAGACCGGCGACGGTTCGGCAATATTGGAGGCGAGGATGACTCGCGCAGCCTGAGGCTGGGCTTTCTGTAAGTCGCGCACCTGAGCCTGCAGTTCTTGGACGACAGCACGAAGCTCCGCGACCTGTTGGGCCAAATCTTGGACTTGAGCCGCACTGGCGTTCGGAATGGGCTGACTGTTTTGAGCCACGGTGCGAAACGGAGTTGCTGCCACCCATAAGGCGCCGATCAGCAGAAATATGGGCGTGACCCGTTTGTCGATCCGTAGCAACAGTTTGCTGTTGGTGAGTTTGAACACGAGGCACCCCCATACCGTCGACGCTTCGAAGGAAATCAGACACTACGTTTATATGCTCAAGAGCGTAATGATTCCATAAAGCGAGCCTGTTCCAGAGGGCGGGTTCGCGAAGCGATAGACGGCGTGGCTAATGCCTGCAGCAGTGATCGTAACGGAAGCAACTGATCAGGTGATCGTTGACGAGGCCTGTCGCTTGCATGAAGGCATAGCAAATCGTGGGACCGACAAAGCGGAAGCCGCGCTTCAGCAGATCTTTACTCAGGGCAATGGAGAGAGCTGTTTTGGCGGGAACTTGCTTTTGCACCTTCCACTGATTTTGAACCGGCGCGCCACCGACAAAATTCCAGATGAATGCGTCGAAGCTGCCGAATTCTTTCTGAACGCGCAGAAAGGCCTGGGCGTTGGTGACCGTGGAAGCAATCTTCAGGCGGTTGCGGATGATACCAGGCTCACGAAGGAGAGCGCGCGTCTTCCGGGCATCGAAACGCGCCACCTTTGCGGGATCGAAGCCGCAGAGCAGTTCGCGGTAACGTTCGCGCTTCTGGAGAATGGTGTCCCAACTTAGACCAGCCTGGGCGCCCTCGAGAATCAGAAACTCGAACCAGCGGCGCTCGTCGTGGACGGGCACGCCCCATTCCTGATCGTGATACTTGGTGTTGAGAGCGTTGGAAGCCCAAGTGCAACGCACCACCGTTTGGTTGGTCTCACGGATGAGCGACGAGAGATTCCTCACTGCGCTCGGAATGACATGTGGCTTCTTGTGTGCCACGTTTCACTTCTTGAGGATGGAATGGATGATCAGAGTATTGCCGCCGAGAAGCACCGGATCGGAAGTCAATTCGCGGGTCCAGCGATCCTGCTTGCGGGCTTCGGGAGTGAGTGCCGCCACCAAACGAATGAAAGCGATGATCGGAAAATAGAGCCACTGATTGCCTTTGACGCGATCGCGATAAACACCCTGAATCTCGAAGCCGTTAAGCTCGAGGTAGTAGCGGAGTTCGTTGTAGCCGATGGGATTGGCGTGAACGGCAATTTCGTTCTTGCCCGCGGTGTCGTAGTGGATTTGCGCTTTGAACTTGTTGGAGAGAGGCTTGAAGTGCGAAGTGTAACCGAAGATGAGCCACTTCAGGCGTTCTTCGACGTTCATGATGTTGGGCACACTGATGATCAAGTGGCCATTCGGTTTCAGCAAACGGCGGTATTCGCGGAACGCCTGCGGCGGCGAGTCGATATGCTCCAAGCCATCCAAAGAAGTGATGTAGTCGAACGAGTGGCTTGGATAAGGCAAAGTGCCGCTGAGGTCGCCCTTGCGAATTTCGGCGTTATCCAGGCGGAACAGCTCGTCGTAAAGATCGCAGGCTTGCACCTGAAATCCAGCCGCAAGCAACTTCTCGACAAGTGCTCCCTCGCCGGCGGGACAATCCAAAATGTGCCCGCGCGGCAGCGGGTTTAAGACGCTTAGAACCGTCTCGTGCAAGCCTGGGCGAGACATAGCAGCCGGGCCGCGTTCACCTGCCAATAAGGGCGGATGATCGGCCGGCTTAATTCGCCGGGAGGGAGCGGATTGTGTCGTTGCCAAGTGTAGGAACCCTGAATTCAGCGGTTTCTTGCGACGTTACCGAACATGCCGTTCGAGAGCCTTAGTGATCTGATCCTTGGGCACCGCGCCAACGATCTGCTCGACCACCTGGCCATCCTTGAAGACCAGCAAAGTGGGAATGCCGCGAATATTGAAGCGACCGGCGGAATTCATGGCTTCGTCCACGTTCAACTTTGTAACCTTGAGTTTGCCCGCATAATCCTGGGCAATTTCCGCAACGGTGGGAGCCAGCATGTGGCACGGGCGGCACCACTCCGCCCAAAAATCGACCATGACCGGTTGCGCTTTGCTCGCGGTCAGTACTTCTGCCTCAAAATTCCCATCGTTCACAGTCAGAATGTTCTCAGCCATAGTAATTGTTATGTCCTCGACCGGCTGCAACCGAGCAGCCGCCTTCCTAGTCTCCATTAGATGATGGAACTGCCGTTTGGTTTCGCGCTGCGTGAGCAGCTAGATATAGTTTCGCATATTCCGCCGCCGAGGTGTTCCAGGAAAAATCCTTGGCCATCCCATTGAGCTGAATGCGCTTCCAGACACCTTCATTGGAGTACTGATGAAGGGCCTGGCGAATCGCGTGGAGCAGAGCGCCACCGGAGTACTCCCAGAACTTGAAACCCGTGCCTGTGCCGTGCTCCAGATCGAACGATTCGATGGTGTCATCGAGACCGCCGGTGGCACGGACGACCGGCACCGTACCGTAGCGCAAGCTGTAAATCTGGTTTAAGCCGCAGGGCTCGTAGCGCGAGGGCATCAGAAAAATGTCCGAACCGGCTTCGACCAGATGCGCCAAGCGATCGTTATAGGCAATGACCGCGCCGACCCTACCAGGGGAGTCTGCAGCGAGCGCCCGGAATAGGTCTTCGTAACGGCGGTCGCCAGCACCCAAGACAGCGATGACCACATCCTCGTGAAGAAGTTCGCGGGCAATTCTGGCGATGAGATCGAAACCCTTTTGGTCAGCAAAACGAGACACGATGCCGAGGACGGGACGGTTTGGGTTGTCTTTCAGCAGCTTGAATTCATCGAGCAGTGCTTCCTTGCAGGCGCGCTTCCCTTCCAGATTTTTCGCTGAATATTTTTCGGGAATCAGCGTGTCGCGCTCCGGGCTCCAAGTGGAATAGTCCACACCATTCAGGATGCCGGTCAAACGATCCGCCCTGGTGCGGACAACGCCTTCAAGGCCAAAACCAAATTCGGAGGTTTGAATTTCTTCGGCGTATTTCCGGCTGACGGTGGTGAGGTAGTCGGAATAGACGAGACCGCCTTTCAGAAAATTCACGTTGCCAAAAAACTCGAGTCCACCGGGATGGAAAACGCCAGCCGGAATCCCTGCGCGATCCAGGACTTCGCGGGGAAACAAGCCGTGATAGCCCATGTTGTGGATGGTGAAGACCACTGGCAGATCGCGCACCACTGGATCATCGGCGTAGGAGGTTTTCAGCAGCACAGGAACGATCGCCGTTTGCCAGTCGTGGCAATGAATCACATCGGGCATCCAAGCTTGCTTGGCCAACTCGATGGCGGCGCGAGAAAACTCGGTGTAGCGCTCGGCATTGTCGGGATATTCGCGATTGCGGTCGCCGTAAATGCCCTCACGATCGAAATAAAAGGGATCATCGAGGAAGAAGTACCGCACGCCGCGGTGGACGCCGCCATTCGCGATAGTCGGAAAGCGAAGACGCGTACCGAGAGGGATAGTCATGCTGGGCAGGACAACCGAGGTTGGTTTGATGCCGCGATAGCGGGGCAAAAACACCGCCAATTCATGACCGAGCTTGACGAGCGCGCGGGGAAGCGCCTCGATGACGTCGGCGAGCCCGCCGGTTTTTGCGTACGGCAACGCTTCGGATGCGACGAAGAGTATTCTCATGTTCTAGACGAATTTTCTACGCTATCGGACCTGCGTTAAGGCGTCAAGCGTCCAAGTCCCCTCACGCAAAACGAAGGCTATTAGTGACGACCTCGCCATTGTGCAACTCGTGTTCTAGTGCAAGGCCTTTTGGCCGTTGCGCGTTTCTCCATGTTGTTCAGAGATGATGCAGGAGTTTGCAGGCTTGGGCGGTCAGGCGCCCTCGATGATGCGGATATCGCGTTCCACGGCGCCGACAAGCTTTTTCGCCGCGGCTTGGTAGCGCTCGCTTTTGTAAGTGGCCGTAGCCTGGGCAGCGCTTTCGAACTCAATGACGACGGTGCGTTCGCGTTGCCCCGCCTCGTAGGCTTCAACGGGCACGCCGCGGGCAAGGAACTTTCCTCCGCCAGCCTCGATGGCTGGGCCCGCGACTTTTCCGTACTCTGCCAACGCCTCGGCGTTCTTGATCGAACGATAAAAGGCAATCCAGTAGCCCTTAGCCATAGCGTGTCCTCCAAAACCGTCCGATGCTACCACACGTCCCAGTGCGCGGCGATTCCGGCGCGAATGATGAAGTGCGGCGGCGTGCTGTACACTCTCTAATATCCATGGGAAGACAGCGACTTGGCCAACACTTCCTCGCAGATGCAGGCTGGCGCGAAAAGATCGCGCGTGCAATCCACGTGTCGCCGCACGGAATGGCGGGGAATGCGACCACTGGGGACAACTATTGCTGGATTGAAATTGGCGCAGGCCACGGAGAAATGACCCAACACCTGCTGAAAAGCGGGGCCCCAGTGATAGCCGTGGAACTGGATCCGCCACTGGTCAGCAGCTTGCAACGGCTGGCGCAAACGCATGCGAACCTCACCGTGATTGCGGGCGATGTGCTGAAAACCGATCTTGCGGAATTGGCGGCAAGCCGGAGGATGCGCATCTACGGAAATTTGCCGTACTACATCACATCGCCGATTCTGCACCATTTCTTCCCATATGCTGAGCAAATCGATGAGGCGCACATCGTCATCCAACTGGAGGTTGCAGCACGGCTGACGGCACGGCCCGGCGGCAAGCAATATGGATATCTTTCGGTGGCCACACAGTTTTATTTCCGACCGACGTTCGCGTTGCGCTTGCCGCCCGCGGCGTTTCGGCCACCGCCGGAAGTGGCCTCGGCGCTGGTGACGCTGAAAGTTCCCGGCGAAGCGGCAAAGGCACAGATCGAAAATCCCGAGAAATTTCTGGATTTTGTGAAAACGTGTTTCGCGCAAAAACGCAAGACGCTGGCGAACAATTTGAGAGCACTGGCGACTCCGGAGCAAGTCCGGGAAATTTTGAGAGGAATAAAGTTGCGGGAAGACGCGCGAGCCGAGCAGTTGCCGGTGGAGCAGTTTGTTGCACTGTACCGCGCTATTTCTTCAGTACCGCCAGCAAGCGGTCAGGATAGTCGGTCATGATTCCGTCGACGCCGGCGGAGGCCAGCATGCGCATATGAGCGGGGGAATTCACGGTCCAACAAACGACCTGCAGGTCTCGTTTGCGCGCTTCGTGCAGAAAATTCGGTGTAACCAGGTCGCCGCGGACCGCCAACTGGCGAGCGCCGATCTCAATGGCCTTTTCGAAGGGATTATCGATTTTGCCGTCATGCAACAAGCCGGTCATGAGGGTAGGCTCGATTTTGCGAAGGGCGGCGAGAATGGCGGGATCGAAGGAAATAATGACGCTGCGCTGAATTTCACCGGAATCGCGCAAGGCGCTGATCATGGCATATTCGCCGCCCCAGAAGCCGCTGGGTTTCAGCTCCAGGTAGAAAACGACGTCGTTCTTTTTGGTGAATTCGAGAACTTCTTCCAAGGTGGGAATACGTTCGCTCATGAACTCACTGGCAAACCACGAGCCGGCATCAAGGCGGCGCACTTCTGCCAGAGTCATCTCATGAATGGAACCGCGGCCGTTGGTGGTCCGGTCGACGGTTTCGTCGTGAATGGCCACGAAGTGGGCGTCGCGAGTTAAGTGCAAATCGGTTTCGATAAAGGAAACGCCCTGCGCAACCGCGCGGCGGAAGGCCGCAAAGGTATTTTCCGGGGCGTAACCGGATGCGCCCCGATGAGCAATGGCTAGCACTTGATCGACTTTCTCCAGGGGTAACCGACCGTTAGAATTCGCATGAGAGCTTGCGAAGCCCTGTCGTATGCTAACAGTGTACAGCATGCGCGCTTGCTGACTAAGCACTAAGGAACCAAACGCAAATCCGATGATGAAGCGTTGTGCGATCCAAGTTGCACTGACCGCAGTACTGGCAGCGCTGGCCTGTTCGAATGTTGCCGCACAAACCTCGTCTGCAACGAAAACCGGCGCATCGAACGAGCAGAGTACGCTGCTCTGGCGGGAAATCCATCACCAACTTAGCGTACTTCCCTTTTATTCGGTATTCGACTACGTCACCTTCACTTTGAAAGGAAACAACGTCACGCTGAGTGGTCAGGTGCTTCGGCGCTCGATGCGAGAGCACGCGGAGGGCGCTGTACGCAACATCGAGGGCATCGGGACGGTGACCAACCAGATCGAGGTGCTGCCCGCTTCGCTGAGTGACGATGATCTGCGCAATTCGATCTATCGGGCGGTCTACGAGGATTCGACGCTGGCGCATTACGCGACCGAAAATGTGCCGCCCGTGCATATCATCGTGAAGAACGGCGCTGTGGTGCTGGAAGGTTCGGTGGCTTCCCCTGCAGACAAAAACCTTGCGGGATCGCGAGCAGCCGGTGTAAGCAACGTGCAAGGTGTAAGAAATAACCTGATAGTGCATGCTCAGGAGAGCGGGGCACAATAAGATTCGGCGGTTCCAGGAATGGCCTGGGCAAAGGGAGTAACGGTGCAACCCAACAATCCGTATTCGAATCAAGGCGACTCGCGAGACACGCCAGCACGGCAGAAATTGGTGGCGCTGCGAGAGGCACTGCTACGCATCCACAAATCGCTGTTGGAGATGGAACGGCGTGCCTATGAAAAGGAACACGGTAAGGTGAGCGCCGGGGAGCTGTTTCGTCTGGTGGTGGACGACCCGCAATTTTCCTGGCTGCATAATATTTCAGAATTCGTGGTGCGCATTGATGAGAACCTGGCCAGCGAAGAAGGTGTAACCGACACAGATTCTCACGTAGCCATTTCGCTAGCCCGAAAAATCTTTGCGCCTACGGAGACTGGCGACGGTTTCCAGAAGAAATATTTTGACGCAATTCAGAGAGACCCGTCGGTGGTGATGGGCCACGCGGAACTGGCGCGTCTTTTTCACAACGAGCCAGTGGACCGAGAGGGCGAGTAAATTGCAGGTACTGTTCGCCAAAGCGCTGTCCAATCGCCTAAACTAGAAAGCAAGCCCTCTGCCTTTGGAGCGTATCCGGGAGTGAAACGCATGAGTTCGAACCGCCCAAGTTTTAAGCTTTGGTTTGCTCTGTCTTTTGCGATTTTTCTGGTCGTCTCGCCTTTGGTTGGCAAAACCGTCGCCGATTTTGACCCCAAAACGAATTTTTCAAGGTACAAGACCTTTGCCTTTGCGGGCGGTGTCGAGAACCTGCTGATGTTTGAAGTAAACCCCGGACTGGTGTCGGAACGTGTGCACCGCACGGTGAATCGAGAACTGACACAAAAAGGCCTGCACGAAGTGCAGATGAACCAAAATCCTGACTTGCTGGTGCGCTTTTGGGCTAATCCCTCTGCTCAGGTGAATGTAGCAACCATGGGCGAGTGGGGCGCCTATAAACCTTACATTGATTCCTATTGGGCTCGGACATATGAGGAAGTATCCACAAGCAGCCGGAAAGAAGGGGCGCTGCTGATCGATTTGGTGGATCCGAAATCGAAAACGCTGGTTTGGCGGTTGTACCTGATCCACAAAATCAGCACGCCCGACAAAGAATGGAAGAAGGCTGACGACGAATTGAGTAAAGGATTCGAGAGTTACCCGCCTTCGGAAAAAGAAAAGGAAGAAAAGCAGAAGGAACGCGAGGCTCACCCGCCGCAGGCGGACTGAAAATTCGTTTTCCCATCCGGCGACGCGATTGGTAGCATGTGAGGGCGTTCGAGGAGCACACAATTATGGCCAAGAAAGACAAACTCACCGAAGTTTCCCGCCGTATCGGAACCGCGCTGGGGAAAGCCGATAAACAAGCGCACCTGCACGCGCGCAAATTGTCGGAGGCCAGCAAAGTCACCAAGGAAGAATTGGAAGAGATTTCCAAGCACGTGGAAGCGCTGAAAAAACAGCTCGCCAAAACCACGCAAAGACTCAAAAAAGCCATCGCTTCCTAATCTCCTTTGTGCTTTTTGCGCGCTTCGGCCGCACCGCCTGCGGCGCCATTATCGGTCCGTCCAGCCTCCGCAACTCTTTTCCCTGCTCCGTGTTTCATGGGATGTAAGGACAATGAAGAATCCCGGCGGAGAACGGGCCAGCGTTTCCGGCTACTTCTCTTGATGGAATCCGGGGCGGGAAGAGAGGTCGGTTATGCGTTACCTGAAATATGCAGCGCTTTTGGGACTTTTGGTGTTTGCGGTAGCGGGAACAGCACACGCACAAGTTGCCGTAGGCGTCCGCGTGGGCCCTGTCGGCGTAGCAGTTGGCGCGCCGCCGGTTTGTGCTTATGGATACTACAACTATTATCCGTATGCGTGCGCTCCCTACGGGTATTACGGGCCGAACTGGTTCGTGAATGGCGTGTTTATTGGGGCGGGTCCGTGGTACCACGGGTATTGGGGACCTCACGACGGCGGCCCGGTGTATGGCAGACCCGGTTGGGGCTATAGGCCGGGACCCGGCTATCGTCCGGCTCCGGTTTATCACGGCGGACCGGTAGCCCACGGGTATGTGGGCGGCGGACACTACGGTGGCAGTATCCACGGAGGAGTTCGCGGACGCTAAATTCTCCCCGTTCTCCCAAAGGGTGCTGAAGTCCGAAACTTCAGCACCCTTTTTTTGTGCTGAAGCTCTGGGCAGTTCACATGTCGACGAGGCTCTGAAAGAACGGCAAACTTTCACAGAGTTTTAGGATTTTTGATTGGATCTGCGGCGTTAAATCCAGAAACTCAAACCCGTACATAGCGCCGTTCTTGCGCCTTACGATCGCTTCCACGCGTTTATTTACGACCGGGGATAAGCTGACTTTCTCTCCCACACCTAGCTAGGTCGGCGTAGCGGCTGACAATCCTCCGGCACTGATCTCGTAGGTCATCGCGGTAAACCATGTGCCATCCGCTTTGCCGATGTACAACCTTTCGATGTACCTGCGGCGTGGGTGCCTGCGCCGTTCCTGCACAGTATTGGAGGACTCTAATTCCGTCGCCTGAACTTCCGCGGTCCTGGGCCGACCGGGAACGCGCTCGCCTGTAATTAGCGCCGTCGCATTTAGCATGCTCATTTCCAATGGGTGCACTGAACTTGCATTAAGGACACCAAGCCGGCGTTCGGAAAGAGCGCGCACCACGCCTCGCGAATATCATCGGCAGGACGCGAAAAAGGATTAATCGGCAACACGCAGCGTACCGGTACGTTCAAGACTGTTTTTGCGTTCTCTCACAAAAGCTGTGTGCGTTGGGTCACAAGTGCCCGGCGGGGTTCCAGCTAAAGTGTTGATGATTTTTAAACCCAGCTGCTGTTCTCAGTTTTTGTCGTGCAGTTATTCACCCTTCTGGGATCTTCGCAGCGGAACGAATCAATCTGCCGCCCCACGGGGCCCAAGGGGTCAAGAAATGGAATTCATCACCTTACTTGCACCGGTTGCGTTCACGGTAGTTGCCCTTTATGGATGGCATAGCCTGCTGAAGACCGCGCAAGTGCGAGAAGACGCGGATGACGAGCGGTTGTGGGACTACTTGCTGGATCCCCGAATGATGTAAATCGAACCAGCGTGCTGGTGAGCCTCTCTCGCGATGCTGGCCGGGTGCCGCACTTGACTGTGCGCCGTTCTCGGAACAAAAAAACAGCAGCCTCCTCCTGACTGCTCGGCATTAACTAAGGTCGCTTCAGGCCGCACGCAATTTGGAATAAAAAGATGATTGAAGAGACCGTGAAGCATATCTCCGCCGTCGTTGCGACGTGCAGCGAGTTTATCGCGGTGCTGGTCATCCTTGTCGGTGGACTGCAAGCACTGGCGTCGATGGCGCGGGTTTTGATTCAGTCCAGATTGCCCGTTGCGCCTCTGATGGTATTTCGCGGATTCGCGGGCTGGCTGGTGTTAGCACTGGAGTTTCTGTTGGCCGCGGACATCTTGCGAACAGCCATTAGTCCGACGTGGACAGATATAGGACAGCTGGCGGCAATTGCGGCGATCCGAACGTTCCTGAACTACTCGTTGAGCCATGATTTACAGCATGCGCCCGAAGCGGGCAAGGATTAGCGGCACTACAGCTACCAAAGATAAGGGACAAGATGAAAGCGCGTATGCAGGCAATAGTCGGAGTAACCAGCCAAATGTTGCAGCAGAACTTTTTCCTCGTTTAGCAAGCGGAGAATGATCAGTGCAATCACCAACACAAATAAAGGCAGAGCATAAAACGAACCCAACACCAAGGGCGTAAACAGCAGCATCAGGCTCATTCCGAAGTACATGGGATGACGTACTAAGTGGTAAGGTCCATCGGTGATTACAAGCTGCCCGGATTCGACGCGGATGACGCGAGACGCAAAACTGTTGACCTTCATCACCCATAACACCAGAGCATAGCCAACCATTAGGATCACCCAGGATGCAAGCGATAGCCACAGGGGCACGTTGGACCAGGCAAAGCGGTGATCGAGTGCCGCAGTTATCATACCGGCCAGGTAAAAAGCATACAAAATGCCGACGATCAGCTTCTGCTCGTGGACTCGCTCTTTCATTTGCATCCTGCGTTCTAAAAGCTGCCGGTCATGCTTATAAAGATAGGCGGTCGCTGCAAATCCCGGAAGGCACCAACTGATCAAATACAGCCAACCTTGCCAGAAACGCAGGGTGCCAGCCGGTAGAAAGACGATGGTTCCCAAAAACAGTAGGCCCAACGACATTCGGACGACGAGTTTGGATAGAAGAGTCATACAAAATGCAAATGCGCTGTCCTGAGCCGAACGGCTTACGCGGCGTAGGGCTGTGCCATCAACTGATCCGGGCTGATGCCATTCTTCGCAGCCAGTTGCTTCATGCCGCGACAGCCCATCCAGACGTAGAAACGATTCCAAACCGCTAATGGGATCAGCTTTTTCTCCATCTGCTTCAATGCTTCGGCGGGAACTGGCAAACCTTGCGCCAGGGAATCGGCGGTGCATTCCAGGGCTTCGACGATATGGCGGATAGGAGGAGCAGCGTGCGCGGCGTCCGTTAAGGGTTGACCACCAAGCATTGCGCCCCCACCCAACGGGAGGCCGCCAGCCCATTGGAAGTGAGCTTGTGTCGCAAATTCCTGACAAATGGCCAGTGCCACCGCGTTCTGGTGGGTTTCCGGAAAGCCAGAGTTAACGATTGCCGCGAAGCGCTGAAGGGTAGGCGAATCGAACTGCGCCCGGTCGTTGGCAATGATCTTGAAAGCCTTGGTGACGAGATAGGGCAGTGAGTCGACATAGAGCGGAAACACAAGCAGGACAAGACCAGCGCGCGCGACGGCCGATAACAGTTCGCTTTGACCTTCTGGGCGATGGAGGCTGGCGCGCAGGGTTAAGGTGTTTGTCTGCCAACCCTGTGTTTCCAACCGACGCGCAAAGAAAGCTGTCAACGCAGACGATGTGCTGGGCTCTTTGGTCTTCGGGCTGCCCACAAGGAGCAGAGCGTGCCGTCCACTCGAGGATGGTGCGGCAGACGGGATAACTCTCGGAGGCATCAACGAAGCCGCAACTTCGCCGAAGGGCAAAGAGTCGGATCGCAGAAAAAGCGATTCGAAGCGGCAGCGCAGCGCACGCGGATCGTCGCTCGCGAGCACAGCGTCTACCGCAAAGCGGGGTGGATGAAAATTGATGGCATTGCGGCCGGCCAGGACTTTAAAGATGTGCGCCTCCGCGGCATTGGCTTGTTGCTGTACTCCTACGATGAGCAGGGCCGGGCGATGCTTGTATCGCGGGGGATGGTGAACCTCTCCGTGGTCCAAGTGAAAAGTCGGCGGGATGAGTTGAATGAAGCGATCCAGCATCTTTTTCAATTCGGGCGAGTAGCCACCAAAGGTTACCGGAGTGAACAGAACGGTTACATCGCTGCGGATAACCGCTTTGGCAATGTCGCGGCCGGCGTCAGCTTCCACACAGACACCTGGCGTTTTTAGCCAGCAGTCGAAACAGCCCAGACAGTGCGCTAACTTGATTTCGCGCAGAGTGAAAGTTTGGATTGCTGCACCTTGTCCGCGGAACACGTCAGACAATACATCGAGAATTGGAAACGCTTTTTCGTCGGTGGAATTACAGCCGTCAAGAATAACGACATGGCAGGCTGGTTCTTGCGACATGTGGTTTCCTCCGTTCCTGTGCAAACCACACGCTTGGTTATTGCGTTGAGTCTACACCTGCGTAGAAAAGGCAACATTAATAAATGCAGAAATTGCGAATGGCCGTTTAACGCGTGCTTACGACTCGTGCAACGAGAGTGGCACGCAATTTCTATCCCGTGGAGGGCGACGACGTGTCACCGAGGGGCTGCGGTTGCAAGGTCAGGCGCAGGTTCATCTTGGTATCGGGCAATATCAGAAAAGAACTGTTCTCGATGTGGTCACAGGAAATTACAAGTTCCGGTAAACCGTTTGGGAAAAAGAGGGACTCAGCATGCCCGTCGCCGGCGGCGACGCAATTCCAGTGTGCTTTTCAGCTTCGCTTGCAACAAAGGATTCTTCGCTGACCAGCTGGGCATCCGCTGCGAGTTGAATGCAAATTCCGTGGTAACAGCCGACCCGCCCCGGATCCTTCATGACGACTGCGTGGGCCCACATGAGCGTTAGCGTGACTGGTTGCCCATGGCTTCGCACGCGGTATCGTGGGCCAGTTTCACTTCGTACCAATGAGCAAGCTCCAAGTGGCCTTCCAAAGCGCGCACCGCGGAGGTTCCGGGCAGGGGCAACACCACGCGATGACAAACGGGGCAGGCAGGGCGAAGCTTGTCTGTTTCCAGCGGTTGCGAATTTTCGTCGAGCATCATAAGTGAATGGCGCGGGCTATCTTGCTGGTCCCAACAAGACTTCCTCGGAATTGTCAGGAGGCTACAAGGCGTGGGCGGCCAGCCGAATAGCCCGCTAAGCCCTAGAGAGCATGTGTTGTGCCACGTGGTCGACTAATGCGGAGATGGGGCAGACTAAGCTAAGTCCAAAGCGAAGTAGGCTATACAGGAAGTCAGAAAAGCGTGGCTGGACCGTTCCGCGGGGAATACCTACGATGCGGGAAAGCACATTGCCCACATTATGCAAGATGTTGGATTGGACAGTTCGGGCAAGAAGTTCTAAGCCAAACAGCCCAAAGGATTAGGGAATCGTCAGGACGACGGAGCATTGGCGCACATCGGATTCCCGGCCATCGGACAAGAGCGCGGCAACGGCGACACGATGGCGTCCAGAATTGAACACCTGGGGATCGCTCGTGCCGGAGATATTCTTCTCCAGTTTTTTGGCGCCGGGCTTCGCTGGCATAGAGCCCAGTTTCACGCGTTTATCGGCGCCTTGTGAAATGTCGTAAAAGTTAAATTGTTGCACGCAGACTACTTTCACCTTGTTCGAGCAGGCAGGCGTGATCGCAAAGTCGTAGTTAAACGTGAAGCGAATGGTGTGTGTGGGCGAAGGTGCTTGCGTCGGTGATGAAGTTTGAGCACTGACACCACTCAAGCTCACCAGAAACAAAATGAATAATCTTCGTGTCATATACGCTCGTAGCACGATCTGGCTCTCGAAACCATCGATTTGGCCACCGCCAGAATATAACGGATGGGATGCCTGTGAACGGAATTGGAAGGTTCCTCATCTTCGAGATAACTATCGCGTTGCGTTTTCGCGATTAGAAATGTGGTTGGGCGGGATCTTCAAGTAAAACTTCGTCGAGCACGGTGGTGAAGAGGTCGGCGTCGGCGTCGGAAAAAATCAGTGGCGGCCGCAATTTGATGACGTTGTGGTGCGGACCATCCGTGCCCGTTAAGATGCCGCGGTCGCGCAGGCGATTCACCACGTAAGACGCTTGTTCCGTAGCTGGCGTGCGCGAGGACCGATCGTTGACCAGGTCAATCCCAAGAAACAATCCGGAGCCGCGTACATCACCGATGAGTGGGTGCCTGGTCCGCAGTTCGCGCAACATTTCGATCCATCGAGCGCCAACTGTGAACGCGTTTTGTTGCAGATTTTCGTCGCGTAGAACGTCGAGCACCGACAGGCCCGCGGCACAAGCAACGGGATTGCCTCCAAAAGTGCTGAAGAACTCCATGCAGTTGTTGAATGATGCGGCGATTTCTGGAGTAGTGACGACCGCGGCTAGGGGAAATGCGTTGCCGATCGGCTTTCCTAAAACCACCATGTCGGGCACGACACCCTGCGTGTCAAATCCCCAGAAGTGTGAGCCCAGCCGGCCGAAACCGACTTGGACTTCATCGGCAATGCAAACGGCGCCTGAAGCGCGAACGTGCTTGTAGGTTTCCGCGAGATAACCGGGAGGAAAAACAATCTGTCCGGCGACGCTGGGCACGGTTTCCGCGATGTAGGCGGCGATGGGCCGGCCTTGCTTTTGAGATTCGCGCAAAATATCGGCCACATGAGTCGCGTATTTGTTGCCAATGTCAAGCTCGCCGCGACGGTATAAACCGCGATAGTCGTCGGCAATTGGGGCGACGTGCACCCAGGGCTTTTGGCCGGCGCCACCCGGTCCATTAAATTTGTAAGGGCTAATGTCGATCAGCGTCGAAGTGTGGCCATGATAGGCATGCTCGAGGACGATGACATCTTCGCGATGCGTGTGGATACGCGCCAACCGAATGGCAAGTTCGTTGGCTTCGCTGCCGGAGTTGAGGAAGTAGCAGACTTTTAGTTGAGCGGGCAGTAGCGCGGTGAGGCGCGCGGCGTAGTGAAGAATGTTGTCGTGCAAGTAGCGCGTATTGGTGTTGAGAAGAGCGATCTGTTGTTGCACGGCAGCGACAACGCGCGAATGCGAGTGACCGACGAGCGGAACATTGTTGTAAACGTCCAGATAGGCGCGGCCCGTTTCGTCATACAAATACTGCCGCCAGCCGCGAACAATCTTGAGTGGGTGCGAATAAGAGACGCTCAGATTGCCGCCTAACAAGTCTTTTCGAGCGGCGAGAGTGGCCTCGACCGTAGGTGTCGGCAGGGGAAAGCACTTCTGTGGGATTCCGAGAATCAAGTTGGGATCGGGTGAAAGGCTGGTAAACACCGCGCGCTGCGACGGGTACGCTACTCCAGGAAAATCCGTGGAAAGGTCGAGAAGATCGAGAATGATTTGAAGGTGCAGGTGCGGAGTCCAGCCGCCGTTTTCCGCCGCGGTTCCCACTCGTGCAAACATTTGACCGGCCTTGATGTGATCGCCAGGGTGCAAGCGGGAGAGCGATTCCCGAGAAAGGTGGCCATAGAGCGTGAAGAATTCCAAGTTTGAGGAGACCTGATGCTTCAAGATGACCACCGGCCCGTAATCAAGCGCGGCTTGATTGTCGGCAAAAGCATGGACTGTGGCTTCGAAGGGGGCGCGCACCGGAGTGCCGGGTTCAGCAAAAAGATCGATGCCCAGATGAATGGTACGGCGCTCATCGTTGGGATTACTTCCGCCAGCAAAGAGCGGAGAGGTATAGACCGGGCGCGGCTCATCATAGCGCCCCACCGCGACACTCACGTTGGCGGCACGCATTAAGGCGTGAAGAGCGGAAGAGGCTTGCGGCTCCGAAACACTCACGGGATTGCTGCTCAGAATTGGGCTCGCGACGCTGAGATCCAGCACCAAGCTATTCCCTTCTGTCAGGCTTTGGGGAATGACCGGAGCGGCCGAACTGGCGTTTTGCAAAAGCCAATCGCGGACCGGTTGGAACTGGGGAACCGGCGGAAAGCCACACGCAGCGCGGAAGGTATAGAGCGCCAGTCGCGGATGGATCTTCTCCAGCCGTTTCAATGCTTGCCAGGCGGGCGCTTCGGTGACGGTGACATAGGGGTCGTCGGGGACGAGTTGTTGGCGATGCGCGGAGTTGACGACACTGACAGCGAGCCGCGCACATAGGAATGGGTAAAACGCAGCAATCTCGTGTTCGTTGAGGGGAAAAACTTTGTGATACGCCGCCAACAGGGACCCCGCAGCCACCAGCGGATCTTGCTGACCGAGAATGGCATAAGCCGCGGCAACCGCTGGCTCTGCCACGGTGTAACCGTCGTGCATGTCGCCAAAATCAATTACGCCCAGAACGTGACGCGGTTGAGGCCAGGGAGGAGAAACCAATGTGTTGTGATCGTTGGCATCGCCATAAATCACGCTGCGGCGCAGTTGCGGAAACCGCGGCACAGCTTCGGATTCAAACAGATTCAGATATTGCTCGACCAGCTTGCGACTTTCGGCATCGTTTATATGGTGAAGATACCCTCGCGTCCAGAGCGCTCGGGAGACGTCCCATTTGAGATTCCGGTTTGTGGCGGGATGGGAAAAATGCAAAAACGCCGCATCGATTTTAGCCAAAAGGGTGCCGAGCGACGCGAAAAGCTCGGACGAGCGCGGCCTAACCTGTGCGAGCGTTGTTCCGGGGACGTAGGTAAGCAGCCAGACCAAGCGAGAGCCACCGGATTCGATCTGGAAGCGTGAGAATAGCTCGCCTGTACGCGTCGGAACCACACGAGGAAGCGCCAAGTGAGGAGCGTGTTCGACAAGGTGGAGCAGGGCGCGGCACTGCATGTCCACGAACGATTCCTCGCGCGCCGGATGCATGATTTTCAGCACATAACCTTGGGAATCGGACACGCAGAGAAGGAAATTGTCATCGTATTCGCCGGGCAGCGAATGGACGGGGGCTTCCAGACCGTAAAGAGAACGCGCAATTCGCGAAGCAACCTCGGAGGTTACAGGCGCAGCGACGCGAGCTTCCGGCATCATGCGGAAATTGTACTGGCGGGCATGTACTTGAGCAAACGGCGATGCTGATTTTACGGCTTGCAAAAGACCCCAGAAAACCTGAAGTTTGATTAGCCCGCAAAAGCAAGACCACCCTCAAAAATCGAGGGTGGGGCACCCGAAATTAAGCAGGTTTCGAATGCCCGACCTGAGAGTCGGGGCGGGCCCGCATGACCAGAAAAATCATGAGAAAACACACTGCGAGCGGAAGCAACAAGCCTGCACGCAGAGAGTGCGTGGCGGCCGAAACGATGCCAACCAGCCAGGGAATGGCGCCGCCTCCAATGCCGGAAAACGAGAAGAACAGCGCTCCAATCCAATTCGCGTCTTTATGGAATAGCGCGGCCAGCCAGGTGACGAAAATGGGATATTGCGGAGCCAAGCCAAAACCGGCAATCGCCGAACCGGCATACAACATAGTCGCGGAGTGGGAAATCGCAATCAAAGAGGCGCCGACAGTGGCGATGAAAAGGCCGGAAACGGATATGGTCAACTGGGTGAACTGACGAAACGCCAGGGACGCCACGCCCCGCCCAAATAGCAAAGCTCCGTAGTAGACCGAAGGAGCAATTACGAGAGTTACCGAGCTCATCCCAGGCAGTCTTTTCTCAAAGCTGGCAACCCAACCACCGAGAGCAACTTCCGTGCCTACATAAAACAAAAAGAGCCAAAGCAAAGGCATAGCCTGCGGCACACGGAGACGCGCGAGCCATTCTGCCAGCGGATAAGTAGCGCGCGCCGGCGTAGTTTGGGATGCGTTGCGGGACGCAAGGTACGCCGCCACCAATAGAACTGCACATACGGCAATAACCAGAGAGAATCCGCGCACATGCGCACGAGGAACCAGGCCCGCGACCAAGAACGGACAAAGCACGGCGCCCAGGCTCCAAGAAAAATTCAGGAAAGTTACCGCTGCGGCAGTGTTTTTCGACGGAAGTTGCGTGGCGCGTAGATTGATCGAGGGATTGGTGAGGCCATAACCGAATCCGTTAACGCCGACCATCAGAACCGAGATGATCCACGGACTAAGGCCGAGGAAAAGGAAGCCGAGGGTAAACGCGGCAAACCCCGCGGCACAGACGCGCGAGAAACCGAACCGCGGCAACAACAGGCTGGTGAGAATCACGCCAAGAGTGCTGAAAAAATATTGCGAGGTAAAGAAAAAACCAGCCTGAGCATCGGTAAGCGACCACGTGTGCGAAAAATATGGAAGAATCGGTCCTAATACAGTGGTGATGACACCGATGAGAACAAAACTGAGATGAAGGATGATCCATTCGCGCAGGGTGCTGGAATGAGAAGGTGCCACGATCTGGGTAGAGGCCATCGAGAAGCGAGTTTGTCATAACCACACGAACGCGACAAGCGGCGGGCTGCAGCGTTGATAAACACTCCACGCGACGGTAGATAGCTGGAGAAAAGGTACTTATGGTTCCCTAATGTGCTGCTCACCGTTTCCTTAGAGCGGGAGTGTAGTATAGGGGATGGTCCAGGAGTGCGGAAATGAGTGATGTGATCTTCGTAGCGTGTACGATCCTTTTTTTTGCCGTGGGAATCTTGTATTTGAAAGCCTGTGAACGCCTGAAGTAAAGGTTGCCGACATGTTAGGAAATATCCTGTTAATCGTGATCTCGATCTTGTTGTGTGGTTATTTGCTCTACGCGCTGCTGAAGCCGGAGAAATTCTAGTGACGACGGGAAGTGGCTGGTTCCAGATCTTTTTGTATTTCGCGGCGGTGTTACTGATCACCAAGCCCATGGGCGTGTACTTGTACCGGGTGTTTGAACGCAAGGGCACCTTCTTGGACTTCATTCTCCGGCCAATCGAGAAGCTGATCTACCGAACGACCGGAGTGGACGAGAACAAGGAGATGGGCTGGAAGGAGTATGGCGTGGCCATGCTGCTTTTCAGCGCGGTGTCGCTGATCGCTCTCTATCTGATCGAGCGGCTGCAACTGTGGTTGCCGTGGAATCCCCAGAAGTTCGCCAATGTTGCTCCGGATTTAGCGTGGAACACCGCTGTGTCCTTCACCACGAATACGAACTGGCAATCGTATTCCGGAGAATCCACGATGAGCTACCTGACGCAGATGGCTGGACTGGCCTATCACAACTTTGTTTCAGCGGCGGTGGGCATCGCGCTGGCAATTGCGGTGATACGAGGAGTGGCGCGTCGGGAGTCGAAGGCCATCGGAAACTTCTGGGTGGACACGACTCGCGCGCTTTTGTGGGCGCTTCTGCCAATCAGCCTGGTGGTCGCGCTGGTTTTCGTATCACAAGGCATGATCCAGAACCTGAAACCGTATACCACCGCCAACCTCACCGAGCCACAAGTGGTGGAGACCAAGAACCCTGACGGTACGGTAAAGAAAGACACGGTCACCACGCAAGTGATCGCACAGGGTCCGGTGGCATCGCAAGAAGCCATCAAGATGTACGGAACAAATGGCGGTGGCTTCTTCGGGGCGAACAGCGCGCATCCGTTTGAGAACCCCACACCGCTGACGAATTTCCTGGAAATGTTGTTGATCTTTGCGATTCCGGCGGGTTTGACCTACACGCTGGGGCGGATGACCGGCTCGCGGCGACATGGCTGGGCGGTATGGAGTGCCATGGCCGCGATGTTTTTGGCGGGCGTCGTCGTGGTCTATGCGTTCGAAGCACGTGGCAATCCCTTACTGAAGGGCGTAGATACAAAAACAACCGATATGCAGCCGGGCGGCAACATGGAAGGCAAAGAAGTGCGCTTCGGAATTGCAAACTCTGCGTTGTTCACGACCGTAACTACGGACGCGAGCTGCGGAGCGGTCAACAACCAGCACGATTCTCTGACTCCCCTGGCCGGAATGGTGCCGCTGATCAATATCATGCTCGGAGAAGTGATCTTTGGCGGCGTAGGCGCGGGCATGTACGGGATCCTCGTCTTTGTGATTCTGTCCGTGTTCATTGCCGGGCTGATGGTGGGCAGGACTCCGGAGTATCTGGGGAAAAAAATCGAGGCGTTCGACGTGAAAATGGCAGTGCTCGCCATTTTAATTACATCAATAACGATTCTCATCTTTTCGGCAATCGCGTCGGTGTCGAAGTTCGGAACTTCCAGTATCAGCAACCCTGGAGCACATGGGTTATCGCAGATTCTGTATGCCTACACTTCGTCGGTTGGGAACAACGGGTCCGCATTCGGCGGCTTGAGTACCAACACACTTTGGTACAACTCAACGTTAGCGACAGCCATGCTGCTGGGCCGCTTTTTTATGGTTATTCCTATTCTGGCGATCGCGGGAAGCCTGGCGGCGAAAAAGCACGTTCCCGAATCATTGGGAACTTTCCCCGTGACCGGTCCGCTTTTCAGCGTCTTGCTGATCTGTGTGGTTTTGATTGTGGGAGCTTTGACGTTCTTCCCTGCCCTGAGCCTGGGGCCGATTCTTGAGCACCTACTCATGAATGCCGGAAAGGCGTTTTGAGGAAAAAATGACGACGGGACAGGCAAAAAGCGCATCGTTGGCAGACCGCAAAATCCTAAGGACCGCCATCATCGAATCGTTCTGGAAGCTGGATCCGCGAGTTCTGTGGAAGAACCCGGTGATGTTCGTAGTGGAAGTAGGCGCGGTGATCACTCTGGTGGTGCTGATCTCCAACATGATTCGCCACACGGGCGGGTATTGGTTCGGGCTGCAAATCACTTTGTGGTTGTGGTTCACCGTGCTGTTTGCAAATTTCGCGGAAGCTATGGCCGAAGGGCGCGGCAAGGCACAAGCAGAAACCCTGCGCAAAGCACGCGCCGAGACCGACGCACATAGGTTGTTGGCCGACGGAAAAACCGAGACCGTTCCCAGCTCGAAGCTGCGTTCAGGCGACATCGTCCTCGTAGCGGCCTGTGAATTCATCCCGGGCGACGGTGAGGTGATCGAGGGCGTCGCATCGGTCGACGAATCGGCGATTACCGGAGAATCCGCGCCAGTAATTCGCGAATCGGGCGGCGACCGTTCGGCAGTGACCGGTGGGACGAAGGTCCTTTCCGACGAAATCAAGGTGCGCATCACATCGAATCCCGGTGAAACCTTTTTGGACCGGATGATTGGTCTGGTTGAGGGAGCGTCGCGCCAGAAGACGCCGAATGAGATCGCGCTGAACATCCTGCTGGCAGGCCTGACGATTATCTTTCTGCTCGCGGTAGTCACGCTGCAGCCGTTTGCGATTTATTCAGGGGCGCCGCAGAGCATATTTGCCCTTGTATCTTTGCTCGTCTGCCTGATCCCCACAACCATCGGCGGGCTGCTGTCCGCGATTGGCATCGCGGGAATGGATCGATTGATTCAGCGAAACGTGATCGCGATGTACGGACGCGCAGTGGAAGCTGCCGGCGACGTGGACGTGCTGCTGCTGGACAAGACCGGTACCATCACCTTGGGCAATCGCGAGGCAACCGCCTTTCATCCAGCGCCGGGCGTGACGGAGAGCGAATTGGCGAGCGCCGCGCAGTTGGCATCGTTTGCGGACGAAACGCCAGAAGGCCGGTCCATTGTGGTGCTGGCAAAGGAGAAGTACGGCCTGCGTGGCCGGGAACTGGCGCCGCACAATCCCGTGTTTATTCCTTTCACGGCGCAAACGCGCATGTCGGGAGTGGACCTGGACAGCACCGAAATACGCAAGGGGGCACCGGAGGCCATTAGCCGCTACGTGACGGAAAAAGGGCAAGTGGTGCCGGCGGAAATTAAGCAGAGCGTGGAGCGTATCGCAAATTCCGGCGGCACGCCGCTGCTGGTCGCGTTAAATCACCGCATCTATGGAACCATTGAGCTGACCGACATCGTCAAGGGCGGTATCCGCGAACGTTTTGATCACCTGCGTGCCATGGGCATCCGCACCATGATGATTACCGGCGACAACCCACTGACGGCTGCGGCAATCGCGCGGCAGGCGGGTGTTGACGATTTTCTGGCGGAAGCCAAGCCGGAAGACAAGATGGCCCTGATTCGCAATGAACAGGGCAAGGGAAAGCTCGTGGCCATGACCGGCGACGGAACGAATGATGCTCCCGCGCTGGCCCAGGCAGATGTCGGCGTGGCCATGAATACAGGCACACAGGCCGCAAAAGAAGCCGGCAACATGGTGGACTTGGATTCGAACCCAACGAAGCTGATCGAGATCGTGGAGATCGGCAAGCAGTTGCTGATCACTCGTGGATCGCTGACCACTTTTTCCGTGGCGAATGACGTGGCAAAGTACTTCGCGATTATTCCGGCGATGTTTGCGGGAACGTTTCCGCTGCTCAATGTGCTCAATGTGATGAAATTGCGCACGCCGGAATCCGCGATTCTATCCGCAGTGATTTTCAACGCGCTGATCATCATCGCGCTCATCCCACTGGCATTGACAGGCGTGAAGTACCGTCCCTTGGGAGCGGCTGCGCTGCTTCGGCGAAATCTGTTTATTTACGGATTGGGTGGAGTGATCGCGCCATTCCTTGGAATCAAGATAATCGACATCGTGATTGCGTGGATGCGCCTGGCTTAGAGGACGAGATGAAAAAGAATTTAACGATTGCGATTCTGTACACAGTGATCACAACGATTGTGTTCGGACTGGGTTATCCGTTGCTGGTGACCGCATTGAGCCAGTGGATCTTTCCCAAACAGGCAAACGGCAGTTTGATCGTGAGGAATGGGCAAGTAATAGGGTCGCGTCTGATTGGCCAAGCGTTTACAGAAGACAAGTATTTTCATTCGCGCCCTTCGAGCGCGGGAAATGGCTATGACCCAACCGCATCCGGTGGATCCAACCTTGCGCCGACGAATCAAGCTTTAATCACCCGCGTGGCCCAAGACGTAGCCAAGTGGCAGCAGGAAAATCCGGGGACGCCGATCCCAGTGGATTTGGTGACCTCCTCAGGATCCGGTTTGGATCCGGACATTTCGCCGGCAAGCGCGGAGTTCCAGTTGCCGCGAGTGGCGAAAGCACGTGGCATGAGCGCCGATCAACTGCGGCATATCGTGGCCAAGCATACCGACGCCCGGCAGTTTGGGATTTTGGGGGAACCGCGCGTGAATGTGCTGGAACTGAATCTGGATCTGGACGCGCTAGCGCCAGCCAAGTAAGCGAAATTACAGCCCCGGACCTATCTTCTCGGCGGCCTCTTTCGAGCTGATCACCGCGTACACTTCGAAATCAACGATGTCGTTCCATTGCGCGATCCATTCGTCGAGAAGGGCGCGGTCGTTTGTTTCCATCAACTGATAACAGCGATCCAGCGATTCGTGGACCCAACTCGAGACATAAGTGAGTTCATCTGGCGCGAGACGTCCACGATCCCGAAAGCGGCGAAAGACTGGCAGAGCGTCGCCGTTGCGGAATTTTTCGACCACCATATATAGGCTCATCCGCGCCTCCTCGTCGCATTACCGTGCGATTAGCGCTGTTTGATTATCGCGCAGATTTCGAGGAGGCCTTTGCGGCAGGTGGCCGAGGTGGCTGGAAGCGGTAGCCGACCCAAGGCTCCGTGAGAATGTATTTGGGTTGCGAGGGATCTTTCTCAATTTTCTTGCGCAGTTGATTGATCACCACGCGCAGATTTTCGGTTTCCTCACCATACTCAGGACCCCAGACAATCTGCAAAAGGCGGCGGTGGGTGACCGGCTTGCCAATGTTCGCGAGCAGGTGCCGAAGCACCTCGAACTCCTTGGGAGCCAGGTGCACCTCTTCACCGTGAACGGTCACGCGGCGGGATTCGAAATCCACCGTCAGATCCTTGGAGGTAAACGGCGGGAGGGCATCGGCCGACGGATGCCTGCGAAGAGAAGCGCGAATACGCGCGAGGAGTTCTTCGATGCCGAAGGGTTTAGTGACGTAATCATCGGCGCCGGCATCGAGGGCGACAACCTTGTCGCGCTCGGCGTTGCGCACGGTAAGCATGATAATCGGAGCATCCGAAGAACGGCGGATTTCGCGACAGGTTTCGATACCGCTCATGCCGGGCAGGTTGACATCCAAGAGAATCAAGTCCGGTTTCAATCTGGGGACGAGCTCGACCGCGTCTTCTCCGCTGGGGACTTCCGTGATCGTGTATCCGCGGAAAGAAAGGGTGGAGCGCAGCACACGGCGAATCTGGGGCTCGTCATCGACCACCAGGATGGTGGAGGAATTCATCGCACCTCGCTCCCGACCAACGCCACGGGAAGCGTGAAGGAGAATACGGAACCCCTGCCGAGCTGACTGGTAACGGAGATGGTGCCGCCGTGGGCGGCTACGATGGCCTTGGCAATGGGCAAGCCCATGCCGGTACCGCGGACTTGGTAGCGCTGGTCGCGGCCGCGATAGAACTTGTCGAAAACGAGTCCTTGTTCGAAGGAATCGATGCCTGGGCCGTGATCGGCGACGCTGAAGCTAACGAAATCGCCGTTGAGTTCGGCGGAAATGGCAATGGGCTCGTCTTTCGGCGAATAAAGATGGGCATTGTCGATCAGTTGCACAAGGATGTCTTCGGTGCGCTGACGATCGGCGCGCACAGGCGGAACGTCCTCTGGGACGTTCACTTCGACTTTGCGGTCACCGAGCGACTTCTTCATCCGGTGCAACGCCTCCTGGATGACCTGCCTGGCAGAAAGAGGCTCCAACTGCAGCTGAATTTCTCCGGCTTCTAAGCGGGCCATTTCCGCAGCCTCTTCCACCAGCCGATTCAAACGATCGCATTCCTCATTGATGATGGTGAGCAGTTCGTGCTGCTGCTTTGATTCCGGGTCGGTGGAACTGAGCAGGTCTGTAGCAGCGGCTTTTATTGCCGTGAGCGGCGTACGGAAATCGTGGGCAATCGAATCGAGCAGCGCGGATTTCAGGCGTTCGCCTTGACGTTCGGCCTCGGTTTCGCCGATCTGTTCAATGGCCCGGGCACGCTCAATGGCAATGGCCACCAGCGAACTGATGGCTTCCAGAGTCTGGCGGGTAAGCCGCGCACCGGAAATACCCAGGCTGCCGATGGGCTTCACGCCCAGACGCACCGGCAGAAAGTAGAGAGCCGAAACATTGTCCGACATGATTTCGTCGCGAAGAAAGGCGGTTTTCATCTGCTCTTCGTCGACCTGCGCCGCACCATAGCCCGAACGATAGTACTTCTCTTTTTGTGGCAGGAAGAGCTCTGCAGCGCCGGCTTCGAAGCAATCGACCAGAAAATTGGGGATGGCATTCATCAATTGAATGACGTTCCCTTCCCCGAGCAATTTCTGGCTGAATTCGTAGAGGCGCTCCACCTCGCGCCTGCGATTGTTTGCGGCGTCGGCCTCTTTGCGGATGCGGGCAGAAAGTTGGCTGCCCACGATGGAAGTACAGAGGAAGGCAAAAAGGGCTACCCAGTTTTGCGGATCGGCGATGGTGAAGGTACCGATCGGAGGGAGGAAGAAATAATTGAAGAGCAGCATGGCGCTGATAGACATGAACACGGAGACGACCATGCCCCATACCGCAGAAACTGCTAAAATCGCGAGGAGAAACGAGAGCGCCACCGTGGTCTGGTTGACGTGGATGAGCCTACTGTAGCTGAACGTGATGCAGGCAAGCAGGATGGCCGCGGCCACAAAGCCAATCCCGCGCCCGGCGACCAAGCGCGACATGCAGATATTGTAACTCAGCAGCAAATTTGACTGGGGAGAGAAACAGGCTTGCCAAAGAAGCCAGAGGAATGGCTGGAAGTAGTATCGCCTGCACCAAAAGCCCGCGGGATCTTCAAGCTGTTCCTGGGGTATGCGCCGGGCGTCGGCAAAACTTATTCCATGCTGAGCGAGGCGCTGCGCCGGAAAGGGCGCGGTGAGGACGTAGTCATCGGCATCGTGGAAACCCACGGCCGCAAAGGCGTCCAAGAGTTGGCCAACCAACTGGAAGCGGTAAACCGGAAGCAACTGGACTATAAGGGCACGCTCTTCGAAGAAATGGATGTCGACGCCATTCTCGAACGGAAACCCGAAGTGGTGCTGGTGGATGAACTGGCGCACACTAATATCCCCGGGAGCAAGCACCGGAAACGCTATGAAGATGTTCAGGAATTGTTGGCGTCGAAAATCGACGTAATCTCCACGCTGAATATCCAACACATCGAAAGCCTGGCTCCCACCGTCCGCGCCATTACAGGCATCACCGTTCGCGAAACGGTGCCGGATTGGGTACCGCTGTCGGCTTCGGAAACACTCATGGTGGATTTGACGCCGGAAGCGCTGCAAAACCGCATGCGGCGCGGGGATGTCTATAGTCACGAAAAAGTAGAGCAGTCCCTGAAGAATTTCTTCCGGCGAGGAAACCTGATTGCCTTGCGCGAACTGGCCTTACGGCAGGTGGCGGAACAAGTGGACCGCAGCCTGGAATCGTACATGGACGCCAAGGAAATTCGGCAGAATTGGGGCGTCCGCGAGCGGATTGCCGTGTGCATCTCGGGTAGTCCCGCGGGGCAGTATCTTATCGCGCGATCCGCAAGAATGGCCCGCAGGATGGATGCGGAGTTGTACGTGATACATGTGCAGCGCGAGTTGGTGCCGAGGCCGGAAAATCCGAAAGTTCTGGAGACCAATCTGCGGTTCGCTGAAAATCTCGGAGCGCAAGTCGTAAAACTAAAAGGAAAAAGCGTGGCAGATTCCATCGCGGAATTTGTTCGCAGTAAGCACGTAACCCAGGTGATCTTCGGGCGCGCTCCACTCCGCGATTGGCGTAAGTATCTGTACCTGTCGGTAGTGCACCGGTTTTTGCGGGAATCGCCGCCGGTCGACGTCCATATCGTGACGCAAGAATCAGAAGAAGCTTAGATCGCGTGGCCCTCTTAGAACCCGCTGCTGCAAACAAAAAGGCCCACTACCGAACAATCCTGCGTAGCCCAGGATATCTCCGCCCAAGAGATCCCGGAGGCCTTGCCTCCTCCGTCGTAATCAAAACCGTTTTATCAACAGAAGTGCAAAGTTTCCACGCAGGATTGCACGAAAGTGGGCCAAAATCGCGCGGTGCCATCCCGTTCCCGGCAGTCCAACGCGTCTAACCCTGCCGTGACGGAAGAAGTATAGAGACACGGCGGCTCAGTACGGAACTGTCAATAGTAACAGTTTTGAGGATTAGCTCTTTTTACCTTCTTTTGACGGCTTGTTTACTTCACGGAGACGGGTCAATCTGCATAAGGCTTCCTGTTCGATCCGTATGATTCTGCCTAATCGATATTCTACGGCAATGGCGCTTCGACTTCTTCCAGTACCCATCGATCGTTGGCTTCAAGATGGCAGTCATACCCATAAAACCGGTCGTTGAAGATGTGTTGGAACAGGCAGGCGCGGTGACCACGCAGGATGGGATTGCCTTCGACCGGCTGGAAATCACCGTCGGGTGCACTCGCGGCGAATACCTTCACTTGCCATTCGCCTTCGGGATTATCGCTGTAGCGGTGAGGATAAATCTCGGTCGCCATGTAGTAGATTCCCTTCTTTCCGTCCTTGCCCTTCACATAAAGGAGCGTGGGCGCGGCGACGGTTTCCGTAGACCGAATGAGAACTTTCTCAGAGGCCTTGTCCAGAGCGGATACCGAAGCAGCGTTTTTGCTGATGATCTCGAAGTGATCGTTGTCGTTGCCGCGGTAGAAAGTCAGAAAAAAGCGCCCGGAAACCGGATCGCGAAAAAGATTCGGATTCTGATTGCGCTGGTTCGGAACGGCGGCAACCAGGACTTTCTCTTGGGTGAGGTGAATGCCGTCGTGCGAGGTAGCGAGCACGACGTAACTGCTGGGCGTATCGTAGTCACGCGTGATGGCAAAATACAGTAGCCCCGGATCCTTGGGGTCGGCTTTCTCGAGTACGCTGGGCCAACGCGCATTGGTCCAGAGAGGATTCTGCTGGTATTTCGTCCAGTGGACCAGGTCGTTGCTGCGTGCCAAGCCAATTCCCCGCCCTTCGTTCAGGCCATACCAGCCCCAATAGCGAAAGCCTTCGCGATTCCATTCGAGGACGCTCATGGTATGGGGAAATTCCTTGCCCTCCCAGGTTTGCGCATCGGGCAGCGCGAGCTGCGGCTTGGTGAGGTTCAGGTACTGAATCGGGCTTGCAGCTTTTTGCTGAGCGAGCACGGCAGGCGAGACGATAGCGAATGCGGTCACGAGAATTCCGGAGCAAATACAACGGAACTTAAACAAGAGAAGCCTCCTTTTTCTGAAGAATGGTGGCGTTGGTAATGAGCGGCTTGGCCCAAAAACCAACGCTCAAAACACAGCCGAAAGTCAGATAAAGAAAACACATTCCCGCGCGCAGTCCGAACACGTCGCCCAGGCGGCCAATGATGATAGGGCCGAAGGCGCCGCCGACGATCCCAGTGCACAAGATTCCGGCGAAAGAACCGTGATGTTCAGCGACGGAATTGAGCGCGAGCGAAGAAACTACCGGCCACATGATGGAAGCAAAGAAGCCAACGACCGGAAATGCCACGATCGAAACCTTGGCAGGGCCGAAAAGCGCAACCGTCAGGCAAAGCAACGTGGCGATGCTGAAGCCGATCAACACCTGGCGGCTGTCGAAGAGCTTCAGAAGAAACATGCCCAACAAGCAACCGAGCGTCAGCAATCCCCAGAACCAGGACACCGCATTTGCGCCAGTAGTATCGGGATTCGCGTGGTGGTAGGTGGCGAGGAATTGCGAGATCCAGTTCGCGGTGCCCTGCTCAGAGGCCACGTAGGCGAACACACAGCCGAAAAACAGCCAAACGACACGTTTGCGGAGAAGGTCGCGGTACATGGCGAGCGTTCCGGCCTGCTCATCGGCTTTGCGGTCAACACGAGGCACCCGCGAGAGAATCAGGATTGCGATCATTACCAGGGAGGCGGCCGCAAACATCCAATAGATGGCGACCCATGGCAAATTCGCCGGAGTGAGGCGCTCGAGTATCTGTGAGGTCGCTGTCCCGGGATCGCTGTGGTTACCACGGTGCTCCACGATGTAGGAATAAACACGCGGGCTCAGAAAGGACGCTGCGCCAAATACCAATTGGGCAAACGCCGAATTGAACGCGAAATGCTCTTCCCCTCCTGCCACGCGAAGAAGCGGATTGATGGCCACTTGCAGGGAAGCCATGCCCGCGCCGATCACGAAAGACGCGACAATGACGATCAGGAACGAAGGCCAAAAGGCAATGCTGAGCGAGCCTACAAGTCCGGCGGCGAAGGACGCGATCATCACCAGCTTTTCGGTATAGCGCTCGACCAGGAAGCCGGCAGGGATCGACATCACTCCGTAAGCGCTGAAAAAGAAAAATGGCAGAAGCGCTACCACGGTGAGACTGACATGGAAACCAGTGATGATGTCAGGAATGATTGCGCCAGGAATGTTCGTCAGGAACGACATGACGAAGAAGATCAGTAGAATCAAGCCAACAATGTAACGGCTACGCACCATAGTTCGCAGACTCCGTTGAGAATGACTCTTTCCATACTGAAAGCACTCTGCTTCACTCCGTCGTGGTGACTTTGCTTGCCAAACGAAATGTCCCGGGTTGGCGGCCGTCCCGCGCGGCCAAAGCGAGTGTCAGCATCTGTACGGGCAGAATCTCCAGAACGGGTAGAAGGCTCGAGGGAATTCGAGGCAAGCAGTAAGCGCAATCCCCCGGCTCCTGGGACACCAATTCTGCACAACCGCTGTTCGCGCGAATATCATTGAGGAGGCGTTTGTTCAAGTCACGGGTTTTCGCTTCTCCGCCAAAAATCAGAACGAAGGTTTCCGGGCCAACCATCTCGAAAGGACCGTGACGGAAACCGGCGCTCGACAAGCCTTCCGCAGGAAATTGCGTAGATTCTTTCAGAATCAGCGCGCCGGTTCCGACCGCAGCCAGCGATGGACCGCGCCCGACGAGAAACATCTGACGTATCCCCTGCAATTGCGGGACGATGCCGGAAACATGCTCCTTCCAACGAGCAAGGTAATGCGCAACAGGGCGCACTACCGTGGCAAGTTCCTTGCGGGTACGCTGCGCGGGGACTCCACACAAATAATCGCCCAAGAACTTAATGGCCAACAGCGCGCAAACGTAGGTCTTGCACGACACCGAGAACTCTTCGCCGGCATGGGTAAAGATTACGGCGCTGCTGCGACGCGCTAGCGGACTGTCCGGTGTGTTGGTGATGGTGATAATCGGAGCGCGGCCGCGATTGTCGTGCAACAGACGAATCAATTCGGCGCTGCGGCCGGATTGCGAGACAGCGATCAACAGTGTATCGGGATTAAGCAAATGCCGGCGGTAATACACCAGTTCCGATGTTTCCGTAAGAATCGCGGAATGCCCGGTGTTAGTGAGCTGCAAAAGCAGCGGATTCAGTCCATGGAAGGATGAGCCCATGCCGGTAAGCACGACCGATTTGAATTTGCGGTTGCGCAGCCGAGAAGCGAGGGCGCGCAATTCTTTGCTGTCTGTGAGTTGCTCCAAGGTGTCGCGCAGCGCGTCCGGCTGACGGAGCAAATCTCGAAAGTAGTCGCCTTGCACGACAGAAAGATCAACGGGCATGGCCTTCTCCGGTGGCAGCGAATTTGTGATACCAGACACGCGCCGCGCCAATCAGGTTGGCATCTTCTCCGAGCGAGGCCAGCGCGATTTCCGTGCGCTCGTAAGGAACAAAGTGGCAACTGGCGGCGATGGTTTTGTGAATAGTGTCGAGGAAGAGGTCGGCGCTGTTCATTACGCTGCCGCCAAGAACAATGGAATCCGGCACATACAAGGTGACGAGATTAGCCAAGCCCAAACTGAGGTAATGCGCCTCGCGGGCAACGGCTTTCAGAGCAAAAGCGTCGCCCGAGCGCGCTAATTCACAAATCCTTTTTGCGCTCAGGTGTGAGCCATGAGGATAGTCCGAGGGAACGTTCGCGGCCATCCATGATTCCATCGCCGGACCGGTGGCCAGGGATTCCCAACAGCCATGGAAACCGCAATAGCAAGAAGGGCCAGAAGGATCGATAAGGTGGTGTCCGATTTCGGGGTGCGAATAATCGACGCCGCGATAGACTTTGCCATCGAAGATCAGGCCGACACCTATGCCCGTGCCCACCGTAACGTAAATCAGCCGCGATTTGTTGCGCCCGGCGCCCCATCCAGCCTCCCCCAACGCAGCCGCGTCCGCGTCATTCTCAATGGCAACGCCTACTTCAAAAGCGCGCGCAAGGTCCTGGACAGGATTTTCGCCGTTCCAGTTTGGGAAAAAGTTGACGTCACCAATTGCACCGGTCAGCGGATAAACCGGGCCCGTGGACCCGATGCCAATTCCCGTGATTTTTGCGCCAGTCTGTTTTTCCGCCTCGCGCAGCATCTGGATCACCGCGTCGACGGCTTTGCGGTATCCAGCCTCCGCGTTGGTCGGAACTTGGGCACGAGTCAGCACGCGCCCGTCGCCGTTTACCATTCCCACAGCAATTTTCGTACCGCCGATATCCACTGCGCCAATCATGGTTCTCTCCGCCGCAGAATCCCGTGCAGGCGACTCATTGTTTCCACTCGATGATCGCCGCTTCGTAAGGATCAAGATGAAGCTGCGTGTTGGTGCCGTGGAGGGATAGCGGCTTGGAACCATCGGGAGTGATGGAAGAGTAGGAACCCACGGGAACCGTAGCAATTATCGTCGGATCTTGCGGTTGGTTGCTGTGATTGACGACCACGATGTAGCCGCGACGGTCGCCTTTCAGATTGGACACTTCCACCTCAGAGCAGTCCGAGCGGAAGCCTGGTTTCACGCCAACCCAGTCGCGGAATGCTTCGTAGAGCTTTTTTGTATTTTCCGGCTGATCGAAGACGGCGGGCACACCGGCAAGGTAGTGCTCAATCGGATAAGCACTCAACAGCGTCTTGCCCGTGCCAGTGGTATTGATCACTAACGCTGGACGCCCGTCCTGGTCGACGGCGACAACCTTGCCCGTGGACACTTGCAGGAGCACACCCCACGACTGCATGTTCTGCGCGGGCACGGTGTAATGGAACGTGTCGCCGGGCTTTAGATTGCCGAACGGTTCGGTCATCTTAATGGTGACTTCCGTCGAGATCGCGCGGTCGACGATGCGCGCCCCGAACAACGAATCCATTTCCGGGACAGCTCCATCCGCGGCGAGCGAAGCGTAAAGGAATCCTCCCTTCTCGACGTATTTCCGGGCCTTCTCGTAAAAATCCGAGTGCACGTGCGCCAGAAATGGATCGGAGGTGCTGGTGACTGGAGACGGCATATAAAGGATCGGTCGCGACTCCCAATCGTTATATTCCCGGGGAAAATCGGCCTTCATGCCAGCTTGGCGCGCGAGGATGAAGGAAGTAAGCCCGGATGACATCAGCCACTGATTCGCGGCGCTGCTGTCGGGCTCGGGGCGGCCAGGAACGGCGTCTCCATCCGCAATCGATACGTACGGTGTTACCGCGGGCCCAGTCAACCCCATGTGCGAAAAATCTCCGTGCACTTTGGCCCACTCATCCGGAATTACTATGCCCGCCTCGGCCGGGGCCGGAGAGATGCCGGTCAGATCGAGTTGCGAAACCACTCGCGAAAATTTCGTGAATTCGCGAGCCAGTGGTTTGTCCTGGCGGTCCCAAGTGGTCATGCCCCATCCGGTTTCCTGCGGCGTGCGCAAATAAGGAGCCTTGTGAAATTGCTGGGGCGACGCATCGGTGTAGCACCACAGGTCGACGCCAATACTGCCGGCACCAAAGCCGGAATAGATTTGTGCGCGGTCGTAGGCCGCAACGCGTTCCGGTGAAAACTGTGCCGTAGACGCACCCATTTCGTGGATCATCACTGGGCGCCCCGCTCCTTGCGAAAGGGTAATTTCAAAGGCAGCGCCGTAAGTACCGCGCACAGAAAGCAACGCGTCAGGGAAGAGTTCGGGGGCATACAAGGTAAAGGGGTGGACGCTGAAGAAGTCGACGAACTTCGCGATATTGTCAGCGCGAAATGGCCCGTGGCCAATCTCTTCGCCGCTCGTGCCTACTACGACAGGATGGAGCTTATCGTGTTCGCGGATGCCATCGACGATCAGGCGCGTCCAGTTGATGGCCATGGAGTCGGTAGTCTGTGGAAATGGCACAATCCAAAACGGCGGTTCATCCGTCAAGTCCCAACCGATGATGGCGCTCTCGTTGCCGTAACGCCGGCCGAACTCGGCGGCAAGATTGGTTTCCAGGCGCAACATATCCGGGTCTGCGTGGGGATGACGACCCATGCGCCAAGGAACGTCCCAAAACGCTTCGCCCACTTCCCCACCGATGAACAAACTGGGGTGCAGATAGATTTTGTATTTGTGTGCGAGCGAGATTAGATAGTCGAGTTGCTGAAATGCCACCGGATTATAGTCGCCCGGGCGAGGTTCGAACCACGGCCACATCACGTCGAAACGTGTCACGGTGTAGCCCAGTTCGTGCATCTTGGCGAAATCGGCCTCGATATCCTTGGGATCCCATTCGACGTTCCATTGCATTGCGGCCTTGGCAGGAACCCAGTGCGCGCCCACGGGTATGAAGCGTTTGCCATTGGCGGTGAAATAGGTGCCATCCAGATGAACAGGAGGAAGCTTTGAACTATCCTGTTGCTTTGCCTCTTGCGCACGGACCAAAGGCAAACAAACCAGCAAAGTACACCCCAGCAAGACTCCCTTGAGCCACTGGTTCTTGTGATTTTTCATTGTGCCTCTTGTGAGGAGCGATTAAACCTGATTGTTTCAAAACACGAAGCGCAGCGCGATCTGCAGTTGCCGCGAAGAATGTACTGTGCTGCTGATGGAACCGGAAAGTCCAGGAATATCCACGGTGGAATTGGGCGGCGCGAATTGTGGCGTGTTGAACAAATTAAAAACCTCGCCGCGAAGTTCCATGTTGAGGGCTTCCTTGAATTGAAAACTCTTGAAAATTGAAAAATCCACGTTGTACTGTGCCGGACCGCGGAGAATGCCAGGACCAGCATCGCCATACTCGCGCGCGAAAGTTTGTCCTGGAGCGAGCGCGGGATAGAGAAACGTGGTGGAGTTGATTTGGCCAAACGCAGCGGGATTGTACCAGCATTGCAAGGTCTGTGAATTAGATGGGCAGCCGGCACTCGCGGCGTTGCTGAAGTTGTAGGGGTTCCCATAAATATTCGGACGCGCACCGCCCGAGCCTGTGTTTGTGTCGTCATACGAAAGCAGAGGCGTAAAAGCCTGGCCGGAATACATGGAAACGATTCCGTTGAGTTGCCAGCCCGCGGAAAACCAATGTGCCGGGCCATTTGAAGTGAGATAGCGCTTGCCAGGGCCGAAGGGCAATTCGTAAGTCCACGCCGCCGTGAAGGAATTGCGAAAATCCGGAGGCACGTCACCACGTTCCGCCTTCATGTCATAGGTATTCTGTGGTTCCGGGCCCACGACCTCGTCTTCATCGGCGACACCGAGCGAATGCTGGTAAGTGTAGCTGGCCAGCAGCGTCCATCCCGCCGAAAAACGCTTTTCGAAACGCACTTGCAAGGCGTTGGAACTCAGGCTGGCATCATTATTGGACGTACGAATCGCGGCGATTTGCGGCACCGTGTTGTAGTACGGGCGCCCGTAATTGGAGGGCAAGCCGTCCGCGCAGTAAGGATCGGTAGGAACCGGGCACACTTCAAAATTGGAGTCGAGCGGTTGCAATGCCTGATTGAGGTTGCGCAGATAGGTCAGGTGCACGCCGTGGACGCCGACATAGGCAACTTGCAAAACTGCATCCTTAAAGAGTTGCCGTTCTACGTTGAGGTTCCATTCCTGAATCGAAGGAGTGGGGTTATGAAAAGGAATGGCGCTGGCACGCCCGCTGGGATCCGACAAGCTGGAAGGCGGCAAAGAACCGGAGGGATCAGAGGGGGTGACGAAACCCGTGGACAGCTGCAGCACGGGAATGGAATTGGCATTGAACTGCACCGTCTGACTGCTGAAAAAGCCAGTCGGGTTATACGCCAATTCCGCGTCGTTCTGATCGGCCTGCAAGCTGTAGAAAATGCCGTAGCCGCCGCGCACAACGGTTTTCGCGTCGTTGAACGGGGTATAAGCGAACCCGATGCGCGGCGCGAAATTCTTGTAGTTGGTCTGCACATTGCCGGTATCGCTGACCCCGGGCTGCCCCGGTGCGACGAATTCTCCATTGGCAAAATTGAAGTTGGCGATGCGATCGTGCTGCTCCACCATCGGCGTGAACAAGTCGTAGCGCAAGCCCAGGTTCAACGTGAGCTTGGTAGAAACGCGGAAATCGTCCATGAAATACCCACTGACTTCCCACCAGCTCATGCCAAAATCACCCTGAAGTCCATCGCGGAAGGAATAGATGGGATTGCCGATTAGAAAAGTGGCCAAAGCATCGCCGGGATCGTCGACAGTGTCGTTCAGATTTTCCGTGAATTGCTGATCGAAGGTGAAATCGCCGCGGGGGTTCTGAGTTTGGAAAAAGCCGTGCTGGCGGCGAATCAGATCGCCTCCCATTTTGAAGGAATGGCGGCCGTGAATCCAGGTAAGTGAATCTTTCAGCTGGTAGTTGTTCTCTTTCAGAATTTCTGGAAACCAGTCCTGGTTTCCCAGCGCGCTATAGCCCGCAATCATGATGTTGGGTAAGCCGTTGGTATAAGGATCGCCAGGAACGTTGATTCCCGGAATTCCCAACTGCGTCGCCAGGTCCTCATTTTCAAAGAACGGGATAGCGTTCACGGAGTAGCGCGTATAGCCGATCTTCAGTTCGTTGGTTTTGGTGGAAGAAAAGGAATGAACGTCACTTATGCCAACCACATACGCCTTGTTGTTGACGTTGCCGGAGAAAGAACCACCGCCGGCTTCTCCCGGAAATGGATCGGGTTGCTGCGATTCTACGTTTCCAAAGCTGAAAGTTCCAGTGATGGTGTCTGAGCGCCACTGATGATCGATACGGATATCGAAGGCGTCCTGATCATTGCTGGCGACGGGATTGTACAGATAGTTGTTCGCGCTTCCAGCCCCGGCAATGTTTGGCAATGGAAAAAGGTTGATGACATTGAGCGCTGCGGGATCGAGGCAGCTTCCACCGGTGGCGCTGCGACGGGTGCCGTTCACGCAAGGCAGAATGACGTTGCCGGGGAACGGGGTGCGCTGGTTGGTCGCCTGATTGGTCGTTAACGGATCATAGATCTGACCGGTGATGGCACCGTTCGGTCCGGTACCTAATTGATCGGAAAAATCACCGGTGCGCTCGGCGGCCGTGGGAACTGTCGAGATAAAGGTCTGCGACTCGCGGACGCGCGTGCCCTGATAATCGACGAAGAAGAAAGTTTTGTTCTTGATGATCGGACCACCGAGAGTCCCGCCGAATTGATTCTGTTTGAAGGGAGGGATTGGCGAAGTGGGACTGTCGAAAAAGTTCTTCGCGTCCATATAGGAATTGCGCAAAAATTCGAACGCGGTACCGTGGAAATTATTGGTCCCGGACTTGATCACCACATTGACAACCGCGCCGCCCTTGCCGATATCCGCGCCGAAGTTACTGGTCTGTACCTTGAATTCGTCGATGGCTTCCACGGGTGGCTGCAGAACTTCAAAACCGATTTGCTGTTCGTTGTTGTCGAAACCGTTCAACAGGAAATTGTTGTTCGTGGCCATCAGCCCGTTCACTTTGATCGAACCGTTGGCCCGTTCATTCTCCGGGATCCCCCCTTGCTGAACTGCTCCGGCTTCCCCTTCGTTCACGCCAGGGCTGAGATAAGCCAGCTGCACGAAATTTCGTCCGTTCAGCGGAAGCTCGTGGACTTGCGTGTCTTCAATGACTTGCCCAATTGACGAGGTTTGCGATTCGACGAGCGGTTCTGCCGCGCTCACTTCCACGTGCTCGGAAACCACTCCCGGAACCAAGGTCACATCCACACGCACAACCTGGTTGATGTCCAGCTTTATGTTGGATTGCGTCGCGGTCTTAAATCCGGCCTGCTCGATAGAAACGCTGTAAATACCGGGATTCAGGTGGTTGACGTTGTACTCCCCTTGCTCGTTCGTGGAAGCTTTATGCACAACGTTCGTTTGAATCTCCACCACCGTTACAGACGCTCCGGCGATCACAGCTCCAGAAGCATCACGCACGGTGCCTACAAAGGTGCCGGACTCAACTTGAGCGAAAACGCGTGTCGAACTGAACAGAAGGACGCAGGCTAAGAAACGAATCGCAACATGAAAAAATGGACGAAATGAGCGCGCTGTAGACATGGACGTCAACCTCGCTGGCGGCGCGAGCGACGAGGACTGCCGCTCGACTCTGGCACAACTACACATCATATGTGGTTTTGTTGTCAAGTGCCATTCGTTGAGCACAACAAGTCCTGTGTAAATCAAAGTAAGCCTCTTTATTACAAACCGTTACAAGGAGACGTGGCATTATGAATATCTCCTTTCCCGAAACCTGGGCACGTTGTATGATTTGATACGTAGATGTTTCGTGCAGACAAGATGGACTCGGTGCAAAAAATCCCCGAATCTCCCACTCTCTCGCGAACCGACGTTCCGCGGTTCTTGCTCGATCAGCACAGCTTCGTGCCTTACTATGAGCAGATCGTCGCGCAAGTCCGAACCCTCATCACCGACAAGAAATTATCCGAAGGCGACACGTTCTATTCCGAAGGTGAAGTGGCCCGGATGTTGGGCATCAGCAAGATGCCGGTGCGGCAAGCGTTCCAGAAATTGCGTTCGGAAGGCCTATTGGTAATTTCCCGAGGTAAGCGTCCAATCATCGGTTCCGGGAAACTGCCCTGGAATTTCCAGCAATTACGCGGGTTCAGTGAAGAAATGCGGCGGCGCGGCCTGGAACCTTCCGCCAAAGTACTCTCGCTCGAGCGCAAGAAGCCGGACGGGGATGTGTTGCAGGCACTGAACCTGCAACCCGGGGATGAAGTGTATTGCCTGAAGAGGCTGCGCTTCGTGGAAAGCGAACCTGTAGCGGTGGTCACAAGCTTTCTTCCCTCAGCGATTTTTCCGGACATCGACCAACAGGATCTGGAGGGCCAATCGCTTTATCACGTATTCGAGCAGGTATACCAGCGAAAGCTGCATTGGGCCGAAGAAGTAATCGGAGCGGCGATCGCGAATCCGGAGGACGCTCGCCTGTTGCAAGCTGCGCCGGGTAGCGCAGTGCTGCTAATCAAAGAAAAAACGTACGACGCGCAGGAAGTGGCGATCGAATATAGTGTGTCGGTGCTGCGTGGGGATCGCTACACGGCATCAGTAGTTTCTATTCGCAAGAAGTGAATGCTGGAGATCGAACTAAGCTTTCAAAGCAGGGTGCTTGGCGATGAGTCGTGTGTTGGTGCTCGCGTGCGGCAATGCTTTGCGTGGCGACGATGGCGTGGCACTGCATATCGCCAGTTGCGCCAACGGCGTGTTTGGACCAGAAACCCTGGTTCACACGGACCAGCAGTGGACACCGGAACTCGCGCAACCGATAAGCGAGGCCGAGACGGTAGTGTTTCTGGACGCTTCGGCAAGCATGCCGCCCGGCGAAATCACTTGCCGCGAATTAGGGACAGCCAGTAGCCCTCTCAGCAGTTTCACTCACCAAATCACGCCGCAGGCTTTGCTGGCTTTGGCACGCGATCTCTATGGCTCCCACCCCTCACGCGCGTATCTTCTGACAGTTGGCGGAGCATCGTTCGATCTAAAAGAAGGGCTGTCTGAGCCAGTGAGTCACGCCATTCCGCAGGCGATCGAACGGATTAAGGCTTTGCTGGTGAGTGTGTCGCGAAAATAGAGGCTCGAAGAGCTTCTCGTCGATCGGTCCAGGAGAGATTCCTTGCTGCGCCTGCTTGCTGCAGGCAGGCTCGGATGAGGCCTGACAATACAACAGAAGACCGGGCTCACTGATTCGTATAGTAGCCGTCTCGCGCCTGCACGGTCAGGTCTTTATTTTTCGTGGCCAGCTGAATCTTGTGGTAACCGGGACCGGTGTCTTTGTCGGGCGTGTAGCCGATGCTGTACTGATTACGCAGCTCTTCTTCAATCTCCGCGTAGATTTTGTCCACGGTTTCTTTCTTGGACACCTGGTACAGTTGCCCACCGGTAGCCTTGGAGATTTGCTCGAGGATTTTCTTTCCGTCGGGGCGCTCTTCCTGGGGGTACCGGCCGCCACCGTGGTGCCCACCGCCTCCGTAGGGTCCGCGCGGACCACCCATCATGCCAGGGGGATAACCACCGTAGCCTTCTTCATCCTTAAACAGAATCGAGTAGATGGCGGTGTCGGCTCGCTGCGCGGATTCGATGGCTTCATTTAGCGTTTCCTTGCTGCCGCGGTCGACCCCGTCCGTAAGGATGATCAGCGCCTTACGTCCTTGTTGCTTGTTCATCAGTTCGTCAGAAGCCAGGTAAATCGCGTCATAAAGATGCGTTCCGCCGCCATGCTGATGGCCGCCGTGCCCGCCGCCGTAACCCCCGCCACCACCGCCGCCGCTTCCGCCGTATCCGCCTCCGCCGCCGGACCCTCCACCACTGCTGCCTCCACTGGAATCGACTTGCGGAGTCTGTAACTTTTGCAAAGCCGCCTGCAGTTTGGGGCGCGCGGGGGTGAAGTCCTGCAGCAGTTCCACGTCTCTATCGAAATGAATGACGAAAGCGAGGTCTTTGTCTTCACGCAGCAGATGATCCAGGAAGCTGTAGCTGGCGCTGCGTTCCTGATCCAACAATTTTCGTTGGCTAAGGCTCGTGTCCACCAATAATCCAAGGCGCAGCGCCAAATCACTTTCGCGCTGGAAATAATTGATGGTTTGCGGGCGCCCATCTTCCTGCAGCACGAAATCGTCTTTGGAGAGGTTGGCAACGATCTTGCCGTGCTTATCTCGCACGGTGGCCAGCACGCTGACCGTTTTCACTTCTACAGCGATCTTGGAATTAACCTTGGGAATCTGTGGTTGGGGAGTCGCTGGCGGTTGTGCGGCCGGAGATTGCGGTGCCGGAACCGGTTGAGGTGCCTGTGGTTGCTGCTGAGTTCGTGCGTTTATCGCAAATCCACCAAAACAAGACAGCACTACGGTAAGTGCCAACCAATAGCGGACAGGAAAGTCAGCTTTCCATTTTCGAAAAGGTGCAATCATCTTGCTCCGCCATGAGTTTGGACCCCAAAATATTGGACGCAGAATAGCCCCGCAATGTTGTCCAATCAGCCACACCTGGACCTTTCGGGGCCTACCTCTCCAATTCCCGCCTCACTTGGAAATAGTGCCCGGCTTGCGATGCGCTGTTGGGCCGACGGTGGGCCTCCAATTTGCTATGGCAGCACAATGCGGGTCAGCCTTCTGTCGTTAGACCTTCACAGTTTTGCCGCTGTGGGCCGCCTCGTATATGGCCATCATCAACGTAATGTCGCGCAACCCTTCTTCGCCCGGAGTGAGCGGCTCCTTGTTCTCCATCACGCACTCCGACATATGGTCCATCTCCATCGCAAAGTGATCCTTCACCGGCAGATTGATTTCTTCGATGACGTTTTTCCGGCCGACGGTCATGCGTAGGCCGGAATACCAAGTGGCCGGATCCATGTTCAGCCAGCCCTCGGTGCCGATGACGCGGTAGCGGCTGGTAGATACGTATCCATAGCTGGAGGTGCAATTCGCAAGCACTCCGCTGGGAAAACGCAGTTGGAAGTTAATCGTTTCTTCTACTTCTTTAAAGCGTGGGTCTCCCGGCTTGTTGTACATCAATGCGTTGATCTCGGTTGGCTCTTCGCCCGTAAGATAGCGGGAAGCGTTCAGCGCATAGATGCCGATGTCCATAAGCGAACCACCGCCGGCCAAATCCTTTTTCAGGCGCCACATGTTGGGATCCGAGGTGGGCCATCCGGCGTCCGCGACAATCACCTGGGTTGGTCCAAGCTCGCCGGAACGCGCGATGCGGATCGCTTCCTGATTGTAGGGTTCATAGCGGCACCGGTAGGCCACCATTAGCTTCTTACCGGCTTGCCGTCCCGTATCGATCATCTTCTGGCAATCGGCGGGGGTACAGGCCATGGGCTTTTCCGTCAGGACGTTTTTCCCGGCCTCAAACCCGCGAATGGTGTATTCCGCATGCATACAATTCGGCAACACGATGTAGATGACGTCGACATCCGGATTGTTTTTGATCGTGTCGTAGTTCTCGTAGTTGTAAATGTTCTTCGGATTGACGCCATACCGTGCCGCGAGCTTATTGGCCTTGTCCGGATGCCCGCTCACCAACGCGACCGGCTTGGACTTCTCGCACTGGGCAAACGCCGGAAGGATCTGGTTGATCGCTAAACTTCCCAGGCCCACAATCGCCCAGCCCATCTTCTTGCCTGGAGGTTCCGGGACCACGAGCCCCTGCTGTCCCATGGCCTCCTTCAAGATCGTTCCGGTGGCGCTGGCGACCGCCAGGCCTTTGCCAACCTTGCCGAAGAATCCGCGGCGCGAAATTTCTTTTATGGGCGCATCTGCCATGGTTTGCTCCTTACTGCTGATCTCCGCGCTGCTTGTGCAGCTCTTCCAGCTTCTGCTTCAAATATTGCTCGTACTCTTCTTTCAGCTTTGGATCCGTAGGACTGCCGTAGATTTCGCTGGATTTGTACTTCCCTTCCGCGAATTTTTTCTTGGTCCATTCATCGTGAATGTGGATTCTGTCGGCGCGGTCCAACGTGTCTTTGACAAATTGCGGAGGAATGAAATACACGCCTTCGCGATCGCCCACCGCCAAATCACCGGGCATGACCGTGACGCCGCCAATGCGAATCGGGATGTTGATTCCAGTGAGCATCACGTTGCCAATCGGAGTGGGATCCACCGATTTGAAGTAAGCAGGCATATCGATTTCTGAAATACCATCGAGGTCTCGAATAGCGCCATCGGCGACGAGTCCACCTTGGTGCGTGGCGACCATCATGTAATAGAAGAGATTGTCGCCCACGATGGTGCCATCCACTTTTTTGCCGAACAGGTCCACGACGAGCACATCGCCGGGTTGGAGCATATCGATGGCCATCTGATTGGTCAGCTCCGGAAGCCCGCGTTCCTTGGCCTTTTTCTCGGCGACGCTCTCTACATCTTCGCGCATGGGCATAAACTGCAAGGTAAATACCCGTCCCACCATGGTTTTGCCGGGATGCAGAACAACGAATCCATCGGCGTACTGATTATTGAAGCCCTTTTCTTCTTGCAGCGTGGCCCAGACTTCTTCGGAAGACAGATCACGCGCGCGCTCGAGGTAAGCATCGGGAATCTTCGGCCTCCCGTCCGGAAAACGCGGGAAGGGATTTGCGGCGGTGTAATCGATCAGATCCTGTTTGGAAAAGCTCATCAACTGAGCGCGGACGGAATTGGGAAAAACAAAAGCGATCGCGGCAAACGCAACGAATAAGGTGAATTTTATTCGACAAGAACGACTGCGAGACGTGCCGGTCATGAATAGCCCCCACGACAACAGAAAATCATCTCTGGACTGCCGCAACAAATCTTGGAAGACGCGAGGCAATCTATCACGCTCGAGCACGCGCCAGCAATGATAGGATGCAACTCGGAATTTTCAGCCCGCGCAATCCTGGATTGTATCGCCACGGATTGAGCGCGATTGGGAAACAAGCCGGAGGCTTCCATGCGTAAGAGCAACGAAGGTATGTTTGGGCGACGCGACGTCCTGAAAGCCTCGGCACTGGCGCTCGGCTCCGGTCTGCTGGCCAGCGAACCAGTGTCAGCCTATCCGAAGAGCGTTAACACGAATTCCAGCCCGTCTGCCCTGAAGATCACCGATTTGCGTGTCGCGACCATCACCAAACCCGGCCCCAGTCCTTGCACTATCCTTCGCATCGACACCAACCAAAGTGTTTACGGACTAGGCGAAGTGCGCGATGGCGCCAGCCCTACATATGCGCTGTTTCTCAAGAGCCGGCTGGTGGGGCAGAATCCACTGAAGCTCGACAAACTTTTTCGAGAAATCAAACAGTTCGGCGGCCCTGCGCGGCAAGGTGGCGGCGTGTGTGCGGTAGAAATGGCGTTATGGGACATTACCGGCAAGGTTTACAACGCGCCCGTCTATGCGCTCCTCGGTGGAGGTAAATTCCGCGACAAAATTCGCATCTACGCCGACACCGAGGAATCCAAGGATCCCAAGGTTTACGCGCAACGCATGAAAGCACGCAAAGACGTCATGGGGCTGACGTGGCTCAAGATGGATTTGGGCATCGAAATGGTGGCGGACACACCAGGGACCGTCACAAATCCCACGGATATCGAGCAATGGCAAGTGCACCAACTTCCTCATCCGCTGTTAGCGATGGAAGTGACCGATAAAGGGATTGCCATGCTGGAACAGTACGTGGCGGCGGTGCGCGATGCCGTGGGCATGGAAATTCCTCTCTCCATGGATCACCTCGGGCATCTCGGCGTGAAGTCCATCATCCGACTGGGCAAGGCTTACGAGAAATATAATCTCTCGTGGATGGAAGACGTGATCCCGTGGAATTATACGGATTTGCTCAAACAAATTTCGCTAGAAAGCCCAACTCCGATACTGACGGGCGAAGATATCTATTTGAAAGAGCCATTCCAGGTGCTGTGCGAGAGTCATGCCGTGGGTAAGATTCAACCGGATTTGGCGACCTCGGGCGGTATCCTGGAGACGCACAAAATTGGGGACATGGCTCAGGAATATGGCGTGCCGATGGCATTGCACTATGCAGGAACGCCTATAGGATGTATGGCCAGTGTCCATTGCGCGGCGGCGACACAAAATTTCCTCGCGCTCGAAAACCACTCCCTCGATGTGCCGTGGTGGTCATCGCTGGTGCAGGAAGGGGTGCAAGCCCCGATTGTGAATCATGGCTGGATTGAGGTGCCAGACCGCCCGGGTTTGGGCGTCACCCTTAACGAAGACATGGTGCGCCAGCATCTTGCGCCCGGCACGGGCTACTTCGAGCCGACAACCCAATGGGATCAGGAGCATTCCTGGGACCGCTTGTGGAGCTAGCAAGCGACAGCGAAGCTCTTCCTGAAATTGCTAGTGCGCGCGCGCTGGCCCTGTGGAGCCGCGTTTAATCAGTTCCGGCTCAACCGCAATTTCCGAAACGAACGTCGTGCGCTCCTCAATTCGATCGAGTAGTGTTTGCGCGGCGATCCGCCCCATCTTGTCCAGGGGCTGCCGCACTGTGGTGAGCGGAGGAACCGAATAAGACGCAATTGCAATGTCGTCGAAGCCGATGATGGAGATGTCGTCGGGCACACGCCGGCCCGCTTCTTGAAACGCACGCATCGCACCGAGTGCCGAAATGTCGTTGTAGGCAAATAAGGCAGTGAAAGGGATTTTCTGGTCTAGCAAGGCTTTTCCATAGGGATAGCCCAACTCCGGCGTCGAATCGGTTCCGGAAATTTGCAGTACCAACTCCGGATAGATGCGCACCCCCACTTTCCGCGCTACTTCGGCAATCGCTTCCCATCGGGCCACCGAGTCGGAACTTTGCGGCAGCCCGCGGAAAAAAGCGATGCGTTCATGGCCGAGTTCCTTAAGATGGCGCAAGCCAAGCTCTGCGGCGCGCTGGTGGTCGAGAATGATATTCGTGACATTTTCGACGTGCTGATGGCCGGCAACCGCCACGGTTGGCAGCGCTGGTTCTTCCGCGATGGAAGTATCAATGGTGATCAATCCCTCCACGCCGCGCGAAGTCAGCAATTGCGAGTAACTTCGCAACAACTTCGGATCGTGGCGGTGCGCCACGGTCAGGAAAAAATAATTGCTTTCGCGCAGAAACGGTTCGATGCCACCGACGATAGAACTGCCGTAAGCATCACCAATTTCTTCTACGATGACGCCCACGGTATAGGTCCGTTTCACGCGAAGGGAACGCGCCAGAAAATTTGGCTGGTAATTTAGCTCCCGCGCAGCGTCGACAATTCGTTTGCGGGTAGTTTCGGGAATGGTTCGGGCAGCTTTTGTGTTGTTCAATACCGCCGAAACTGTTCCTGGAGTTAAACCGAGGTGCTGGGCAACTTCTTTCAACGTCACAGTTCCGCTTCGCTTGGCGCGAGGCGGCTTTGCACCGATCATTTTTTGCATTCCTCTAGCGCCAACCCTTTGGCGCTATTTTGCCTCGCGGCGCCCAGATGGTATTCCCAAGCTTTGAGTCATTCTGCATCATGGCATCCGAAGCCGGCGAGTTTTTACCTGCAGAATGAACTGCGCCAGAGCGGTGACGTATTCATTCCCGCGTCCTCAAGCCCAAAATCCCGAGAACGCCCTCATTGTACTCCCTTGTTCAAGTCCCCCTCGCCGGAGGCCGGCAAAGGGCCGCGGAAACTCTCCGGTGGACCGAGATAACTTGGCCGCACTGGGCCGAGTTTTACCACCAGTTTTTCCAACACAATTCCAGGATCAACCATCCAAATTTTCAGCATGTGATAGCCCGTACCCCCCACACTATGGCTCGATGTGCTGATGCGTATGTTGTCTTTCACGGACTTGGACCAATCCTGTGCGGAATTCTGGGCCAGCATATCCACGATTTGCGGTGCCTGGTCGTCGAAAGCAATCGCATAACGCAATCCACGACCGGGCACAAAATTCAGAGACGGCCCAAAGATCGCCTCAACCCCTACCTTGCGGGGATCAAACAAATACATTCGATATTCCAGGCACGGCCCATGCCGTGGGTCTGCATAGCTGGCCGCATCTACAGGAAAAACCGACATAGCCGAATCCGTTCGCCCGTAATCCGGAATTTCTTCCCAGCGCGCAGTGGGTGTGTTTACCCTCCGAGTGAAGTGGTCTGCTTCGATGGAGACATATTCATCGGTTTGCACAAACCCGCGCAGCGAATCACGGGTCGGCTCCCCCGGGTTGAAGACTGGCACAGTCACGGAGACAGTCTCCCCGGTAGAACTGGAAATAGTCACCGTGCCGGAGCTTTTGCCAGCCGGCGCTTTGCGCCAATCGACGCTTAGCCAGACTCTTTCGTCCTTGTCCACCTCACCCGAGGACCGGCTCAACTCAATCCAAGGCGCACTGGCCTTTGCCGAGAACCGGAAGGGCGTGCGTCCCCGATTAAAAATGTCCAAATAACGGCGCGGCCGAACAAGAGAATCAAATTCGGGAAGGCGAGGTTCCTCCGTTGCGCCAGGCCAAGCGGCGGTCGAGCCTTCCACAGCCACGCCCATCTTCGCGGGAATTGGAATATTCAAATCGGTGACGTTGGGCATCACGTTTTTCGGAGGATCATTCCACGAGATATATCCAATGTGTGTCTGGTCCATCATGTGATCCCACTTGCCACCCGCCAGAGTGTGATTGTAGTAGGCCGCAAGATCGGCATCGCCGTCGAATAGCTCGCGGACGCGAACCGCATAATCGTTCGCACGGGCGCGGCCCTGCTCGGCAAACATGCGATTTTTTCCAGCCGCGATGTACATCTGCGTGACGATGGCCGGCGCCTTTAAAGGAAACAATACAAGCTGAAAGAACGCATCGCGGTAATTCTCGGGCAGTTCGTTGTAGATTTTTTGCGCCTGATTCACAGCGGTCTGGTATTCGTCAGAAATGCGGTCCGCCTCTTGGTAATTGACCAAGCTGAAGGTCGTCGGCTCAAGCAACTCCGGTTTGCGGCGTCCCGTGTATTTGCCATACTTCGCGATCAGATCTGCAATCTGCGATGCGTACTTGGGCCCAAACTCGCGTTCCGCCCACAATCGGGTGAACTCGCCCAATCTTTCTTTCGGCCAAGCTTCGGGATTCCGGGCAAAGGTCAGGAAAAACTCAATGGGGAATTCCATAGGTTTCAAATCGCCCACATTGACGATCCAGATGCGGGTGGCACCGTAGTAATAGGCTAGATTCATCTGCTCCCAAACTTTGGGAATCGGATTCGTGTTAATCCATTTGTAGTCGCGGGGATCACCCACGTAGTCGAAATGGTAGTAGATGCCAGCGCCCCCGCTTCGTTTGCGTTCTTCCGGCGTGGGCAGCCGGCGGATATTTCCCCAGTTATCGTCGCACCAGAGCAACGTCACATCCTCAGGAACGCGCATACCCTTTTCGTAATACTGCTGCACTTCCTTGTAAAGGGCCCAGTCCTGCGGAATCTGAGTCACGTCAGGATTCATCTTGTCGGCTAGAATCTTGCGCTGATCCGCCACAATTTTTTCCAGTAGATCGACATTGGCCTGTTCGGACATGGGCATGTCGCCGTCGCCGCGCATACCCAGGGTAACGATACTTTCGTAATTTTTATTACGCTCGATTCCTTCCGTCCAGAATTCGCGCAACTCTTCCCCGTTGGTCGAATAGTCCCACGGGCCCTTGCCGTGTCTTTTCCATTCTTGCTGCGCGCGCAGCATCGGCTCGTGGTGCGAAGTGCCCATGACGATGCCGTACTCATCGGCGAGCTTCGGATTGAGCGGGTCATCTTCATTAAAAGCACTGCCCCACATGGCGGGCCACAAATAATTAGCGCGCAGCCTTAAGAGCAACTCGAACACCTTCACGTAGAACTCGTGGTTATAACCGCCGAATTTTTCTTTGGTCCATCCAGTGAGCGAGGGTGCTTCGTCATTCAAGAACATCCCGCGATATTTCACCGCAGGTTCACCCTGAAAATAGCGGCCGGCCCGGACAAACAAGGCATCCTGGTGCGGAATTGGCACGTCAGCCCACCAATACCAAGGCGAGACGCCGATCTGCTCAGAGATTTCGTAGATCCCGTAGATCGTTCCCCGTTTATCGCTGCCGGCAATTACCAGCGCCATGGCAACTCCCGGAAACGGATCGCGCACGGTCTGGATCAGATAGGACTCCCATTTCCCTCGCAGGGCGGTCACGTCAATCTTGCCCGACCGGGACAATTGGTCCAGAAGTGCATTTTTACCCAGCGTCCCGATAATGATCGCAGCAGGCTTCGTAACAACTCCCGGAACGCCGAAGACGGGCGAAAGGCCGGTCACCCGGGAAATGTCTTGCGCAAGGTCATGAGCAGCACGGATCACACCGGGGTAGTCGTTCGGATCAAGACACAACGGCGCCGCCTGCTTGCCTCCCACGAGTGCGAAATCACCTTGTCCATATTGGGTATCGACGAAGTGCTCTTGCCCTACGGCAAAGCACTTTTGGGGGAATACCGCGAATAGCAACAGAACAGCAAAGCAGAGGCTTAACAATCCACGATGATCAGTCATAGCTCTGGGCGGAAACATCGCCAAGCTTCTAGCAAGCCAAAATCATCCTAAAAAAAACACCGAGAGCATGTCACTTCCCAGCAGGTTCTTTGACGTGCAGCAACTGATCAGCGGCTACATCTTGCAGCGTCTGCACGATGCCGGATGGCCAGTGAATCTCGACCAGCTTGGCTTTGCGGTCCGCACCCAACCCGAAATGCACCGGACCATCACTCGATGAAGCATAGCCCACGCTGGTGGTTATGTGATTGTATTGCGCACCGATCGACGTCACCACCTTGATTCGCGCGCCGATCCCATCGCGATTGCTTTTGGTGCCTTGCAAAGCGATGTCCAGCCAGTGACCGGAATTCTCTGAACGATTCATCCAAATCTCCGCGTCTCGGCCCAACGCAGATACCACCACATCGACTTTTCCATCGCCATCGAAGTCACCGAATGCGCACCCGCGATGACGCGCCGGCGGTGCAGCTTCAAATCCAGCTTCCGCCGTCAGCGCTTCCCACTGCCCCTTGGTGCCAGGATTTCGAAACACCGTGTTGTATTGATTGACCTGATAAGTAGGCGTGTCCATGGACTCCACATGGCCACGCGACACAAACAGATCCTTCCAACCGTCATTGTCGAAATCGAAGAGCCCGGGCCCGTAACCGGACATTGGCCGAGACAGTTTGCGCATTCCACTCGCAAAAGTTACTTCTTCGAATCCCTTGCCTCCTTTATTTGTGAACAACGGGAAAGTCTGGTCGTTGAGCGCGACAAACACAATATCGGGGTAACCGTCGTTGTTGTAATCCCGAAAATCCAGCCCCATTCCCGAGACAAACCCACCGTCTTCCACCAACGCCACTCCCTGCTGAAACGCCACTTCTTCGAATTTCTGTCCGGTGTTGTGAAACAAAAAGTTATAGGAAGTATCGTTGGTCACAAACAGGTCCGGGCGGCCGTCCAGATCGTAATCGGCGACACCCACGCCCATTCCTTTTCCGACATAATTTCGCAGTCCCCATTTTTCAGAGACGTCTTCGAACGTCCCATCTCCTCGATTCAGGAACAACTGATTGGGCTGCCCTTGATATAGCTTCGGACTGCAATAGTCGAACGCACCGGCAAATGGGCATAGCTTTTCGGTTTTTACATCCCAGCGGAGATAGTTGATGACAACCAGATCCAGCAGACCGTCATTGTTGACGTCCACCCAAGCCGCGGCAGCAGTCCACAACGGGCCAAATTGCGGATCAACAGAGCGGTTCAATCCCGCCTTCTCGGTAACATCCGTGAAGGTTCCATCTCCATTGTTGTGGTACAGCGTGTTTCCGTGCACTCCTCCGACAAACAGGTCTGGATGCCCATCGTTGTCGTAGTCGCCCACGGCCACACAGATGTTGTAGCCGGTTCCGGCCAGACCGGCTTCCTTGGTGACGTCCGTAAAGACACCGTTGCCGTCATTGCGGAAAAGATGATTCGAAAATCGTGGCGAATCCTTCTGCAGTGTTTCAATGTTGGCGCCGTTTGTGAAGAAAATGTCCGGCCGGCCATCACCGTTGTAATCGAAGACGGCCACGCCTCCAGCCATGGTCGCTGGTGCGTGAGGGGTCTTCAAAGTTTCGTCGGAATCCACACGAAACGCCAGTGATTGTAAGACAAACTTGATTTTGGATGGCGCTTCCCCCGCGTGGGTGCCGTTTTGCGAATCGGAACGTGGCGCTAATGTGAAAAGAAGCGCCAAGGCAAGCGCCACCCGCAGCATCCGTGCATCACTCACGCGCACAAGAGAATCCTCAACATGATTTCGGTGAAAACGTAGCCATTCTCTCACAGATGGCGAGGCCGCCTGGCAGGTTGTGACGTGGAGGCGGAAACCGGTCAACATCAACCGCAAGTCGCATCCAAGGAACCGCTTGCGACCACCGGATTGCCTGATTCTGCCAAAACGGCACGGCCCACTCCGATCGTCGGCAGGTTCCCGGCCTGAATCGGTCCTGTTACCAACCTCTGCATCATCAAGGGATTGCGGACCCTTGCAGACTGTCTCATTTTGAAAACCCTCACTTTCCCTCTAGAATATCGATATTCAACATCGAAAAATCGAAAAGAATACTTGACAACGTATCGCCTAGGGAGTACATACGCAGGTAACGTTAACGGTGGCGCATTTCCTTATGGTTTGCGCTGCCAACCATGTCTGCAACAGGCAATGGTGTGTTAGGTCCATTGCAGAGTGAGGCAGGGTGCTTGGGGTGGTCGAGTACAGGCTTCGCCTGTTTCTTCTCCAAAACTGCCAAAGGTGCTGGTCCAAATGGGATAGCGGGGAGAAGTGCATCGCGTCTCCAGCGCTTTCCGGTGCAGGAATCTGGGAAATCCAGAACCTAGATTGATCCAGCTGTTGACTTACCTAAGGCGGCGCCAAGCCGCCCGAGGCGGAGGCAAATAATGAACTGTGTTTCATCCTGCATGTCTCGAAGTCTTGTGCGTGTCGTCAGGAAATTCCCCCTTTCCCACTTTTTGGTCTTGGTTGTGCTGCTCTTGGGAGTGGCGTTCCTGACCACGGCGCAAGAGGCGACGGTCGTTGGCACGGTAACGGACCCCAGCGGTAGCGTGGTGCCGAACGTGACCATCACGGTCACCAACGTAAAGACGGGAGTATCGCGTACTTTGACCACCAACGACGTAGGTCAGTACGTAGCTCCTGGATTGCCGATTGGCATATACGATTTGAAGGCGGAGGCTTCCGGTTTCAAGGTGGAAGAATCCAAAGGCGTCACACTAAACGTAAACGATCGTATCCGCGTGGACTTTCAGATGAAGATGGGCACCAAGGCGGAGACGATCTCTGTGGAATCGAATGCGCTGAGGGTGCAGACGGACAGCAGCGAACAAAGCTCGCTGGTGACCGGCACGCAGATCACGGAACTCGCGACCAACGGCCGAAGTCTTTACACCTATGTGAGTCTAACTCCAGGGGCTTCCAACCTGAATCCGGACTTCCAAGTCCCCACGTCGGTTGGCGCGAGCAACCAAATCAGCTTCAATGGCAGCCGGCCCAGCCACAACCTATACATGCTGGACGGCGGTGAAAACGATGACCGCGGCGGCGCGGCTCAATCGATCGTCATGCCTTCGGTGGATGCCTTGGCACAAACCGAAACGCTCACCTCGAACTACAGCGCAGAGTACGGCATGAATTCCGGCGCGACTATCTCTTCGGCAGTCAAGAGTGGCACCGCCACGCTGCATGCTGAAGCCTGGGAGTTCTTCCGGAATAACGACTTGGATGCTCGCAATTTCTTCAACACGGTTCCGAATCCTGTGGCCGAGTTGCGCTACAACGTTTGGGGTTTCAACGTCGGCGGCCCGGTGACCTTCGGAAAGCTTTACAACCCGGACAAGAAAAAGACGTTCTTCTTCTACAACATGGAATGGCGGCGATTGGTTCAGGGCCAGACCCTGAAGCAGTTGGTGCCAAGTCCGAGTGAGTACACCGGGGACTTTGGGAGCACAGCGATTAACGTTCCCAGCACCACGCTGGTCTCTCCGCAGGTGCTAGCAAAGAATTGCCCGGGTGACACTCTACCGGCGGGTATCGTGCAGGGTTCGCCCTTCCCGAACAACACCATACCTACTTGCATGCTGGATCCCAATGCGCAGTCGCTCTTAACTGCCGGCGGTAAGTATGGCGGCATCTTCCCCCAGCCCACTCCTGGACAAGGAGACTACTTTCTTGGCGGCAACAACCTGCCCACGAACGTGACGGAAGAAGTCGTCCGCATCGATCAAAACTTCAGCGACAAGTTGACCGTTTTTGGCCACTTCGTAGCCGATCAGGTCGCGCAGTCTTACGGTACTACAATGTGGAGCGGCGACAACGTCCCCAGCGTATCCAACAGCTTCGGAAACCCATCCTACGCAGCGGTCATTCATGCCGCTTACGTAATCAGTCCTACCCTGGTAAATGAGACTTCGTTCAACTACAACGGGAACCGCATCCACATTCTTCCGTTGGGACTGTACTCCGCACCTTCCGACTTCGCCTTCAACCGGTACTTTACGGGCCCCAATGTGGATAACCGCATTCCGTCTATCCAGCTGACACAGTTGGGCACGGATTACACCTCGAACTGGATGCCCTGGAATAACGCGGCGAACAGTTATCAGCTCCGGGATGACGTGTCTTGGACCAAGGGACGCCACCAGCTCAAGATCGGCGGCGGCTGGATGCTCTACATGAAGAGCCAAGACTGGTTCGCGACCACCCAGGGCAACTTCCAGTTCAACGGCGAATATACAGGAGTCGACTTCGCTGACTACCTCCTCGGACTTTCACAGAACTACACCGAGAACGCGATCAAGAGCACCGGACAGTGGAACAATCAATCCTGGAATCTATACTTTCAGGACAATTTCCGCGTGAACAACCGGCTCACCTTGAATCTGGGATTGCGGTGGGACGGCCTGCCACACACCTATGAAGCCAACAGCCAGATGAACAATTTCTACCCGAACCTTTATAGCCAGCAGGATGCGGCCATCCTGGCAACCAGCAACACCATCAGCACCGCCAGCCCGGGTCTAGGGCCCAGCCCGAATCCCATTTTGGCGGGCCAGCAATTCTACGTGAACGGCATCGCCACCTGCGGGGTAAACGGCACTCCCAGAGGTTGCGTCAACAATGCATGGCTGAACTTCGAGCCGCGTCTCGGATTCGCCTATGACCTTACCGGTGACGGAAAGACCGTCATCCGTGGCGGATACGGACTCATGAACGAACGGATTCAGGGCAACGATGTCTATAACAATGCCGGAACCGTTCCGCTATCAGCCAGCATTAACTTCACCAACGTGCTGCTCTCCAATCCCAGCACAAATCCCGTGACCGGCCAAACGGTCCCAGCCTCTATCCCGGTCAATAATGTTACCGGTATGAACAGCGCCGATTATTCGTCGCCGAGAAGCACCCAGTTCAGCCTCGGCATTCAACATTCCATCGGTCAATCCGTGTTGTCTGTCGCCTACGTGGGTGCGCAGAACCGTCACCAGAACTACTACACGGAAACCGACCTCGTGCCCTACGACACCCTGCCGGAATATGTCTGTCAAGGACAATCAGGGTTAGCCGGGTGCTCGGGTGTTACTACTCCAGCCGCGGTTTACAACCAAGCAGTTCCTTACGTCGGATACCACAGCATTAAAATGGCGCAGAACGAAGCCAACAGCAATTACAACGCGTTGCAGGTATCTTTCCGCGGCGCCACCCTCGGCAACGATCTGACCTACCAGGTCGGGTATACCTACTCACATACCAATGACGTTCTGAATGGCAACAACGGCAGCGGCGGCGATCTATACACGATTTCCAATCCCTACGAGGGTTGGAAGTATGATTACGGCCCGTCCATGTTCGACCACCAGAACATCTTCTTCACCAACTTTGTGTACCAGATACCCCTGCTGAAGCACAGCGACAATAAACTGATGAAAACGATGCTGGGCGGCTGGGAAATTTCTGGTATCGTAACTGCCGAAACGGGAGCTCCTCTCAACATCAGCGTGGGCGGCCAAAACGTTGCTAGCATTGTTCCCAACTCCGCGAACCGGCCGAACCAAACCGGGACACCGAATAATCCCCATACCGTGCAAGAGTGGTTCGATACGTCGATCTACTCCACGCCCGCTCCGGGAACCTGGGGCGATACACCGCCAAGCTCTGTTCGCGGACCAGGCCGCCAGAACTGGAACATCTCCTTCTTCAAGAACTTCATGATCAATCCGGAACGCGGGACCAACCTGCAGTTCCGGGCGGAGTTCTTCAACATCTGGAACCATCCTCAATGGGTTGGTGACGAGCAACAGGGCGGCATCAACACCAACCTTTCTAGTAGCGGCTTTGGGCAAATCACTTCGGCTTATGATCCGCGTACAATCCAGCTCGCGTTGAAGTTCTACTTCTAACTTCTCGCAGCTTAACCTCAACACCTGCGGCGTGACGGAACACCCCCCGTCACGCCGCTTTTCTTTTCTCTGGTGCATTACCTTCCCGCCGACCCGGCAGTCTCGCGCTCATTCAGACAAAATGGCACAACGCTGGAGCGGCATGCGATGCCTTGCAAATGCCGGCTGCCGCGAGCAAGTTGGAAGCTGATCAGGGTGTGGGATTCGTTTGCGTGTGAATCTTGCCGTTGGCCGCCAGGCCGTCCAGCCAACGCTGCGCTGTTGCCGTGTCTGGATTACCTGGGTTGTTCTTCAGGAAGCCTCGTAGAACTTCTGCTGCGTCGTCGTAGCGGCCTGTAGCCGTCAAGCACTGGGCATACAGCAAGTCCGTTTGCGGGGCTGCGCCGCGAGCGTCCGCGCGCGCCTGTTGTGCCATTTTCAACGCTGGTTGGTACTGCTGATCATAATAATAGGCCTTCGCTAAGCTCCAAGTGGTCTCCCAACCTGACTTCGGATCCAACTGCAGCGATTTTTCCAGAGGTGGGATCGCTTGTTTGTATTTCCTGTCGTTGCAGAAAGCCATACCAAGGGCAGAGAAAACCCGGGCCTGGTTTGGATCGAGCTGCGAGGTTGTTTCCAGGACGGTTTGTGCCTTCGCCCAATCGTTCCGCTTCATATAAAGAATTCCCTGAACATAGAGAACTTCCGGGTTAGAAGGGGCCAGCTTCAGGGCTGCGCCAACGTGCTTCTGCGCTTCGTCCAGTTTGTTCTCGCGCATGGATTGAAGTCCCTTCACCAATTCTTCCTTGGCCTTGGGCGCAAGCACCGGGCCCGCAGGAACTCCAACCGTTTCATTCGCAGACGCGTCGCGAGGCAGAATCACATCGATTTGAGCCCGGATGGCCGATGATATCGTGACGTCTTTTTGCACCGTTTTGTAGCCCGACGCCTCAACAGCTACCGTGAATTCTCCCAGCCCGCGGACAACGAAAAACGCGCGGCCACCCGACGTGGAGGACTGGTCGGTCAGAATTCCGTTGCTATAGACTTTCACTGTGGCGGTCGAAGTGATGATCTGGCCGTTCGAATCACGCACGGTAATGGCCAGTTCCGCCCGGCTGCCGCGACTGATGGTGCCTTCCTCGGAGCTATCCTGACAGACGGCGGAAGCTGCACAAACGCACAATCCCGCCAGAACGGGAAGCACCACTCGCGCAAAGCGCAATAAGAGGCGTTGCTTCATTACGGCCTCAATCGGAAGTCCGATAGCGGCCAGAGTAGTCGCGCCTACAGGCACCGTCAAGGGGAACGTTTTGAGAAGTCGATCGCTCGGCTCGTCCCGCGTCGAAATTCGACCAATCCGTTTGAAACCTCTGTAAGTTCAAGGATAATAAGGCATATGGAAAATCTTCATCGACGCACCATGCACACGAGCGCTTGCGCTCTCCTGCTTGGCTGTGTCGCCCTGCTCTCTCCTTGCGTTCAAGGGCAAACCCCGGTACCCACTTCAGCGGAGGCAATGGCACTTGAGCAACAAGGTAAGTTGGAGGAAGCCGCCCAAGCCTGGCGCACAGTCATCCAACACAACCCGAACGACGCTGCGGCGTATGCCAGTCTCGGCGTAGTGCTATCCAAGGAGCAAAAGTATCCTGAGGCGGCAAAGGCCTACCGGAAAGGGCTCGCGCTGAATCCGAAATTACCCGGGGTACAGCTAAATCTGGGATTGGCAGAGTTCAAACAAGGCCAATTCGACGCGGCCATCCCGCCTTTGCGTGCCGCTCTAACAGCAGATCCCCACAACCTGCAAGTCACCGCACTTCTCGGCTTAAGCTATTACGGCGCGAAACACTTCGTCGAAGCATCGAAGTACCTCAGGGTCGTCGCGGAAGCGGACCCCGCGAATACGGAGTTGCACCAAACGTTGGCGCAGAGTTGTCTGCTGGCCAAGGAATTCTCCTGTGCTTTGGATGAGTTTCGCAAGCTGCAGCAAATCGATCCGAATTCCGCCGCAGTCCACATCTTCATTGGAGAAGCTCTCGACGGGCAGGGGAAAACCGAGGAAGCCATTACCGAGTTTCAAGCCGCGTTGAAACTCAGTCCGCAGGAACCCAATTTAAACTTTGGGCTTGGATACCTCTACTGGAAAGCTCACCAGTATGACGAAGCCATTGCGGCCTTCCAGGCCGAACTGGCGATCGATCCGAAAAGCGCTCAGGCTCTCACCTATCTCGGTGACATCGCCATGAAAAAGGATGACCCCGAAAAAGCCATGGAGTATTTACGCAAAGCGACCGCATTGCGTGACGACATGCGCCTCGCCTATCTCGACATGGGCAGCATTCTGGTGGATCAAAAACAGTACCCGGAAGCACTCGCGGCACTCAAGCAAGCGGTGAAATTGGATCCCGACCAACCTGACGCCCATTTCCGCCTGGGCCACGTTTATACGCTGCTGGGCGACCACGCCGCCGCGGAAAAGGAATTCGCGACGGTACGCGAGTTGAAGCAAAAAGACGAGAAGCGGGAAGAGGACGTGGCTTCAAAACTTAAGAGCGCCAGTCCCTGAGATTCGCGCGATCGCTTCACGATTCATTGCCACATGCTATTTCCCCGTGGGAGCGTTCAGACTCGGATCCAGGCGATGCGCCTCTGCGAATTCCGCCTGCGCACCTTTGCCATCGTTCAAACGAAGTAGAGCCATGCCAAGGTTGTAGTGTGCATGAGCGAAAGAAGGGTTCAGTCGCACCGCTTCACGATAATTGGCCGCCGCATCCTGATATTTCCCGGCATTGAAAAACGCGGTGCCGGCGTTGAACCGAACATTGGCATCGTCCGGCTTCAACGGAATTAGCTTCTGATAAGTGGCTATGGCGGCATCGTATTTATTCGCGGCCAGTTGACTCGCGCCCAGCCCAACGAGCGAGTCTGGGAAATCCGGTTTCGCGGCAAACGCTTTCTCGTAAGAATTCGTGGCTTTCGCGTAATCCTTTTGTGCGTAATAAGCGTTTGCCAGGTTGTACAAGGCGTAGAAATCGTTCGGCCGGAGCGCGATGCACTTCTCGAATGTTTGAATGGCGTCGGCAGTCTGGCCTTCTGCAACCTGCGCCTGCCCGAGTCCCAACAACGTGTCCGGCTGGTCCTGCTTCAACGCAAGACTCTTCTGAAATGCCGGGACGGCTTGATCGTAACGCTTTGCTTTGGAGTACAGGTGGCCCAATTGCGCCCAAGCTTCGGCCCGGTCGGGGTGCTTGGTTGTTAGCTTGTGATAAGCCGCGATGGCTTCGTGCGTTTGGCCCGTTTCGTCCAAGGCGCGCGCGTAGTTTTCCAAAAACTCCGGAACATCCGGGCGCAAAGTGTGCGCCTTGCGTAGGTAAGGCAGCGCGTCCGCGGGTTTATTCTCCGACAGCAACGTCGACCCAAGATTCCCTAGAGCGTCCGCGTTCTTCGGATTGCTTGCCACCGCATCGCGAAACGCGGCAATGGCCTCGTCTTTCTTCCCCAGATGCAGGAGCGCAGCGCCCAAACCATTCTGTGCCTCCGAAAAATTCTTGTGATGTTCCAGGGCTTGGCGATAGGCCGCGGCTGCGTCGTCGTATTTTCCTTCGTGAAATAGCGCTAATCCTTTGTCGGCATACGCCGCAGCGTTCTGAGGAGCCAGTTGGATGGCTTTATCGAAATCCGCGATCGCCTCACCGTCTTTTCCTGTCGCGTCGAGCGCTTTGCCTAGATTATCGAGCGCATCCGAAAAATCGGGCTTCAACTGTATTGCCTGACGGAATAACGCAATTGCCTGGCCGTATTCCTTCTTGTTCAGGTGCTGCAATCCCTGATGATTCAGTTTGGCAGCGTCTTGGGTGACGTCTCTGGCAATTCCCGCCGAACCAAGGCTCAGAATTGCGAGCACTAATGCAACCGCATGCACACAGCGGCAAAATGCAATCTTCATCGCCTTCTGGTCTCCGTCAGATAGGTTTTCGAAGCAGCGTCAAAATGTTACTCAAAAGCATGCAAACAATCACCCCGGCAATTGAGGATTTCCCAAAGAGCCATACAGCTTCACATATTTACCGCCCAACGGAATTGGATTAACTTAATGAAATAGGTGTTCCATGACATTGAAACCCTTCATGCGCTTTGCTGCGGTTATGCTGCTCCTTTGCCTTTCCGCTCCTTTGTCCAGAAATCAGGAATACGATCGCAGAGACGGGAATTGGTGGATACAGCTCGACGCCGTCGCCAAAGCGAACTATCTGGCAGGTTTCTTGGATGGCATAGAGCTTGGCAACCGCGTGGCTTTCTTGGGGGCCGGCAAAAGTGAGGGCGACTATCAGAGCGTGTCTGGAAAGGCTGCGGCATCCTCTGCCACCTTCCGTGCGAAGTATCTAAGAAACATTTCGGGAATCCAACTAACAGACCAACTGGATGATTTTTACTCCGACGCACGGAATCGTCAGATCCTCGTTTATGACGGAGTCTGGGCAGTGCTCAATCAACTTGCGGGCAAACCGGATGCCGTGATGCAACCCTTGATCGAAACCATGCGGAAGGATGCTGGCAAGGATACGACCGGAGCGCCCTAATTGGATTATTGGTGCTTCGTCTGCTTTTTTGTCACGTGCAGCTTCACTTCTCGCCCGTTCACGTCGACAATATATGCCGTTTTCCCCTCAACCGCGATTTTCGTCATAGTCGTCACCGCGATGTCGGGCGCGCCGCTGCCCCCGCGTTGGCCAGGCTTGTAAGCGTAATCCACAAAATAAACGGCGTCGTCCGTTTCGATGGTGTAATGTAGAGTATTGGTATCGCCTTTAAACCCGCCCGTTTGTTCCGTCTCTGAGCTATCAATCACGCGGGCCTGCTTCCAATTGCGAGTGTTTGCCAAGCAGGTAGTCGCAATCAAAATTGCCACCAGCAGGACACAGGATCGTTGCATCGAGCCCCCTGTGCGGAGTATACCGCCTGCTGAGCTGCCACAACGCCCAATTCTCTAGTACTCATCCAAACTGTAAAACAGGGTCGGCTAGCGACTCAACAGGCGCACGTGACAATGGAAGGCGCTTTTGACCATGTTCTTTCTGCCTTTATTCGTACACCCAGAGTTTTAAAATCGCCCACAGCAATAGCCCAACGAAAGACAGTGCCGACACGCAACTCCAGAGCAACTGCGTCCCGGAAAGAATCACACCGTCGGAAGGCGAGCCGACCGCCAACTCTGCAACCCTCGCTCTAGTCCTGAAATGTTTCTCGTTTATCGGCGGCAGCGTGAGTTCGATGGCAGCGTCGCTTTCTATTTCCTCGGAGTGAATCATGGCCAGACTCCCCGGACGGCCTTTCACCGCCCATTGCAAATCGTCATTTCACTCGTTTAGATGAACGGCAACGCAAAAGGATGTAGGTTTTCCACGGGAATGGCGCGCGGCGCCCCTAGCCCGGAAATCTCACAAGGAATAAAACAAAACGCTGAATAGAAGTGGAAAAAGGCCGCTTTCTCGGGCATAACTGCGTTGTCTAGGCGTAGTCAGTGCCCGAAGAAAAGAGGCCTTTTCAATGACAGAGTGTAGCGAGACTCTCTTCCCGTTTGAAGCTCATTTTTCACGTCAAGTGGTGGCCCAGTTCGAGGGGAGTTGGCTGACCACAGAGGGGGATCTTTGCTCTTGCGCCAGGCCGATCGCAAGATCGGCTTGCTGCGGCGCGTGGCGCGCTGCTTCGCGGATTACCGGCAGCCGGAGCGGATCGAGCACCGCTTGGAAGAAATGCTGGCGCAACGCATCTACGGACTGGCGCTCGGTTACGAAGACCTGAACGATCATGAACAGCTACGGCAGGATCCACTGCTGGGTGTGTTGGCCGGAAAGCGCAATCTCTCTGAACCCTTGGCGGGGAAAAGCACTCTGAACCGGTTGGAATTGACGCCGGCGGGTTCTCCGGCGGCCGAGCGCTACAACAAGATCGCCTAGGCTCCGGAAGCCATCGATGAATGGCTGGTCACGCTCTTCCTGGAGTCCCACCGGAAAGCACCGCGCTCCATCGTTCTGGATCTGGATGCCACGGACACGCCA
>DATJOO010000018.1:0-38539 GCA_035506955.1 Verrucomicrobiia bacterium
CGGGCTCGCTCGATCGTGGTCATTGGGATCAACAGGTCAACTCACGCGCAGTACCGTCGGACAAAATGGCTCCGGGGCCTGGACTCGAACCAGGATAGTCAGCTCCAAAGGCTGATGTCCTACCAATTAGACGACCCCGGAGTCGTGGGGTAACCAATCTAGTTTACTTGATACTCCCAAACTCGCAAATCCCGACGGCCTCCAACCGTCGTTATGAGCTCCACATTATTATCAGGGCCACTCGAAGGAGTTAGCTTATCAGTTACGATTTCTCACGGAAGCCGGAAGGTGATTGCTTGCCGACGAACTAGGCTTCAGCCCATAGAGACCCACCAACCCACCCATGCTTTTCCGCAAATCGTAGCGGAGAAATATCTATGGCACGCGCGTCACCCGCGTTCATGCAGCCACTCCCCATTTTTGCTAGAATCGAAAGGTTAACTACTCCAGCGGAGAGGTGGCCGAGCGGTTTAAGGCGCACGCTTGGAAAGCGTGTGTAGGCTAACCCCTACCGTGGGTTCGAATCCCACCCTCTCCGCCATTCTTTCGTCCGTCTTTTCAATTAGTTGATAGTAGCGTTTTGTCCGCGTACTTGAGGTGTACTGTTCGTCGCGACAAGCGCCGGATCCAGCTTCCATGCGGCGGCAAGATCTGCTTCGATTTGCTCCGTGTCCACGGGCTGTAATGCTTCTCCGTAATGCGGATGCTTTGATGCCCCAGCAGGACACCCGTTCGATTGGCACGCCGGCGAGAAGCATTTCAACGGCAAATGTGTCCCGCAGCCTGTGCGACACTGCGTTACTGAGGCCCTTCACAATTCCGGCGAGATCAAATACGTCCTTAATCTTCTCTTGCCAGTCACGGACAGCGGTTTGGCGCTTACCCTGACCTCTCCAAAAAAACCGTGTGTCGTTTACCCGCGGGTATTCCCCCAAAGCCACCAAAACTGATTCTGGCATAGCTCCAACATGGGCAGGGCGGGAAGGAAAACCTCTACAGCGATTTCTTTCAGAACAACCCGCTATCACCGCCGAAGAGATTGCAAAGCGATTTGGCCATCTCCTGGCGTCAACCAGCCATTATCACCAGGAGAAGCACGGATCACTTGTCTACCTGCTGTCAAACTTCGATCTTTTTGCAGACGGTCCGATACATGAATTTCCAAAAACCCAAGGAGGTAACAATGGAAGACGACAAAGCTTTGACCCGCGTGCAGCCGCGGCCGCTCTCGGCTTCGGTGTCACGGGACTCTCTCATTAGGGAATGGGTGTATCGATTTCTGGTTAACGGGCCGTAGCCGCCGCATTGTCATTTCGACGAAAAGCTGATTTTTCGACCTAGTTGAATCAATTCCTCTAACGGCGGAATCGCCGGCAGTCACTCGAAGGAAGGCTGCTTCGGAGTAATTTCTGTCTGTCCAGTCGAGTGGAGCGTTTTAGCGGCGGCCACCGAACCCGCCGCCGCCCCAGCCACCATGGAATCCGCCGTCGCCCCAGCTACTGGAACGGCCGCCCCAACCGCCACCACCCCAACCACCTGTGGAGCGATCACCCGAGCCACCACTATTCCAGCTATCGCTATGGCCGCCGCTGCCCCAACCGCCGCCGCTCCAACCGCCACCGCCGCGAGAAGAATAGCCATCGCTGCCGGAGCTTCCGCCCCATCCTCCAGAGTGGAAGTTATTCCAGCTTTGTGCACCTTGGTCGCGCGATGCGGATTGACTGCTCAGAGAAGACTGCGTCGATTTATCGACGTTATTCCAATTGCCATTGTTGTACTGCTGCCAGCCAGAACCGGGACTCGCCTTGTAGACGTTGCCATCGTGATCGGCATAGACATTATTTCCGTTGTAGCCGATACCATTTCCTGTACTGGGCTTATACGCGAAGCCTCGGTCGACGCTGCCCGACGCTCCGCTGTAAGCGTTGCCATATACACCATGCGCCCCGCCCGCGACCACTCCCGTCGATGGATTGTAAGCAGCGCCGCGGCTGCCCGCCGCGTAATTTCCGGTATACGCGTTGTAGTTGTAGCCGCGTCCGCCCACTCCCGTCGCACCTGTCACCGGATTGTAGAAGCTGCCCCGGTTGCCGGCGCCCACATTACCGGTGTACGGATTCGCCCACGCCGCTCTCGTACCTGAGTACGCGGCATTCCCCCAGTGGCCGTAATAGTTTGCCGAAGCGGCGCCTCCGTACGCGCCCCAGCCCCACGCTGGCGCACCTCCACCCCAGCCGTACCACCCTGTGGGTCCCCACCAAGGACTGCACGCCGCACCGACTGCCATGCCGATTCCGAAACCGAGGGCCCAGCCACCGACCGCGCTCCACCCGAAGGAGGCGCCCACACCGTAAGTAACCGGCGCAGGAACCCACACCGAGCTTGTTACATAAGGCGCGTAAACATAGCCCGTGCCATACACCACCACGTCTTCGGAAGAGACGACGGTCCCGTAATAACCGGGCGTATACCCGACGTAAACTACCGACGGCGTGTAGCCGTACACTTGCGCATACGTGACGTTGTAAATCGGCGAGCTCGCCGGGATGGTGTAAATAATGTCGGGGACCGAAGTCGCTACCGTCCAAGGTCCGGTCGGGGACGATCCTTCGAACCAGACTGCACCTTGGCAGGCATAGAACGAGCCGCTCGGAACATAAATGACGGGAGTGGCCGAATTCACGGCATAGGTCATGGATGTGCCAGTAATCGGCTGAAAATCCGGTGTGCCAAAATAGCTCAAGTTTAACTGCGCTGCAGCCCTGTTGATCGTGGCAGTCTGCGGAATTTGATTGGCAATTAGAGCTTCTTTGGCTTGCGGCGTGCCGGGCACGGACGCGAGGACACTGGCTTTCGGGCTGTAGGTCGGGATTTTTGCGAAGTCTGGAGGCAGCGTGTTCGCCGCAATGTAGCCCCAAGGACCGTTCGCTATGGACGGGGAAATGAACCAGCGCCCAGCAACCAGGATGTAATACTGGGAATTCTCGCTATCCATGAAAATGTCGTCGCCGGTGTTGGTTACGTAGAGAAGATTCGTTCCCAGCAGTGGTGTGAATTGCGGCTCTCCCTGCGTCAGAATCAGCTCGGCGGGAGTAGTGCTGACATAAACGACCGGCGCTTCGCCATCCTCATAAGCGTCCTTCAGGGATTGATCGGGATTGCCGAGAATCTGGTTCTGATCGTCATCCAGCGCGGCTTTTTTGATCTTGTTCAGATCGCGGGATGGGTCATGCTTGGCGAGCTTCCACGGTCCTTGCAACGAGGACGCCTTGACCCAACCGTCCATCAAAGCCAGGTAATACATATCTTTTTCGAGGTCAAAAAGAATAAGCGCCCGAGTGTTGATGATCTTCTGGAGGCTGTCGCCGACATCGTGCATCGTCGGCTGGCCATCAATCAGCGCCAGCACCGCGGGGACCGTGCTGAAAACGATTCGCGGCGCATTGTTTTGTACCACAACGCGTTTCTGTTTTTCAGCCACATCGGTTAATCCCAAACTGGCTTGCAGTTGGTCGAGCGGCATGAACTGGGTCCAAGACTGGGATTGATCAAAGGCGCCCGTATACGCGGCTCCGTTGTTGGCCAGCGACGGAAAGCTTTGTTTTGTCAACTGGAAATCAAACAACGTCACCACGCGATTGACCTTGTCCACTTCGGTATGCGCGGTGAACCAAATCACACCGTAATCGTTCTTTTTGGTATCCGTAGCCTTGATACTGACCGCTGCATAAGCGTCCAGCAGGTTTCCGGACCAACTTTGTAATTGCGGCTGGTAAACGGAGATTTGGGCTCCCTGATATGCAAGATGACGAGGCCAGGGATCGCCTCCCGGTGGAAGAACATTCGAGGGAGGGGTGGTGGGCGCCGATTGAGAAATTGCCAGGCCTGGCATAGTCAAAGCAAGACAAACCACCACGATGGAGCAAACCAACTGCTTGAAGATAAAGGTAAAGTTCATGATCGATCTCTCATAACTCCGTACTAGGAGGTTTGGATGTTTAATATTTGAGGCTTTATGCAGTCACAGCATTGCAAGCGCTCGACCAAATTCTTATCACTCGTAATTGGCGAGAAACAACAGAATTGCGCCGGAACGACCGGGATTGGGGACAAGGCACGCACAATATTTTGGAGTAGCTCCAAGGTTTGGGGCTCCCTGGGGCAACGTTTAGAGGAGATCTTCAAGAGCTTGTGGCAACCGGCGTCGGGATGGCAATGCGCGGAGGCGTCGATGGGCCGTTGGACTTTATCTGAGTCTGTATCACGCGTTCGCGAAGGGAATCATAGAGCGCAGGATCCTCTAGCAACCCGGGCACAGCCATAGCCGTGAAGCAAGCACAGAGCATAGGAAGGAATACGGGGAAATTTCCGGTCATTTCCAAGACAAGCACAATGGCAGTCAGGGGCGTTCGACTGACAGCACACAGGAAGGCAGCCATTCCAACTACCGCAAACGCCGCTGGCTCAATTTCCAGGCTTGGAAATCCCCAGCGAAACGCATAACCGCATGCCTCGCCGCTGATAGCACCAAGCGCGAGGATCGGTGCTAGCAGCCCCCCTGGGGTGCCGGATGCGTAAGAAAGCGCGCCGATTCCCAGCCGGAAGGCAAAAATCAGCAGCAGCAGTCGAAACCCAAAACTCCCGTTCAACGCCAGTTGTGTTAACGACTCTCCCGTGCCAATCGACAGGGGACGCGCAAGCGCAATCATGGCGACGGCCGCACCGACCAATCCGGCGCGCACCTCGATGGGGAAACGGCGGAGTCGGTCACCGAGTTGCAGTGTTCCCAATAGCGTGCGGTTGTAAAGTATTCCCGCGAAACCCAAGATGATACCCAGAGGCGCAAACAGCAATCCTGTGCCGGGACTGGAATAGTGCGACGGAACTACGAAAAAGTCCGGCTGGTTGCCGTTCATCAGACGCGCCACCCAAATGGCAGCACCTGACGCGCCGAGTGCCGCAATGGCGATGCGTGTCTCGAATCGTCTGATTAATTCTTCTAACACAAAAATGGCGCCAGCGATTGGAGCGTTGAACACTGCTGCCAGTCCGGCGCCCGCGCCGGCCGCCAGCAGCACGCGATTATCGAACCAGTTCCGCCGGAACAGTTTGCCGACAAAATCGCCGATGCACGCGCCAATCTGCACACTTGGTCCTTCCGGGCCCAGGGCAAGTCCCGCACCAATCGCCAAAACACCTCCAATGAACTTCAATGGAACAAGTATCAAGGGTGCCGGTGGTAGATCCGCATTTAAGACCGCTTCAACGTGGGCGATACCACTTCCAGCGGAAAACGGAGAGTATTTTCGTACTAGCCGAGCTGCAATCGCAGCTGCCAGCGCACACACAACCACGAAAATGAACGCACGTGGAAATTTCTCAATCTGCGCCCAGACAATAGCATGATCACGAAACCGTTCAGCAGCTTTGAGGGACATGCGGAACCCGCCACCGACCAGTCCAGCAAGAAGGCCTGCTAACGGGGCGAGCAACACGAGTTTCAAGAGACTGCCGGGTGGTTCTGAAGCCTTTCGTGGGCTGTTCATATAGTTCTACACCTGAATCGCAGCGTCGATAAGGGGCCGCTTCGGATGTCGCGCAGTCTTGCTCTAAATGGGCCGTTGAATCCCGAGTTTTTTCATCCGAGCTTCCAGCGTGGTAGGTTTCAGGCCGAGGATTTTGGCGGCACCTTTTTCCCCGCGAATGCGCCAGTTGGTGAGTCGAAGAATCTCTCGAATATGTTCCTCTTCCAGGACGCGCAAGCGTCCATGCGGACTTTTGGATGGTCCGAGGTCGGACAGATCGGCCTGGAAATACAGGCCGTCATGCAGGATTAGATTGCGTTCGATGACGTTGCGCAGCTCCCGGATGTTTCCTGGCCAGTGATAATTTTGAAAAGCTTGCAAAGTGCTGGCTCGAATGCCCTCGATTTTTCTGCCCATGCGAGGGCCCAGGTCATTCAGAATGTGTCGAACCAACAGCGCCATGTCATCCAGCCTTTCGCGCAAGGGCGGAACGGAAATCGGAAAAACGTTCAGCCGATAGTAAAGATCCTCGCGGAACTTGCCTTCCTTTATCATTGCATCCAGATCGCGGCTGGTGGCCGCGATCACGCGAACGGCAACATGCATGGTCCTTGGGCTTCCGAGACGTTCAAACTCGCCTTCCTGGAGCACCCTTAGCAGCTTAGGCTGCACTTCCAAGGGCAGCTCCCCGATTTCATCGAGAAAAATTGTGGACCCGTTAGCAAGTTCAAACCGGCCGACTTCTTGGGCGAGAGCGCCGGTAAATGCGCCCTTCTCGCGTCCGAACAACTCGCTCTCAATGAGCGAACCGGGGAGCGCAGCGCAATTCACTTTGACCATCGGATGCCCTTTACACTGGCTTAGGTTGTGAATGGTTCGCGCGACTAACTCTTTACCGGTACCGGTCTCTCCTAGGACGAGTACCACTGAAGGAGTCGCGGCGACCTGCTCGATCTTTTTCAGCACCGTTCGAATGGCGAGGCTGTTGCCAATAATCGCACTATGTGAGTGTTCCAGTTCTATCTCTTTCTGGAGGTAGATATTTTCCCGAATCAGTTGCTCTCGTAATTTGCGAATCTCTGAGTCCGCGGTCTTTCGCGCTAAAGCGTTTGCGAATATCTCGGCGGCCATGCGGAATCTTGCAATGATGTCAGCATTCCACGTCTGATAGTTACGGAAACTACCACTAGAAAGAACGCCGGTCACCTTGCCGCCGATGTGAAATGGCATAACCAAGGATGATTTGAGTCCCAAAGATTGCATGTAAGCGCGCTCGCGGCCGGCCTCAGGCGGTAGATCCTCCGGCCGCTCGCAAAAAGAGACTTCGCCACGGAGAATCTGTTGTTCCAACCAAGGCATGGTATTTGTGATGATGCGCTCCGGAAAAGGTGGAAAGCCCGGGCGAGCCCAAGAGTGACTGACGACGAGGGTGCCGGATTCGTCCATTTCGCCCAGAGACCCACGATCTGCGTTCATAGCATCACCAAGTAACCGCAGCCCTTTAATGATTTCGCCGTCCACGCGTTCGGGCGAGAGGTTGATGAAAACCGCGGATAGTTTGGAAAGTGTGGTCTCGAAGGCCAACTCTTGTCGCATTTTCTCGGTCACTTGGCGTTCGCTGACATCGCGAATGTTCGCGACGACAAGGGTTTCGGACTCGGTCGACACGGGATTCAGGCTGATTTCCAGTGGAATTTCTGAGCCGTCGCTTCGTAACCCGACAACATCAACGGCAACACCCATTGCGCGATGCCGAGGTTGTGCAATGTACCGGGTTCGATTTTGCGTATGAGCCTGCCGGGATCTCTGAGGAACCAAAATTTCGATGGGATGTCCGATTAGGTCTTCTGCGGCGTAACCGAATAGCGCTTCCGTATGAGCATTCACACGGACAATCTGGCCTTGGCCGTCTGTAATGACGATCGCATCAGCAGCCGTTTGGAAGATCCGTTGAAAAATCTCGTCGCTGAGAACCTTGCGACTGTCATTTGGTCTTGAATCGACCGCGGAGTCAGAAGCTGATTCTGAAGTATGCGAGGTGTGAACTGGCCGAGAAAGTATCGACATTCTGTCCGTTCTGCAAAGGAAGACCAACGCTGGTAACGGGGAGCGATGCCGAACCAATCTAGAAGTAGGTTATGGGAGTAGCGTAAAAAAAGTCAACAACGTGAACCTCCAATAGGTTGTGTTTCTCCAACTCGTTGGACTAGGAAGCACATCGCAATAGGCGCCCTCGTTCACGCTAAATCTCGCCAAATCAAACGGGTCTGGCATAGTTCTGTAGAAATATATTTGGTTTGCGGATTGCAAATTGTATGCCGTTGCCCGTGTGTAAAACCGGGCAGTAAGGCCGCTACCTTTGTGGATGGCTGAACGGAGCGGGAGGCAAACATGAGCACACCGACAATTGCGCCAGGGAAAACACTATCGGCGCAGGAAGCCGCGATTGAAGGCGGGAACGCGGTTATTCATGGGACGGTCACGGACCGAGTCCTGAGTCTCTACGAGAAAATGCGCGCGTATGGCCCTCCTCGCGTCACGCTGGATCGTGCGGTGTTGTTCACTGAGACATTTAGGGAAACGGAAGGCCAGCCACTGGTGCTGCGCTGGGCCAAGGCGCTGAAGAATTTCGCCGAGAAAGCCCCAGTCAATATCTTCGACGGTGAACTCATCGTTGGCCGTCCGAATGCTTGGTTCGGACGTTGGGGGATGGTCTATCCGGAACTCGATGGCAACATCATGCCCGCAGGCGTGGATATGTTCCGCAAGAACAAAGGCAAGCCCGGCGAAGTCATAGTCACCGACGAAGACGCAAAGATCATTAATGAGGTCTTAACTCCATATTGGGCGGGCAAAGATTACGCCACGAACTTCGCCCATTCTTTACCCGAAGACACCCGCTTCATGCTGCTGGGTCCCGATCCCAAGAACATCATTATGTACACCTGCGTCGTCTTGGCGACTTCTCCCATGCGCCACTCTCAGAACTGGACGCCAGACTTCCGCAAAATTCTGACTCGCGGTGTAAAAGGGATTCGCGAGGAAGCGCAGGCGAAACTCGCAGTACTGACACCCGGCCGCGACACCGTTACCAAGAAGCCCTTCTTGGAAGCAGTCCTCATGACCTGCGATGCGATGACCACTTGGTCAAAGCGCTATGCTGCCTTGGCCCGAGAAATGGCAAAGAATGAAAAATATTCCACTCGAAAGCAGGAACTGAATCAAATTGCTGAAATTTGTGAATGGGTGCCCGAAAATCCTGCCCGCACTCTTCACCAAGCCCTGCAGGCGCAGTGGTGGGGCCAAATGTTCAACCGCGTCGAGCAGACCAGCAGCGCGATGGGCCAGGGCCGCATGGACCAATATCTCTGGCCATTTTACGAGAAGGATCTCGCCGAAAAGCGTATTACCAAAGAGTCTGCCACGGAGTTGCTCCAGTGTCTCTGGCTGAACATGGCGCAATGCGTCGAAATTAAGCTGAACCCCGTTGCTGCCGCCGGCACCGAAGGCTTCTCTAAATTCGAGGATGTCTGCCTCGGTGGACAGACTCCGGAAGGCCGCGATGCAACGAACGACCTCACTTACCTGATTCTGGACTCCACGCGCGCGTTGTCCATCACGTGTCCCGAGCCTTGCATCCGCGTCCATGCAAACAGTCCGGACCATTTGCTGCATTTTGTCGCGGAGACCGTTAAGGACGGGAAAGGTTTTCCGAAACTCCTAAACGACGAGTTAGTTATTCCTTTCTATCTTTCCAATGGCGCCAGCTATCAGGAAGCGCTCGATTGGTGCATCTCCGGTTGCTGCGAAAACCGCCTCCCGAACCGTGAAACCAATGTGACTGCGGGCGGTGGCATTAACTATGGCTCGGCTGTGGAATTAACCTTTCGCCAGGGCAAACTCAAAGTTTTGCGCGACATCCAGTTTGGCCTCAGCACAGCCGATCCTAGAACCTGGAAGAGTTTCGAAGAGGTATGGAATGCTTTTTGCACGCAACTGGAGCACCTCGCCCAGCATGCATTGACGCAGCAGTACGTGGCGATGCAGATGAAGCCGCAGTATTTCGCCGCGCCGCAAACCTCGATGCTTCATGACCTCGCCATGGCCGAGTGCCGCGACCTGCACACTCACGGCGAATGGTTTCAAGGAGCGATTGATCACACCACGCTCGAAGCCATCGGCCTGGGCACGGCAATTGACAGCCTTGCTGCCGTGAAGCACCTCATCTTCGACAGCAAAAAGTTGACGTGGGATCAATTGTTGGAAGCCATGGAAGCCAATTGGGAAGGACATGAAGCCGTTCGTCAGATGTGCTTGAATGCTCCCAAGTATGGCAATGGAATCGACTGGGTGGACCAGATCGGCTTCGATATTGAAACTTTCTTGCTCAAGTTCCTAAACAAGAATCCCAAGCCGCATAACCAAGTGTTCCTGTTGCGGCAAATTCCGATCACATTCCACGTGCCGCTGGGCAAAGTCACTGGGGCCACGCCCAATGGACGAAAGGCCAGCGAGTATCTCGCCGAAGGTATTTCTGCTTCGCACGGGATGGACACCAAAGGTCCAACCGTGGCGCTGACCTCGATCGCGCACGCACACAATTTCAGTTACCGGGAAAAGGGCGGAGACTTAATCAACCTGAAGTTCAACCCCGCGAATCTAGCCGGAGAAGAAGGTACGCGCCGCCTGATGCAAATCATCCGGACGTGGAGTGCACTGAAGCTCTGGCACGTACAATTCAACGTGATCAACAAAGAAACGCTGCTGGCCGCGCAGAAGGATCCCGAAAAATACCGCAACCTCATCGTGCGCATTGCCGGATACTCCGCTTACTTCGTTGACCTGTCTCCCATGCAGCAGGCGGAAATTATTGCGCGAACCGAAGAGCACGTGTGATCGGTTGCGGCTCGTAAAAGGAGAAGAAAGTTAATGGCCCAACAAACTGCCAAAGTGATGGAAAAGAAGGAGGCTGCCCCAACTCCGGTGGATGAAGGACACATGTTCGAACTGATCTGCCAGCGCGCGTATGAACTTTATGAGCAGCGCGGCGGCGCTCACGGAAATGACATCGACGATTGGCTACAAGCCGAAGCCGAGGTGCGCGCAAGCATCGCCGCTCACGAAGCTGGCAAATAGTGCTAAAGAATTTCACGATTTGAGAAAGGTATGGTCATGGAACTAAAAGGCAAAACAGCAATCATTACTGGATCTGCGCGAGGGATTGGACAAGGAATCGCCACGGTGTTCGGAAGAGAAGGAGCGAACGTCGTGGTCAATGGCCTGACGGCAGATTCCTGCGCGGAGACCATCAAAAAGGTTGAAGTCGCTGGGGGCAAAGCAATCGGCGTCGGAGCGGATGTAAGCAAGGCGGCGGACCAAGCTGCCATGGTCGCTGCAGCCATTAATGCCTTCGGGACGGTGGACATCCTGGTGAACAACGCTGGTATTGAGGCGACACCGCACTTGTTGCAGGACCTGCCTGAGGAACAGTGGGACAAGGTCCTCGGCATTAACCTGAAGGGCGTGTTCCTCGGTATCAAAGCCGTTCTCCCCACGATGATCGCAAAGAATCACGGACGCATTATCAATATTTCGTCAACGGCCGGCATCCGCATGACCTTCTTTGGCAGCGCAGACTATACCGTTTCGAAGCACGGGGTGACTGGACTGACCAACCATTTGGCCTGGGAATTGGCGGATCACCACATCACCGTGAATGCCATCTGTCCGGGTGGAGTCATGACCCCCTTGATGGAGAAGGGTTCCACGCCAGAATTTCGCGAACTGATCGCGGCGCGACTGATTCCGCTGGGGCGCATGTGCACGCCCGCGGAAATTGGAGAGGCGGCTTCTTTTTTAGCGAGTGACCGGGCTGACATGATCACCGGCCAACTGATTGCGGTCGATGGTGGGTTGCTGAGTGGATTCGGCGAGGACCTGCGGGCTACAGTGCGCAAGCGCATGGAGCAAGCCCAGCATCGCGAGGTAAAGTCGCCGGTCATGACCTCGTAGAGTGCCGTTCCGCGTTGCGTCGGTATTCGAGGGCGTGGACGCGTGTGTGTGAGTGAAACTCACGTGTGGTAATTATGACTTCCGAATCAACAAAAATCGCAGTGAACAACTCCGGCGGGTATGTGCCGGGCCTCAACGCTGTGTTGCTCGGCGTTGTGCGCGCAGCCGAGAATCTTGGGTGGCAGGTAGTCGGAATTCGCGATGGTTTTGACGGCCTGCTTTTCCCTGATCGTTATAAGGATGGCGGGCTGTTAACGCTGTCGCAGGCATTCCTAGAGACCGTTTCCGCGTCCGCTGCTCCTCTCCTCGGCACAGCAAGCTGTTCGGATCCCTTCCATGTCCGCACCATCGATGCTGAAAATCAAATCGAAGAGTTGGACTGCTCAGATGAGCTGCTAAATAAGATCCACGAGCAGAATATCGCAGCGGTCATTTCGGTGGTTGGTATGCAGCCGCTCAGCATTTTGTTTAAGCTGCAGCGCAAGGGCCTGAACAGTGTGTGTGTGCCGGCGTCTGTTGAAAATGATGTGGCGGTGACGCAACTGTCGTTTGGATCTAATTCCACACTCAGTTGCGCGGTGGAACTTCTGGAAAATGCACGCCACGCTGCGCAATCGAGCCGCAGGGTTGGAGTGGTGGAGGTACTCGGCGAGCACACCGGATGGCTTGCGCTACAAGCGGGAATCGCCGTGGGCGCGGACGCGATTTTGATTCCCGAAATCCCCTTCGATGTGCAAAAAGTTTCGGCCAAGTTGCTGCAAAGATCCGATGCCGGACGCTATGGCCTGGTGGTCGTCTCCGAAGGGGCGCGGGCACGCCAGGGGAACGAACAGGAAACCGCAGCAGTGCACCGTGGCTCACTAAAGGCGTCGCTGGCTCCATTAGCCACGGGCGTGAAGAGCGCGCACGTCATCAACCGACAAGGCTTAACCGCAGAGACTGTGGCCCTGGAAATACAACACCTCACGGACCTAAAGACGTACCCTCTTGCTCTCGGCCAATTGGTCAAAGGCGGACAACCGTCCGCTGTCGATCGCCAACTCGGGATTGGTTACGGGGCGGCCGCGGTGCGCGCCGTGCAAGAAGAGCGGAGTGGCGTTGTGGTGTCGTTCCAACCGCCGGATTTGAAATTCGTACCGCTGGCCGAAGCCATCAACAAAATCCGCACCGTTCCCTTGGACAGTTTGTTCGTGCAGACCGCCCGTTCGCTGGGAATCTCTTTAGGAGATTGAGGAAAGCCGATGCGAGCCATTGACCCTCAAAATCCGACCGGCTTGGTTCTGAACATCCAGCATTTTTGTACGCACGACGGCCCGGGCATGCGTACTACCGTCTTTCTCAAAGCCTGTTCCTTACGCTGCAATTGGTGCAGCAATCCGGAGAGCATTCATCCGAAGCCGGAGATCGCTTACGACAGCAAGAAATGCATTGGCAAGAAACAGTGTGGTTTCTGTCTGAAGCCTCCTTTTCCTGAAGGTGCGTTCTACGCAATCGACGGAGCAGCCGAAGATCGCGTTCAGGTGAACTGGGATCTGGCTGGCGAGTGCGGTCAGGACTGCGCGTCGATCTGTCCAACCGGGGCGATTTCCATGTTTGGGCACGAAATGACCGTGGACGAAGTGCTGGGCGAGGTTGAACAAGACAGCACCTTCTATCGCGAATCCGGCGGCGGAATAACGGTCAGCGGGGGCGAGTGCCTGCTGCAACCGGACTTCACGGCGGCGCTGCTTAAGGGTGCGCACGAACGGGGCATCAACACCGCGATTGAAACCGCATGCAATGTTCCCTGGCGATTCGTAGAGCAAGTTCTTCCGCACGTGGATACGATGCTCCACGATCACAAGCTGACCGATCCCGTGCGCCACAAGAAGTGGACGGGCGTAGAGAACACGCGAATCCTGGAGAATTTTCGTAAGTCATACGAAACGTTTCCCGATACACAATTTGTCGCGCGCACGCCACTGATTCCCGGCGTCAACGACGATGAAGCGCACATTCGTGCAGTGCTTGCCTTTATCAAGCCCTACAAGAACGTAATCGACTACGAGTTGCTGCCTTATCACCGCTTCGGCGAGAGCAAGTATTCATTCTTAGGCCGAATCTATGAAATGGAAGATTTCAAATCGCCGACCGAGGAATCGCTGGCGCACCTGCGATCGATCATCGACGAACAATTCGGCCGAAAGCGAGATTGACGATGAGCTTGAATCCCAAAGGTCCATGGAGCGATTCCACATTCGAAAAGCTACGGGAATGGGACCCGGCGTGGGCACACGCCTGCGCACGGGTGACCACGAATCCGTGGACCAGTAAGGTTCTTAATACGAAGTTCATGGAACTAGTGTCTGTCGGACTAAACGCCGCGTGCACGAATCTTAATGCCGAGGGAACCCGCCGGCACATTCGCGCGGCACTCGACGCGGGTGCGACACGGGAGGAAATTCTCCTGGTGCTGAAATGTGCCACGGTGATGGCACTGCACTCCTGCAGCCTTGGGGCACCGATCCTGATAGACGAGGCACACGTCGAAGGGATTCAGGTGAAACTGAAACCGGCGACAGCAACTCCTTCTATCGACAAGATGAAAGCCATCGGGCAATGGAACGAAGCATGGAATCCCTTCGTTGAATTAGATCCGCAGTGGACGGAAGAGTTCATGGTGATGGGCGCCGGGATCTATGCCTCCGGTGTCATGCCTGCCAAAGAAATCGAGTTGCTGAGCATCGCATTCGACGCTTCCTTCACTCACATGTATGCCCCTGGAACGCGGCGCCACATCAAAAACGCATTGGAGGCCGGGGCAACTATGGAAGAAATCATGGAGGTGCTAAAGCTCTGCGTAAGCCAGGGCGTGCAAGCTTGTAATTTAGGAATCCCGATATTGGCGGAAGAATTGGCAAAGCAAGAGAAGCGCTAATGTCGATTGATTCGATCATCAATCTACTGGTAACCATCACGCTACTGGAGATGATGGCCACCATCGGGTTGGGCGTTACGTTGTCTGAAGTGACCAGCGTGGCGAAGGATGTGCGGCTGGTTACCCGCGCCGGTATTGCCAACTATCTGGTAGTGCCCGGGGCCGCTTTAGCGCTGCTGATGGTCTTTCATGCCCATCCCATGATCGCCGCTGGATTTCTGATCGCCGCCGTTTGTCCAGGCGCGCCTTACGGGCCGCCGTTTACGGGAATGGCGAAAGGAAACGTGGCGGTATCCGTGGGCCTGATGGTAATCCTCGCGGGAAGCTCTGCATTGATTGCACCACTTCTGTTGCATTGGACGCTTCCTTTGATAGCGGGCAATGAATCGCTGAAGGTCAATGCGCTAAAAATGGTGGCCACCTTGATGTTCACTCAATTTCTCCCGTTGTGCGCGGGCCTTGCGATTCGCGAAAAGCGCCCCGCTCTGGCAGAGAAGCTGGTTGGCCCCGCGAAGAAAATCAGCACAATTCTCAACCTGGTGGTGTTCGCGTTCATCCTCTACGTGCAATGGGGCACTTTGGCCAAGATTTCCCTCAAAGGCTATCTCGGCATGTTCCTGTTGGTCTTGGTTACGTTCTTTGCTGGTTGGGTATTGGGAGGTGCGGACATTGCCGCTCGCCGCGCCATGACCGCGACCACGGCGGTACGCAATGTGGGTGTCAGCCTGGTGATTGCTACCGGCAGCTTCCCGGGAACGCCCGCGGTGACCGCTGCGTTAGCTTACGCCGTTTTTCAGACCATTCTCTTGGCTATAATCGTTTTAGTTTGGGGCAAAGTGCTTCCCATTCGCCGACAACTCCGAGCCGCTGCGTAAGCGACTCCGCCCGCCGCTTCCCTCGTAGAACCAACAAAACTAGTGTGTGCCGGATTGGCTGCACAGGACAGAAGTCCCAAGTAAATTAGCCTGTTCCAATTGGTCGCAAGCGGGTACTCCAATAGGTTGTGTTTCTCCAAGTCGTTGGACAAAACAGATGTGTCGTCTATCCCGTCCATCAAGTTAACCCACGTCAAATCAGGGCCATTCATTCGATTTTGTGCACGCGTGCTTTGGTAGGTCGATTGCAAATTTGTACGTAGTCCTCGAAACAGCCCGCTCGCTGAAGGTGTTCATGAGTGAAGAACTGCCCATCGTTTATCTGGCTCGACACGGGGAAACTGCCTGGAGCCTTACCGGTCAGCACACGGGACTGACCGATCTGCCTTTAACAGAGCGTGGCGAGCAGGTGGCAATGCGTCTGGCAGACCGTTTGAGCGGACTTTCTTTTGCGAAGGTCTATGCCAGTCCATTGCAGCGCGCACGCAAAACTTGCGAATTGGCCGGCTTTGCCCAAGTTGCGGACATTGATCCGGATCTGGTCGAGTGGAATTACGGCGATTATGAAGGCCGCACATCCGCCGTGATTCATGTGGAGCGCCCGGACTGGAACTTGTTTCGCGATGGCTGCCCGGGCGGAGAATCGCCCCACGACGTCAGTGAACGTGCTAACCGCGTAGTTCAACGGGTACGAACCGTCCACGGAAATGTGCTGATCTTTTCCAGTGGACATTTCCTGCGAGTGCTTGCGGCCAGTTGGCTCGGGCTCGAACCCTCAATTAATAGCCGCTTCTTCATGCTCAGCACCGCGAGCCTGAGCGCGGTGGGCTATGAAGGAAGCTTATCTCGCCCGGTGATCCGCCTTTGGAACGATACACAGCATTACGAACAAGAAGTGCAACGAGCCGCGGCAAGGTTCGTTAAGTCGAGCACTGGAATGGGGAATTTGACTTGAACGCGGTCAAGACGAACAACATGCCTCCAACGGTCTTCCTGGTGGACGTGGATGACACGCTGCTCGACAATGACCATATCCAGAAAGACCTTCAGCTCCATTTGGAAACGGAATACGGAAAGGCTTGCCGCGAGCGTTATTGGGTCATTCAGGAAGAAGTGATGGCCAACCTGGGTTATCGCGACTATCTGGGTGCGCTACAGCAATACCGTATTGAACATCCCGAAGATGTTGAACTTCTGTCGATGTCCTCCTTCTTGCTCGACTATCCCTTTGCCGATCGGTTGTATCCGAAGGCGCTAGACGTTCTGGCGCTCCTTCGCACTTGGGGACAGACCGTCATTCTTTCCGACGGTGATGTCGTCTTCCAGCCGCGCAAAGTTGAGCGGTCTGGCATTTCTGCGGCAGTAGATGGCCACGTGCTGATCTACATTCACAAGGAGGCGGCGCTCGATGACGTACTGCGCCGGTACCCGGCTGATCGCTACATCCTGATTGACGACAAGTTACGGATTCTCGACGCCGTGAAAAGGGCTTGGGGTGACCGCGTCACCACAGTGTTTCCGCGACAAGGCAATTTCGCCAACGATCCGAAGATCGTCGCTGCCTATCCCGGAGCGGCAGATTTTACCGTCGAGCGCATTGAAGACCTTTTAGATTTCGATTTCACGGATTTCCAGAAGAAACCACAACAAACCTTTTCGAGGTGAAACGATGAAAGCTACACAACTGCTGCACAACCTGGGTCAGAGCATTTGGCTCGACAACATCACCCGGGACCTGCTGAACACCGGCAAACTGCAGGATTATATCGACAATTATTCGGTGACTGGGTTGACCTCGAATCCCACCATTTTTGATCATGCCATTAAGAACAGCACGGGCTACGACGCCGCGATTCAAAAAGATTTGGCCCAAGGCAAGTCGGGGGAAGCACTTTTCTTTGATTTGGCGCTCGACGATATTACCCGGGCGGCCGATACTTTCCGCCCCATTCACGACCAGTCGAACGGCGTGGATGGTTGGGTCTCGCTCGAAGTATCTCCGTTGCTCGCTTACAACACAGCCACAACTCTTGCAGCGGCCAAAGAATTATTCTCGCGCGCCGCTCGGCCGAATTTGTTCATCAAGATTCCTGGCACAAAAGAAGGCCTTCCCGCCATTGAAGAGGCTATCTTTTCCGGGATCTGCGTGAACGTAACGCTACTGTTCAATCGCGAGCATTATCTGGCGGCGGCGGAAGCCTTCCTGCGCGGTATCGAGCGACGCATTGAGGCAGGCCTCAATCCGAATGTCGGCTCCGTGGCGTCCGTATTTATCAGCCGCTGGGACGCGGCGGTAGCGGGCAAAGTTCCCGCGGAACTGACGAATCGTTTGGGAATCGCGATCGCAGGTCGCATATACAAGGCCGCTCGGACGCTCTTGAGTTCGCCTCGTTGGCAACGCGTGTATAACGCTGGTGCGCGGCCGCAGCGACTGCTTTGGGCCAGCACAGGTACGAAGGACCCGAAAGCTTCTGACGTGCTCTACGTGAAAGCGCTTGCTGCGCCGTTCACCATTAACACCATGCCCGAAGTGACGCTGAATGCTTTGGCCTCGCACACCGAACTCGGCTCGATCATGCCTGCTGACGGTGGAGATTGCGAAGAAGTGTTGGCGCAGTTCGGCAAGGCGGGGATCGACGTGGATATGTTGGCGGCTCAGCTGCAGGACGAAGGCGCCAAATCGTTCGTGAAGTCCTGGAATGAACTGATGGGAGTGATCGAATCCAAAACCACGGTGCTCAAAAAGACTGCTGTATAAGGCGACAAATCACCCAGTGCTGGGAGAGAGGATTCCACAATGAACGTTCTCGTGGTTGATGTTGGCGGAACTCACGTGAAGATTCTTGCCACCGGTCAGAAAGAGCGCCGGGAGTTTGAGTCGGGCAAGAAACTCACTCCGAAAAAGATGGTAGAGGGAGTGAAGGAACTAGCCCAGGACTGGAGATACGAAGTGGTGGCAATTGGGTATCCCGGCCTGGTGACGGACGGAAAACCGGCGCTGGAACCTCACAATCTTGGCAAAGGCTGGGTGGGATTCAATTTCCAAGCAGCTTTCGGTTGTCCAGTAAAGGTTATGAACGACGCCGCTATGCAGGCGCTGGGCAGCTATAACGGCGGAACGATGTTGTTCCTTGGATTTGGCACCGGCCTCGGATCCGCGATCGTTGCCGAGGGTACGGTGGTGCCGATGGAGTTGGGCCACTTGTCTTACCGCAATGGAACCTATGAAGACTACGTAGGACTGCGCGGCCTGAAAAAGCTGGGCAAGAAGAAGTGGCGCCGGCATGTGGGTTTCGGCGTGGCGCGCTTGGTTGACGCGTTGCATCCCTCGGACATTGTTTTGGGCGGTGGCAACGCGAAAAAGTTGAAGAAACTGCCTGAGGGTTCCCGCGCTGGAGACAATGCCAATGCGTTCATCGGTGGATTCCGTATGTGGGAGCAAAACGGCTTAAAGAAGGGTCGTACCAAAACGAAATAGTGTGCGCCTCTCTGGAGAGGCAAGGAGCTTCGAACATGGCAGCTGCAGTCCGCACGAAGACACCGGCGATTCGACCTTTAACAAAGCGCAAGGCTTGGCTCGCGCTCAAAGAGCACCACAAGAAAATGAAGTCGGTGCAGCTGCGCCAGCTTTTCATAGACGATCCCAAGCGTGGGGAGAAGTACACCTTAGAGGCCCTGGGAATTTACCTGAATTATTCGAAGAATCGCATCACGGACAAAACGCTCAAATTGCTGATCGAACTCGCGAAGGAATCTGGGCTGCAGTCGCGGATTCAAGCGATGTTCCGCGGAGAAAAAATCAACGTCACCGAAAACCGTGCTGTGCTGCATGTGGCTCTGCGCGCACCTAAGGATGAATCGATTCTTGTAGATGGCAAGGACGTGGTTCCCGAAGTCCACGCGGTCCTCGACAAAATGTCAGTCTTCTGCAATCGCGTGCGCAGCGGAGAGTGGAAAGGCTACAGCGGCAAGCGTATCCGTAACGTGATCAACATTGGCATCGGCGGCTCCGATCTTGGGCCGGTAATGGCTTACGAAGCGTTGAAGCACTACAGCGCACGCGAGATGACCTTCCGTTTCGTTTCAAATGTGGACAGCACCGATTTTGCGGAGGCGATTCGCGACCTCGATCCTGCCGAAACCCTGTTTATTGTTTCATCGAAGACGTTTACGACGCTGGAGACCATGACCAATGCGCACACCGCTCGCGATTGGTTCTTGAAGACCAGTGTAGCCGACGAAAAAGCAGTTGCGAGCCACTTTGTCGCCGTGAGCACTAACGCCTCCGAAGTCTCCAAGTTCGGCATCGACACCGCCAACATGTTCGGCTTCTGGGATTGGGTTGGCGGCCGCTACTCGATGGATTCCGCCATTGGGCTTTCTACGATGCTGGCGATCGGACCGGAAAACTTCCGTGCGATGCTGGGCGGCTTCCACGAAATGGACGAGCATTTCTGCACGGCACCGCTCGATCGCAATCTGCCGGTGCTGCTCGGACTGCTTTCGGTCTGGTACAACAATTTCTTTGGCGCGCAAACCGTAGCTGTTCTGCCGTATGAGCAGTATCTGAAGCGCTTTCCCGCATATCTTCAGCAGTTGACCATGGAGAGCAACGGCAAGCATGTGACGCTGGAAGGCAAGACGGTTAACTATGAAACGGGGCCGATTTATTGGGGGGAGCCCGGCACCAACGGCCAACACTCGTTCTACCAATTGATTCATCAGGGCACTCGTCTGATACCCTGCGATTTCATCGCTTTCGGCAAAGCGTTAAACCCGCTCGGACGCCATCACGACATGCTTTTGGCCAACGTTTGTGCGCAAACAGAGGCGCTGGCGTTTGGCAAGACCGCTGCACAAGTTAAGGAAGAAGGCACCGCAGGCCCGCTGATTGCGCATCGCATTTTCGAAGGAAATCGGCCGTCAAATACGATTCTGCTGGAACGCTTGACGCCGGAAGCACTGGGCAAACTGGTTGCTCTCTACGAGCATTCCGTGTTCACCCAAGGCGCAATATGGGGCATCGATTCCTTCGATCAGTGGGGCGTCGAGCTAGGAAAAGTTCTTGCGCAGCGCATCATCCCCGAACTTGAAAGCCCAACCGAGCAGAAGTTGGCACATGACAGTTCCACAAATGCGGTTATCCGGCGCTGCCGCGCATACAAGGCTTCTTGAAATTTTCATGTAACCCAGAGAGTTTCTTAAATAGAAAACGAAAGAGGAGAGTGCCATGCAACTTGGAATGATTGGATTGGGCAGGATGGGAGCAAACATGGTCAGGCGGCTCATCAAAGGCGGCCACACTTGCGTGGTCTACGACCGGGTGCCAAAAGCCGTGGAAGATTTGGTGAAGGAAAAGGCCGCGGGCGCGACATCTCTGCAGGACTTCGTCAAGAAATTGGCGAAACCGCGCGCCATCTGGCTCATGGTTCCTGCGGCGGTCACGGATCAAACCATCGCCGATTTGCTGCCATACCTCGAAGCGGAGGACATCCTGATTGACGGCGGCAACTCCTATTACGTAGACGACATTCGTCGAGCGAAGGAGCTTTCCGCAAAGAAGATTCACTATGTTGATGTAGGCACCAGCGGAGGTGTGTGGGGACTCGAACGCGGCTATTGCATGATGATCGGCGGCGAGAACCAAGTTGTGAAGCACCTCGATCCAATCTTTTCTTGCCTGGCTCCTGGGATCGGAGATATTCCACGCACTCCCGGACGCGAAAAAGTGGGAGGGACCTCGGAACAGGGTTACCTGCACTGCGGCTCGAATGGCGGCGGCCACTTTGTGAAAATGGTCCACAACGGAATTGAGTACGGAATCATGGCGGCATATGCCGAAGGCCTTGGCATTCTCAAGGCCGCCAATGTCGGCAAGCAGACTCATGCGGTGGACGCGGAAACGACTCCTCTACGCGATCCCGAACACTATCAATATGACTTCGACCTGAAAGACGTGGCCGAAGTGTGGCGCCGGGGTAGCGTAGTTGCCTCGTGGCTGCTCGACCTTACCGCCATTTCTCTTTTGGACGATCCGACCCTTTCGAAATTCGCGGGTCGCGTTTCGGATTCTGGCGAGGGGCGCTGGACCATCAAGGCGGCAATTGAGGAAGCCGTTCCCGCACACGTGCTGACCGCGGCCCTTTACGAACGATTCGCTTCTCGGGGCGAAGCGGAATTCGCTGACAAGTTGCTTTCCGCGATGCGCTATCAGTTTGGCGGCCATCTCGAGAAAAGCGCGACAGCGAAGTAACGGACCAAGAAAGGACTTTCAGCATGAACACGATTCAGTCGGATGCGTTGGTCTTTTTTGGTGCCACGGGCGATCTGGCGTACAAGAAGATCTTCCCGAACCTGCAAGCGATGCTCAAACGGAGCAATCTCAATTGCCCGGTCATCGGTGTGGCGAAAGCTGATTGGACCTTGGACCAGTTTCGGGCGCGTGCCAAGGACAGCTTGGAGAAGCACGGCGGTTTGGACCCGGCGGCCTGGGAGAAATTGTCGCGCCTGCTGCTTTACGTGGGCGGCGATTATCAGGATGATCGCACCTTTCAAAATCTGCGTAAGGCGTTAGGCAAAGCGGAACACCCGTCTCACTATCTAGCGATTCCACCGAGCCTTTTTGGCGAGGTGGTCCAGCAGTTGGTTAAGTCTGGATGCGCGAAAGGCTCGCGGGTGGTAGTCGAAAAGCCGTTTGGCAACGACTTGGCCTCAGCGGAAGCGCTTAACAGAATCCTGCAAAGCTCGTTTGCGGAGCAGGACATTTTCCGTATCGATCATTATTTGGGCAAGCGTCCGGTTCACAACATGTTGGTAGGTCGCTTTGCCAATCCTTTCATTGAAAACCAGCTCAACCGCAACTTTGTGGAAAGCGTTCAGATCACTATGGCGGAAGACTTCGGTGTCCAGGGGCGCGGCGCTTTTTACGACCAGACCGGCACGATTCGCGACGTCGTGCAGAACCATCTGTTCCAGGTGCTCTGCAACCTCGCGATGGAACCTCCGGTCCGCGCAGACAGCGAAGCCATTCGCGATGAAAAAGTCAAGGTTCTACAAGCGGTCAGCCCACTTTCCACAGTGAATCTGGTGCGAGGGCAGTTTCGCGGCTATTTGAACGAAGGTGGAGTCGCCAGCGACTCCAAGACGGAGACGTTTGCGGCTCTGAAGCTCGAAGTGAATTCCTGGCGCTGGAAAGGCGTTCCTTTTTATATCCGCGCTGGCAAATGCTTGCCCGTAACATCCACCGAAGTGGTGATTACCTTCAAGCAGCCTCCCGCGCTGATTGACCTCGCGAAGATCAAACGCGATCACCTGCGCTTCCGGGTCAGTCCGGTGGTAGGGCTGGCGGTGGGACTTAACGTGATGGCGCCGGGCGAAGAGATGCGCGGCGAGTTTGCGGAGATTGTAGGTCACCGGCCGCCACAAGCCTCGGAAATGGATGCATACGAACGCGTGCTGACGGATGCGATGGCTGGCGACGCTACGTTATTCGCGCGCCAAGATTACGTCGAAGAAGCGTGGCGCATTGTCGATCCCGCCCTGAAGGCCGGCACACCTGTGTATCCCTACGAACCTGGGACATGGGGCCCAGCGGAAGTAGCCAAACAGGTTTGCCCCGAGGGAGGCTGGCACGATCCAATTACCGAGCCTGCTCCGGTAACGGCGAAAGCCGCGGGATGACTTGAGCCTCTGACATGCAGATCACAATTCTTCCCGACGCGGATGCAGTGGCAAAAAAGGCGGCAGAGTTTATCGCTGAGGAAGCGCGAGCAGTCGTTGCTCAGCGGGGCACTTTTACAATGGCTATTAGTGGCGGGCACACTCCGTGGGTCATGTTGCGCGAACTCGCCGCCATGGATGTTCCGTGGAAATCCGTACACATCTTCCAGGTAGACGAGCGTATTGCGCCCGCCGGCGATGCGGACCGGAACCCCACTCATCTGCAAGAAAGTCTGCTGGATCATGCCCCATTGCCGCCGGAAAATCTGCATGCGATGCCCGTGGAGTCCGTTGATTTGCTGGATGGAGTCGACCAATACTCGGCAACATTAGCCCAATTCGCTGGCAATCCACCGGTTCTTGACCTCGTGCACCTGGGTATGGGGCCGGATGGCCATACGGCATCCCTGGTGCCCGGCGATCCCGTGCTAGGAGTGACGAATGAGGATGTTGCGCTAACCAGCAAGTACATGGGGCGGCGCCGGATGACATTAACGTTTCCGATAATCAATCGGACCCGTCGCGTACTGTGGCTCGTGACCGGCAGCGAAAAGGCAGCGTTGTTCACACGCCTTCGCAACGGCGACAAATCCATTCCCGCCGGATGCGTTCAGAGCGAAAACGCAGTTCTGATGGCAGACGAAGCGGCCCGCGGTTCGAAGATAGAGCCCGCAGGAACGAGTATGCGGTTGGGAATTGCGACCGATCACGGCGGCTTCGCGCTGAAGGAAGAAATTATCGCGCGATTGCGGGATGCTGGACACGAAGTGACCGATTTCGGAGCTCACCAGCTGGCCGAAGGCGACGATTATCCCGATTTCGTCCTTCTCTTGGCCCACGCAGTTGCCGCTGGGAAGTTGGACCGCGGCATCGCCATCTGCGGGAGCGGTGTTGGCGCATCAGTCTGTGCGAACAAAGTTCCCGGAATTCGTGCCGCGCTGATCCACGATCATTTCTCAGCGAAACAGGGCGCAGAAGACGACCACATGAATATTCTCTGCATGGGCGGTCGAACCGTGGGCCCGGCTGTCGCGTGGGACCTTGTGCAGACATATCTAGTCGCTGAATACAGCCAAGAAGAACGTCATGTTCGCCGCTTGGCAAAGGTCGCCAAAGCCGAGTTGCAAATCCGCGCGGCAACAAAGTAACCAGTAGTTCTGGGTGGTTTGGTTTGAGGTGCAGCAACACTTGAGGAGACATCGATGAGTGCCACGCAAGTTCTAAAAACTGCGCAAGACAAAGACCGACTGTGCATCAACACCATTCGCACTCTTTCCATGGACGCCGTCCAGCAAGCCAAGTCTGGCCATCCCGGCACGCCGATGGCGCTCGCTCCCGTGACTTATACGCTCTGGAACCGCGTCATGCGCTTCAATCCCGCGGATCCCATTTGGCCGAACCGCGACCGCTTCGTGCTTTCGAACGGCCACGCTTCCATGCTTCTATGGTCAGTCCTACATCTGACCGGCGTCCAAGCGGTGAATGCAGACTACGAGCGACTTGGTCAGCCCTCGGTGACGCTGGAGGACATTCGTCGTTTCCGACAGCCGGACAGTAAGGCTCCGGGACACCCTGAATATCATTGGGTCTCGGGCGTGGAAACAACCACAGGCCCGCTGGGTCAAGGGGTGGCGACCAGCGTAGGAATGGCCATTGCCGAGAAATGGCTGGCCAATTACTTCAATCGTCCAGGGTTTGAAATCTTCGACTACGACATTTATGCGCTCTGTGGCGATGGTTGCATGATGGAAGGAATTTCTTCCGAGGCGGCATCGCTCGCCGGGCATCTTGGTCTGGACAATCTCTGCTGGATTTACGACAACAACCACATCACCATCGAAGGCAATACGAACATCGCATTCACCGAGGATGTTGCTGCGCGATTCCTCGCCTATGGTTGGAATGTTTTGCGGGTTGCTGATGCGAATGACATCGACCGGATCCAGCACGCTTTCGAGGTCGCCCGAAAGACCAAGGGGCGTCCCACTTTCATCGTGCTCGACAGTCACATCGGCTATGGCTCTCCTCACAAGCAAGACACGCCCGAAGCACACGGGGAGCCCTTAGGCGATGAAGAGATTCGTTTAACGAAGCGCGGTTACGGTTGGCCTGAGGATGCCAAATTCTTGGTGCCCGATGGAGTTTACGATCATTTCAAGGCAGGTATCGGTGCGCGTGGTTCCGAAGCTGAGAAACAGTGGAATACACTTTTCGCGGATTACCGCGCGAAGTATCCAGAACTGGCGAAGGAAATCGACTTGATGCAGCGTCGCGAACTGCCACAAGGCTGGGACCGCAATTTGCCTGTTTTTGCCACTGACCCCAAGGGCATTGCCGGAAGAGACGCATCCGGCAAAGTGCTCAATGTTCTGGCGCAGAATATCCCGTGGTTTCTGGGCGGTTCTGCTGATCTTGGACCATCCAACAAAACCACGCTGAGTTACGAAGGTGCCGGCAACTTCCAGGCGGATACGCCGGGCGGGAAGAATCTGCACTTTGGAATTCGCGAACACGCTATGGCTGCCATCGTAAACGGCCTTTCGCTTTCCAAATTGCGTGCTTTCGGCGCCACTTTCTTCATCTTCAGCGACTACGCGCGTCCCGCGATTCGCCTCTCTGCTCTCATGGAACTCCCCACCATCCTGGTGTTCACGCACGATGCGATGGGCGATGGTGAAGATGGCCCCACGCACCAACCCGTCGAGCACCTCGCTTCTTTGCGTGCGATCCCAGGTCTGCTCACGTTCCGGCCGGGCGACGCGAATGAAGTTGTGGAGGCGTACCGCTACATCGCGCAACTTCGCCACGAACCAGCAATTCTGGCACTCTCCCGGCAGCCACTGCCTACCCTAGACAGGACGAAATATGCGCCTGCATCCGGTGTGGCGAAAGGTGCTTACGTGCTCGCCGATAATTCCGCAGGAAACCCTGAACTGATTTTTCTGGCCTCCGGAAGCGAAGTCAGCCTCGCGGTGGAGGCGTATGAAAAGCTTGCAAGTGAAGGTGTGCGGTGCCGGGTGGTCTCCATGCCCTCATGGGAAGTGTTCGAACACCAGCCGCAGGAGTATCGGGACAGCGTACTCCCGCCAGCCGTGAATGCTCGCATTGCCGTTGAACAGGCTTCCACCTTCGGCTGGGAACGCTACGTTTCCGCGCCGGGAAAGCTGAATTGCATGAAGACCTTTGGTGCTTCTGCCCCATTGAAAGAGCTGCAGAAAAAATTTGGTTACGAGCCAGATCACCTGGTGGCCACTGCGAAACAGCTACTAGGCAAAGCCTGATCCGTTGCAACCGCTCAGGTGCACTACCGCTTACAGGAACATCCCAAATGACGGGAAACCCGGAAAAGGAACGACTCGAGCAAGCCAATACTGGCAGCCAGCTTTGGAAAAAGTGGGGCCCTTACCTAAGCGAGCGCCAGTGGGGCACCGTCCGCGAAGACTACAGCGAGTCTGGTAACGCATGGGAGTATTTTCCTCATGATCACGCACGCTCGCGCGCCTATCGCTGGGGCGAAGATGGCATTGCCGGAATTTCTGATGACAAGCAGCGCCTCTGTTTCGCGCTGGCCTTCTGGAATGGCCAGGACCCGATCCTCAAAGAACGCCTCTTCGGCCTGACAAATAGTGAAGGGAACCACGGCGAGGACGTTAAGGAATACTACTTCTATCTGGATAGCACACCAACGCACTCGTACATGAAGTATCTGTACAAGTATCCACAGCGTGCTTTTCCTTACGCCGACTTGGTAGAAACAAACCGGCGCCGGAATCGGAATGAACTGGAATATGAGTTGCTTGATACCGGAGTGTTTGGCGACGATCGCTACTTCGATATTTTTGTCGAGTATGCAAAAGAAAGTGCTGAAGAGATTCTTGTTCAAATTACAGTTTGGAATCGTGGCTCGGAGGCAGCTGAACTCCATGTGCTGCCTACCTTATGGTTCAGGAACAATTGGGCTTACGGTGAGAACGTCGTCAAACCCTCGCTTGGCCAGGTCAACACGCTGAACAGCAGCTGTGCGATGAAGGCCTTCCATCCGGATCTCGGCGATCGTTTCCTGTACTGTGAGAATGCCGCGAGCCTTCTTTTCACAGAAAACGAAACCAATTGCCAACGGATTTATGGCACCGCAAACGCCACACCTTATGTGAAAGACGGTATCAACAACTACTTAATCCACGGCCAAACGGATGCCATAAATCCCGGTGCTACCGGCACTAAGGCGTCGGCCCATTCCAAATTTACGATTGCGCCTGGCAAATCCGAAACAATCCGTTTGCGACTGAGTCAAAGCGGAACGTGTGAACTCCCCTTTGGCAGCCGTTTCGACGAAATAATGCAAACGCGGAGCAAGGAATCGGACCGGTTCTACGATGCCATCACTCCGTCTTCATTCACGCCGGATCAAGCACGGGTCTTCCGGCAGGCGTTGGCGGGAATGCTGTGGTCCAAACAGTTTTACAACTACAACCTGAATGAGTGGCTGAAAGAGCACCACGCCAGCCCGTTTCAAACGGCGCGTCGAGGAAATCGAAACGACCGCTGGTACCACATGTATAACGCGGACATCCTTTCGATGCCAGACAAGTGGGAATATCCCTGGTACGCCGCTTGGGATTTGGCGTTTCACGTCATCGCGCTTGCGCTGGTGGATGAAGATTTTGGAAAACAGCAACTGGAAATGATTTTGTCCAAAGATTACATGCACCCGAATGGACAAATCCCCGCGTACGAATGGAATTTTAGCGACGTAAATCCACCCGTACACGCTTGGTCCGCAATCTTCACCTATCGTTTGGGCCAAAAGCTCAACCAGCAAGGTGATCTCGACTGGCTTGAGCGCGTCTTTCACAAACTGTTGCTGAATTTCAATTGGTGGGTGAATCGCAAAGATCGTTCCGGCAATAACGTTTTTGAGGGTGGCTTTCTCGGCTTGGACAATATCGGGGTCTTTGATCGAAGTGCGCCTCTCCCCACCGGTGGTTACCTGGATCAGGCCGACGGCACGGCGTGGATGGCGCTCTATTGCCAAAACATGCTGGAAATCGCCGATGAGCTCGCGACCTATCGTCCCGTCTACAGCGACATGTACGTTAAATTCTTGGAACACTTCTTATGGATCGCGGCATCGATGATTCATGCCGGCGGCGACGTAGGCATGTGGGACGAGGAGGACGGGTTCTTTTACGATGTTTTGCGTCTCCCGGATGGCAGCGGCTTCCGTCTAAAGGTTCGATCGATGGTAGGGTTATTGCCCCTCTGCGCGGTTACGGTGTTCGACCGCCATTTGATCGACAAATTCCCACGAGCGGCGCGACATCTACGAAAATTCGCTGAAGCGCGCCCGGAACTGACTGCGTTCATTCACGATCCACGCAAAGTTGGGCCAACCGGCCGCCATTTGTGTGCGATTTTGAACGAGCAGAATCTACGGCGTGTGCTTTCCATCATGCTCGACGAGAACGAATTCTTCAGTGCTTATGGCATTCGGGCGCTTTCTCGCCGCCATGTACAACATCCGTACGTGCTGCAAGCGGGCGGCCGCGAATATCGTGTCTCATACCAACCCGCGGAGTCGAATGACGGTACGTTTGGAGGCAACTCGAACTGGCGCGGGCCCATCTGGATGCCAGTAAACACCATGATCATTCGTTCGCTTCTGCAGTATTACGCCTACTATGGCGACTCGTTCATCATCGAGTGCCCCACGGGTTCTGGACGAATGATGAATTTGTTTCAAGTGGCGGAAGAAATCACTCGCCGCCTTGAAAGTATTTTCCTTCGCGACACAAGGGGTCGCCGCCCGGTGTACGGTGGGAACGAAAAGTTCCAACAAGACGCGCACTGGCGGGATTACCTGCTCTTCTATGAATATTTCCATGGAGACAATGGCGCCGGGATTGGAGCTGGTCACCAAACAGGTTGGACCGGAGCCATAGCACGCGCCATGCACGTATTTGCCTCAACCAAACCCGAAGTATTTCTAGCCCTCGGCAAAAAAGTCACTGCGCTCACGCGCTGAACCCACGTGTCCAACTCGTGTCCCAGAAACTGTGCCTCGTGCCATCCCGCTCTCAAGCAGCCGACCGTCAGCAGTCTGCATTCCAGATTTCTCTCGAATTTGCGCCACTCAGATCGCTGACGATGCGAAATGGTCCGTCCGATGAGCGAGTCGGCCACCGCCACAGCGCGGACATTCTTGCTTTGCGAAAACCGGACATTTCTACCTGCGTTGACACGAACCCACGGATTGGTGCCATGCTTCGTCCTCGATGTGGGCCGCGCAGAACCATGTTTCGCAAACTTCGCAGTGGTCATGTTTCCGTGGTTCATCCACGAATAGGTCTTTGCAGACTACAGATACGAACCTGATCTGGCCCGCGGCGCCACTTCAGTAAGGTTAACTCTCTGCGCCGGTTACAAAACGGCTGCGATAGTGAGCAGGCGGAACGCCGAACCGTCGCATGAATGCTCGGCGAAAACTGTCGGGATCGTGAAAACCAACCGATTCGGCGACGCGCTTCACACTAGAGCCAGGATCAGATAGCCGTTTGCGTGCCTCGTCCAACCGGAGACGCTGCACAAACGCGGCGGGACTGCTGTTGAACTCTCCCCGGAATCGCCGGGAGAACTGCCGCGGGCATAGACTGGTTTGTTCTGCCATTGCCTCCACAGAAAGGTCCTTGTTGAGGCGTCCCACCATCCATGTCGCGAGATCGGCGAAGCGGTTCGTGGTAGAAACCTGAAACTTTAACGGCTCGGAAAACTGCTCTTGTCCTCCGGGCCGCTTCATGTAGACCACCAGTTCGCGCGCCACGGCTAGCGCGATTCGAGGTCCAAAGTCTTCTTCAATTAATGCCAAGGAGAGGTCGATTCCTGCGGTGATACCCGCCGAAGTGTAGAACTTGCCGTCGCGAATGTAGAGCGCATTGGCATCAACCTTCAATGCGGGAAAGCGGCCGGCCAACTCGGCGGCGAACTTCCAGTGGGTTGTCACTCGGCGCCCGTTAAGCAGTCCGGTTGGCGCGATTGCGTAAACGCCGGTGCACACCGAAACAATTCGGCGAATGCCGTGGGCCCGGCGGCTGATCCAATCTGCCAGTTTGGGGCCAGAGGAAGAGAGGCGGATGCCCGGGCCACCAGGAATGAGAAGCGTATCTATGTTGCGCAAAGAGCTTAGGATGCAGGAAGCGGTCATGCGCAACCCGGACATCGAGCGGAACGTTTTTGTGCTTAATGCTGCAATCGTGACCTTGTAGCAGGGCTGTGGGATACCGCTCGAGTCCTCAAAAAATGCCCTACTGAACGCCTCCAGGGGCCCTGTCAGGTCAAGGCTGGCGAGGTTGTCATATCCCACAATAACAATGTGTTTGGGTCTCACGTTTTTGTCTCATCAAATTAGCCAGACAACCGTCTGTCTGGAACGACATGCCTCCGGCGATCTGGGGCTTACCCACTCTAACAAAAAATCATGTCCGGAAGTGCCGGATGAATGTCATTTGGGACTTCTCTCTATGGAGTTATCGTCTTGTCTCGTACAGGCAATGTCTTCTGGAGGACTCCATGCGAAGCAAGGCCAACGGACTCTGGATGGCCGCGGTGATCGTGGGAATGCTTGACCTGCTAGCCCCCGTGAGTCACGCGCAGACGTCCAACAATTCACCATCTCCCACCGCCCAAACCGGTTCGCTGAAGCCGCCAGCTTCGGGCAAGATCAATGTAGCGGTCCTGATTTCGGAGGGTGCGGATGTCATGGATATCGCGGGCCCGTGGGAGGTCTTCCGCGGCGCCATGCTTACAACCAAAGGCAAGCCGTGGCATGAAGCGGATGGCGATGACATGGTAATGCCGTTCAACACGTACACCGTATCCGATTCGTTGAAGCCAGTGGACGCCAATGGACTGACCATCGTACCCAACTACACTTTTGACAATGCGCCTAAACCGCAGGTTATTGTAATCCCCGCGCAACGCGGACGCAGCGTGGCCCAGAAAGCGTGGCTATTGGCCAATTCGGCCACTGCCGATGAGACCATGTCGGTGTGCACTGGTGCTGAGGTACTGGCGCAGTATGGATTGCTCGACGGCAAAACTGCCACCACCCATCATTATTTTCTGCAAAGCATGCAGAAGCAATATCCCGCTGTGCACTTCGTCAGTGGAACCCGCTACGTGGAGAACGGCAAAATCGCCACCGCCGGCGGCTTGACCTCGGGCATCGATCTGGCACTACACGTCGTTGCGAAGTACTACGGCGACGAGGTGGCGCAGGTTACCTCTGATATTCTGGAGCATCGCAGCGCGCTATGGAAAAACCCGGAATACGAGCAAGTGAAGCCGGTTGTCGCGTCGAAGTGATCTTGCATATTGCACGAGCGGTGGCTGCAGGGACTTGGATGATTGTCGGCTTTTCGTTGAAATGAGCTTTTAGCGGTGCTAAGCGAGTGTGAGGAAAGCTCGGTATGTGTAGAAAGGAGTGGGGAACAGTTTGGGGAACAGTTGTTCCCAAAAACTGGATTGCCGACCCGAAAATTGGCCTTATCGGACGTCCTAAGTTATTGATTCCGAGCAACAGGCGCTGGGACTTTTCTACTTGCTAAACCGTTGTAGCGGTTGAATGTCTCTGCCTGCCAGTTGCCTGAAAAACGCGCCTTTTGTTGAAGTGGCAAACGCTCAGAGAAACTCGTCGGTCCCCACGGCGAATAGACCACATTCCGTAAGGGTTCCGTCAGGAATCGAGTGAAATTGGAGAGATCAGATTCTCCAATGCCAATGGCAAAACGAATTTCACGCAAGATAGCGTTTGACGCGATTAGGGTTAGCTTTTCCCATCATCACTGGGATTTTCAGGACCTCCTGGAACAGAATCCCACCCTCTCCGCCATTTTCTCCTTCGGGTAATCCGTCACAGCTTCGCTCTTCATCCCCCTTTAACATGGCTCTGCATGCGCAGTGATGGCTCGCTCCCCTCCACTGCTTTGGGAAAGGTGTATCTATGAGCCTCAGCCAGTTGGCGCGTTCCCTAAAAGAGTCCGCCACCCTCAAACTCAACGAAACTGCCGCACTTTTGCGCGAAAAGGGTGAGCCCGTCATCCACCTTGGCGGCGGCGAGCCCAAGAGCAAAGCTCCCATTGACGCGGTAATCAATTGCACTTCGCTTCTCAATACTGGCGAAGTCCGCTACACCGCTCCAGACGGCATCCCCGCCCTCAAAAAAGCTATCGTTCGCTACACCGAGGATCACTACAAAAAGGTCGTCCATGCCGGCAACATCATCATCTCCGGCGGCGCCAAGCAAGCCCTCATGGTCTTACTGCACGCCATTCTGGATCCCAAGGAAGAAGTGATTTTCCCTGCGCCCTACTGGGTCAGCTACCCCGAAATGGTCAAGCTCGCGGGCGGTGTTCCGGTCGTGGTCAAACCCGAGGACGGCACCTTTTTCCCAACCGTCAAAGAAATCGCCGCCGCCGTCGGTTCGTACACCAAAGCCATCATCCTCAACAGTCCCAACAATCCCTCCGGTGTCATGTACCCCAAACCATTCATCCAGGAAATGGTCGAGTTTTGCGAGAAGAAAAATCTCTACCTGATCATGGACGACATTTACAATCGCCTCACTTTCGACCACAACGGCGCGCCCATCTGCTACGACTTCATGAAGTGCTCCCTCGAAGAGTCCAAGATCATCGTGATCAACGGCGTCTCCAAGATGTACGCCATGACCGGCTTCCGCATCGGCTGGGCCATAGCCTCTCAACCTTTAATCTCCGCCATGGCCACCATTCAATCGCAGCAAACTTCCGGCCCCTCCGCTCCCTCGCAATGGGCAGCCGTCGGCGCCCTCAATGGCGTGCAGTCCTCGGTGGAGAGCCTACGCGTCACTCTCGAAAATAATCGCAACATCATGATCGACCGCCTCAATGCCTTCGACGGCGTGAAAGTCCACAAGCCCGAGGGCACTTTCTACTGCTTCCCCGATTTCTCCGCCTATATGAAGGATTCGCAGAAGCTCTCCGAATTCCTCCTGGAAAAGGTTCGCGTCGTCACCGTTCCTGGCAAGGAGTTCGGCTTCGAAGGCCACCTGCGTCTCAGCTATTGTGGGGCCCCCAAAGACATCACCGAAGGTCTCGACCGCATCAAGTGGGCCCTCGATCCCAATTCCGCCAACGAACTCTACCTTGGCGATCACAAGCTCGTGAGGGACTGGCTATGAACATCTACCTCGACGTGCAATCTCCCGCGGTCCGCGAAGCCGGCAAGCTTGCCAGCAATTACGCCCTCGCCAACCACGGCCTCGTCAATCTGCGCCGCGTGTACTGGAACCTCCCCACCCCCGCGCTCTACGAAGAAAGCATCTTTCGCTCCGAAGGTTCGCTTTCGCATCTCGGTCCGCTCGTCGTCAACACCGGTAAGCACACCGCGCGTGCCGCTGCCGACAAGTTCGTCGTCCGCGAAGAGTCCACCGAAAACAAAATCTGGTGGGGCGAATACAATCGTCCCTTCACCGGGGAAAGTTTCAGCGCCCTGCTCACCCGCCTTCAGGGCTATCTCCAGGGCCGCGACGTCTTCGTCCAGGACTGCTTCGCCGGATCCGATCCCGACTACAGTCTCCCCGTGCGCATCATTACGCAAAAAGCCTGGCACTCGCTCTTCGCCCGCACCATGTTCCTGAAAATCCGCAACACCGATGCGTTGCAGCACCACGTTCCCGAATTCACGGTCATTGCCGCTCCTGGTTTTCAGGCTTCCCCTATGACGGACGGCACTCGCACCGAAACCTTCATCATTATTAATTTCCGCGAGCGTCTCGCAATCATCGGCGGCACCAGCTACGCGGGCGAAATCAAGAAGACCATTTTCACCGTCCTTAATTTCTTACTTCCTCTCCAGGGTGTGCTCTCCATGCATTGCTCCGCCAACGTCGGCTCGGATGGCGATGTGGCCATTTTCTTCGGCCTTTCCGGCACCGGTAAAACCACTCTCTCCGCCGACCCCAAACGCCGCCTCATCGGCGACGACGAGCACGGCTGGAGCGACAATGGTGTTTTCAATTTCGAGGACGGTTGCTACGCCAAAGTCATTCGCCTCTCTGAAGACGCCGAACCCCAAATCTTTGCTTGCACCCGCCATTTCGGCACCATTCTCGAAAACGTCACCTTCGACACCGTCTCCCGTCATCTCGACCTCAACGACGACACCGTCACCGAAAACACTCGCGCTGCCTATCCGCTCTCTTACATCGCCAATCATCTCCCTGAAAAGCGCGCCGGCCATCCCAAAAACGTTATCTTCCTTACTTGCGACGCTTCCGGCGTGATGCCTCCGATCTCCCGGCTCACCCCCGATCAGGCCATCTACCACTTCATTTCTGGCTACACCAGCAAGATTGCCGGCACCGAAATTGGTCTCGGCATCGAGCCGCAAATGACCTTCAGCACCTGCTTCGGTGGCCCGTTTATGGTTCATCACCCGCTGGCCTATGCGGAATTGTTAAAGAATAAAATCCAGAAGCACCATGCTCACGTTTGGCTCGTGAACACCGGTTGGACCGGCGGTTCATTCGGTGTCGGCAGGCGCATCAGCATTCAGCATACGCGCGCGCTGCTGAACGCCGCTCTCAGTGGCTCGTTGCTGAATGTCCCTCACAAAAAGGACCCCGTCTTTGGCTTTGATATGCCCACGCAATGTGACGGCGTTCCACCCGCGATTCTCGATCCCGTCAACACCTGGCCCAGCCGCGACGAATATTTCCAGAAGTACGATGCGCTCGCCGCACGCTTCATCGAAAATTTCAAACTTATGCTCCACGAATGCCCCGCTCACATCCGCGAAGCCGGGCCTAAACGTCTCCACGCCACCCCCGTCAAGTAGCGCCCCTGGAGTCATTGGCGCGTTGCTTAAAATTCCTGTTGCGTCGCTACTCGCGGTTCGCTAGGCTCCTCTGCGACTTTTTCCACGGGAGAAACCCATATGGCCGACAAACCAACCTTTGAGCAAGGTCAACTTCAGCTTCAGTTGTATGATTTGCGCCGCGAACCCAAGCTTCGCGAAGCGCGTGACTGGTTCGTGAAAAACTATTTCGCCGACACCTTAGAGGATAGCCTTCGTGTCGCCGCATTCGGCTCGCAAGAAGGCTCTTATTTCATGATGGTCACCAGCTATTGGGAGCAAGCCTGCGCTTATCTGAATCACGGTTTGCTTCATGAGCAGCTTTTCTTCGAGACCTCCGGTGAATTTTATGGCGTCTGGGAACGCATCAAGCTGGTTGTCCCAAAGATGCGCGAAATGTTCCATCAAAAGCTATTCCTCGCAAACCTGGAACAGGCGGCGCAACGCTTTGAGAAGTTCATCGAAACTGCTTCCCCTGGCTCCGTTGAGGCCATGCGCCAGTGGACCCAGCAGATGCGGGCAGCCAGGTCGCAGAAAGCCTCCGCCTGAGACCGTAGACCGCGTGTCTCAGCCGCGCTGAAATCAACGCTAATTTCGGAGTTGACCGCTCCGAGCGCGAGGGCTAGCAGCCACTTCAACTCCGAAGCGGCCGGCTCTTCTATTCGTAACGCAACGCCACCACCGGATCGACCCGCGTGGCACGTTGCGCGGGCACTACGCATGCTCCAACTGCGATCAGTGTCAGCAGCGCCGCCACTCCGCCAAACGTCAATGGATCATGCGTGGTCACTCCAAACACCATCTTGCTCATCAGCCTGGTTAGCAAAAAAGACGCAACCAGTCCCACGCCCACTCCCACCAACGCCATCCGGCCTGCCTCGCTTAGCATCATCCACAAAATGTCCCGCCGTCCCGCCCCCATGGCCATCCGGATCCCGATCTCCTGCGTGCGCTGGCCCGCTATGTACGAAATCACTCCGTAGATACCCACGCACGAAAGAACAGTTGCGAGCACTGCAAACACTCCCAGCAGCATCATCGCAAAACGCTTTTCCGCCAGCGAATCGGCCACGATCTCGCTCATCATCTTCGCGTCATGAATCACCAGTTGGCTGTTCACCTTCCACAGAGCCTGCCGGATCGGCGCTACGCTGTTCACCATGGTCGGATTCAGCCGCACCATCGCCGGGAACCCGTGCGCCAGCATGGCCATGATCGAATCCGGCAGTTGTGCCAACGCGAAATAGCATTGCGCCTGAATCGAATTGCTTGGGTTTTCGTCCATACCCCACTGCTTTACGTGTCCCACCACACCCACCACTTCCGCGTTCAGATTCAAAATGTCGAAGTTCACATGCCGCCCGATGGGGTCCTTATCCCCAAAAAATCGCTTGGCAAATTCCTCGTCAATCACCGTCACAAACCGCGACTTTTCATTATCCTGCTCTTCCAGGAACCGTCCCCGCTTCAGCGGAATTCTCATCACTTTCAGATAATCCGGTTGCGCGATGTAAAACAGCGACACCTTCATCTCCGATTCCGTCGCCGGCTTCGCTTCCGAGTCCAGCCACAGCGGCAACTCGGAGTCTCCACTCATCGGAGTGGCTCCTCCGGTCATCGACGCGGCCTCCACTCCCGGTATCCCCTCCAGCACTCTTTGATAGCCCCTCAGCGCCTCACGAATTTCCGTTGGAGTTTTCCCCGTCGGCTCTCCCACCGCTGCGCTGAAGTTCATCACGTTCCGCGCATCGAATCCCGGATCCACACTCCACAAATTCCCCAGGCTCCGCATCATTAATCCCGCGCCAGTCAACAGCACCAGCGCCAACGCCATCTCCACTGCCACGATCACGCCCTGCGCGCGGTGCCGCGCCCCGCTTCCTCCACGTCCGCTTTCTTTCAGCGTTTCTCCAATCTCCGTTCGCGCGGTCTTCCATGCGGGTATCAAGCCGAACAGAACCGCCGCCAGTATCGATGCCGCAAACGTGAACAGCAGCACCCGGCCATCCACATGAATTTCCTCCGCCCGCGGCAACGCGTCAGGGAGTGCCTTGATCGCCGCCTTCGTGCCCCACGCCGCGACCAACAGTCCCACGACCCCTCCTCCCGCTCCCAAAAGCACACTCTCGGTCAACAGTTGCCGCACCATCCGCGCCCGTCCTGCTCCCAGCGCTGCGCGAATCGCAAATTCTTTCGTGCGTCCGGTCGACCGCGCCAACAGCAGATTCGCCACGTTTGCGCACGCAATCAGCAGCACGAACCCCACCGCCGCCAACAGCAGCAGCAGCGATCCCCGCACCTGCCCCACCACGTTTTCCTTCAATGGCACCAACGTGATTCCGCTGTTCTTGTTGCTATCTGGATACATCTCCGCCAACTGGGTCGCCACACTCGTCATGTCCGCTTTCGCCTGCTCCAGCGTCACTCCGGACTTCAATCGCCCCACAGCATCCATGCCCATTCCCGCGCGCCGGTCCTGGAACAATGGTTCTTTCCATTGCCCGATGGGCACATACAAATCTTTGTCTTCATAAAAATTGTTATTCCGGAAGTGGAAGTTGCCGGGTATCACTCCGACGATCGTGTACACCGATCCATTCAACTCCACAGCCTTATTCACCACGTCCGCCGCCCCGCCGAACTTTCGTTTCCACAATCCTTCGCTGATCAACGCTACCGCCGCTCCACCCAACTGGTCTTCTTGTTCCGTAAACAGTCGTCCCACTACGGGCCGCACTCCGAGCAGCGAAAAGAACGTGGCCGACACCATTTCCGTATCCAGCCGCTCCGGATCGCCTTGCCCGGTCAGATTGAAATCATCCCCGCGATACCCCGCCAACTGCGTGAACGAGCGGTTGCCCCGCCGCCAGTCCAAAAAATTTGGATAGGAGATTGATCCGCGATCAAATTCCGCCCGCGACGTATACACCGCGACCAATCGCTCCGGTTCTTGGTAGGGCAAGGGACTGAGCAACACGCCGTTCACTACGGAAAACAACGCCGTGTTCGCCCCAATCCCCAACGCCAGCGTCAAAATTGCAATTATTGAAAATCCGGGATTCTTCCGTAGCAGCCGCGCGCCATACTGCAGATCCTGCCAGAAGGTTTGCATAGAACCGCCCTTCTTCAACCGACGCCCTTACCTCATCATACGTAATTCCTTGCGCGGATGTTCAACACGGTCGTGCTACGCAATTGAGCACTTGCAACGCTGACGAACCAGCCGACCGACTCGACAGAACCACCCCCTTTGCCTTCCTCGTCCGCTACATGACAAAAATGTAAGCCCCTTGTCATCTTGGCGTTTCCTCCCCACTGCTACCCTCGCACCCCTCAGGAATCCATCTCTTGCCGGCGCGCTCAGCAGTCCACATCCACACCGTTATCTCTACGCCCTATATTCCTTACCTCCATGTCCTCCGCCATCCAGATCGAAAGCCTCCATAGCCCTATTCCGTACTTTTCCGATTTCTCGCCTCACCAGACCTAAGAACCTACCGCACGTCGACGACAGGGTAGCTCTCTATGTACTCTTCGTTCTCCGTTCCGTAATAAGTGCATGTGCGAGCCGCGAAATCGACATCATATCGGACGACCCC
>DATJOO010000019.1:0-12217 GCA_035506955.1 Verrucomicrobiia bacterium
GAAAACGTGATTCTGGAATTCGTCGATCCCACGGGCAGCGGCGAGTATCACCTGACCATGGACCCATCCGAAAAGGACGCGTTGCTGCACGTTCCGGGCGCGGGCTTGAGCCTTTTGGAATCGATGGGTATGGCGTCGAAGACGGACCGTTTCACGCGTTCTGACGGCACGAACCTGCCCACGGCTCTGGGCGGCACGCCAGCCAGCTTGGAAGAATTCAACCGCTTGGAACTGTATGCCAAGGTACAGCGTCCGCCGGAAGTGAAGTACAAGGACTTGGAAGCGATCGTCACTTCTCGCATGGTGCGCGATTCGCTGCGCTTTCAATACCAGACGGACTTTCTGAAAGTGACGGACGACACCGTCTTGGTTCCGATCTCTGTGCAGGTTCCCAACAGCCAGCTTTCGTTTAAAGCCAAAGATGGCGTGCACTCGGCGGAAATGAATATTTTCGGGCGCGTGAGTTCTGTGTCCGGCAAGGTGATCCAGACCTTCGAAGATGCCGTGATCAAGGACTATCCGGATTCCCTGTTTCCGATGGCGGTCAAGCAAAAGTCGATTTATCAGAAGGCTTTGCCGCTGCGCCCGGGGTTATACCGGCTGGACCTGGTGATCAAGGATGTGGATAGCGGCAATGTGGGCGCGGTCAACACGCGCTTGGCGGTACCTCGCTATGGCGACGACAAACTGGAAGCCAGTTCGCTCATCCTTGCGGATCAAATCGAGCATGTTCCGGCGAAGCAGGTAGGTGCCGGCCAATTCGTGCTGGGTTCTTCGAAGGTGCGTCCAAAGCTCGACGCGACCTTCACTCCCCAAGAGAAAATGGGAATCTATGTGCAGATCTACAACCTGAAGCCCGACGACAAGACGCACAAGTCTGACGCGAGTTTCGTCTATACCGTGAAGCGCGGCGACCAGCAGGTGATGCAGTTTAAGGAAACGTCGGCGGAGATGAAGCAGACCGGAGAGCAGGTCACTATTGAGCGGCTTTTGCCGCTAGCCACATTGACGCCCGGGAAGTATACTCTCGAAGTCAGTGCGACCGACAAGTTGGCCCAGAGCACGATTTCTCGTTCAGCGGATTTTACGATCACGGCCCCAGTGGAGCAGAAGGCTGCGGCGAACGTGACGCCAGGGAGGTAGTCGAGGTGAGGCACAGCCCGCTTCTGTGCTTCGGTTTTCTATTGGCAACGCTGGGTGTGTGTGTCAGCGCGCCTCGCGCGACAGCCCAAGCTAATCACAAATCCACAGCGGGAACGATCTCCGGCATCGTGCACGATCCTGGCGGTATTCCTCAGTTGGGCGCGACTGTCGAGGTTCTTGCCGAAGCGCCCGGCGTCATCTTGTCTCACCAATTGCTGACCAACACAGACGGCTATTTCCGCGCCGATAATTTGCCCGTCGGGGATTACACGGTCCGCGTCACGCTGGCAGGATTTTTGCCCGCGCTCGAAAAGCACATTCATATTTCAGCGAATTTGACCACGGTCGTGCGCATTGAGTTGGAATCGCTGTTCACGTCGATCGAGGAATTGCGGCGTCCGCCCGCAAATGGCACGGTGGAACCGGACGACTGGAAGTGGGTGTTGCGCTCGGCCTCCGGAATGCGGCCGGTGCTGCAATGGCACGAAGATGATTCCGATAACAGTTCTTCGGTGGTGGCGGATTTGGGCCCCGCGCGGCAAACCGGACGCCTGGAATTTACGGACGGTGCGCGGCGTCCCGGCTCGGTCTCCAACTACGACGGCGCACCCGGCACCATGTTCGCTTACGACGATCGCTACGCCACGGATAGCCACGTGGTGTTCGCGGGACAGGCCAGCTACGACGATGATGACCAGGCCGGAGGATTGGCGACGGTGTGGCTGCCCATGGGTTCGCAGGCCGATGCCCCCCAGAGCACCCTCGTTCTTCGCGAAGCAAAAGTCGGACCCACCGGTTTGATGTTTCGTGGTGTGCGCATCGATCAGAACGGCACCGTCAAGCTCACAGACCACATCCTGTTGCGGGGCGGAGGCGAGTACGTGCTGGTGGGTGTAGGCGCGTCGGCTTGGAGCCTTCGTCCGCGCTTCGACCTGCAGACTCAGGTATCCCAGAATTGGTATGTGGATGCGATCTACGCCGCTTTGCCCGCTACCGTGACCAATGACGATAACGCCGTGGCCGCCTTGACCGAGACCCATAGCCCCAGCGTTTTGTCGGATGCCATGAATCAGTTGGACTCTTTCCCGACTTTGTTGTGGCGCGACGGAAAAGCGGTGCTCGAGAGTGGCCGGCACGCCGAATTGGCCGTTGACCGCAAGCTGGATAACCACAGCATGTTGCAGATTGCGGCGTTCCACGACGACAACTCCAACGTGGCGATCTATGGGAAGGGTTATAACCTGCCCTCGGACTTCTTCCCCGCTTATTCGAATTTGTTCGCCTATGATGGAGGTTCGTCCGTTTCCTGGGGCGCACGCGCGGCGCTGCGCGAGAGAATAACCGACGATTTGGAGTGGACCGCGATCTACGCATTCTCCGGCGCTTTGGCGCCGGTCACAGTGGCCGACGGGGATTTGCGGGACGCCTTGGCTACGGTGCGACGCCAGTCCGTTGCCATGAAACTCAGCGGCAAGGTACCCGTCACCAAGACGCGGTTCACCGTTGGGTATAAGTGGATCAACGGCCTGGCACTTTCTCGCGTTGATCCTTATGGGGAAGCGATCTACGACATCAGCCCTTATCTGCAAATCGGCATTCGCCAGCCACTGCCTTGGCCGAGCGTCGGTCATTGGGAGGCGAACGCCGAGTGCGACAACCTCTTGGCCCAAGGGAACGTCCCCGTCAATACGCGGGACGGACAAGTGGTGCTGGTCCCTGCGTTTCGAAGCTTCCGGGGCGGGCTGAGCCTGCAATTCTGAAGGGCTAAGGGGTTCTGGAAAGCTGTATCCCGCCTACCAGAAAGTGGAAGTCCCCGCGACTGTCCCCTTTGTTTCCCTGTAAACTGTTGAATTTATACCAATTATTAAAAACCAGATCTACCGAAGATTGGAACAGGACTTGCTCCACTAAAGGGTCTAGAGTATTTATTGGCGGTACCTGTTGAAATGAAGGAAAGTCTCCGTGTCAGCGTAGGTGCGGTGGTCTTGGCACTGGCCACCTTGACGGCGGTGATTTTTGCTTGGCTCAACTTCCTGCAGCGCACCCACTATGACCTGGTGGACGACGGCGTGGCATGGACCGATACCACCGCCGGTATCGTCGCCTGGAAGGTAATCCCAAACTCGCCGGCCGCTGCTGCGGGCATTCGTCCGGGTGACCAGCTTCTGGCCATCGACGACATCGCCGTTCCGAATGAGAAGCACGTAACTCAGCGGTTGTTCCGCGCCGGACTTTGGACCCAGGTGCGGTACAAGCTGATGCGCAACGGCGAGGATTTCGAGGCGCGGCTGATCACGGCGCCTGCGCCAAAACCGTTAGCCGTAGAAAACTACGAACGCATTGTCGGCTTGCTGTATTTGTTTATTGGACTGTTCATTTTTATCCGCCGGTGGAACGCTCCGCGCGCGGTTCATTTCTATGTGTTTTGCCTGGTTTCTTTCATTCTGTACTCGTTCCACTACAGCGGCAAATTGGACGTATTCGACCTGGAAGTGTATTGGGCGGGAGTGGCGGCGCAGATGCTCGCGCCCACGCTGCTGCTGCACTTTGCGCTGGTCTTTCCCGGTCGCACCGGCAAAGATCACAAATCCATCCTGAAAATTGCGGCGGTCTACGCCGTGCCTGCGGCGCTGCTCGCCATTCACGTGCTCACGGCAACGAATGCGTTGGGCTTTGTTCCGTCGATCCGCTCGCGGGTGGTGTTGGAACAGATTGAATACGCGTTTCTGGCGGTGTACTTCCTGGCGGCTGCGCTGGTGTTCTATTTCAGTTATCGTCGCACGCGCTCGGGCGTTTTGCGCCAGCAGCTGAAATGGCTGACCGGCGGCACCCTGGCAGGCAGCCTGCCGTTCGCGCTGTTTTATGTTCTGCCGTACCTCTACGATCCGCAGGCGCGCTCGTGGATGCAGTATTCGGTGATTTCGCTGGTATTGATTCCGTTGTGTTTTGGCTACGCCATTATCCGTTACCGGTTGATGGACGTGGACATCATTTTCAAGCGCGGCTTGGCATACACGGCGGCGACTGCGGCAGTAGCGGCGATTTACTTCGGACTGGTCGCGCTGATCGCGGAAATTTTCCACGCGCAAACCAGCGGGCCGGTGGCCGGCATGATCGCCATCGTGATCGCCGCATTTTTGTTCCAACCGTTCCGCGAAGGCATTCAAGCGCGACTCGATCGGTTCTTTTATCGCGACCGGCTGAATTACCGTCGAACGCTGATTGAGTTCGGCCGCACGCTTACAAATGAAGTGAGACTGGAGCCCATGCTCGGTTCGGTGATGGACCGGGTGTCGCAGACCTTGCTGGTCGATCGTTTGGCGATATTCGTGGAAGATCCTCAGCGGGCTGGGGAGATGCGCTTGGCGCGTTCCATGGGTGTTCGTTTGGTGGAACCTTTAGACCTGAGCTTCATCAACGCGACGCGGTCGGAATTTTCCAGCGGGCCCGTTTTCTTCGAATCGCCCAAAAGCGCGCGCGATGTCAGCGATTCCGTGCGGCGCACCCTCGAGCAGTTGGAACTAAACTATTTCATTCCGTGCCGCATTCGCGATCACACCGTCGCAGTGTTGGGTTTGGGCAAAACCGTGGACGGTGACTATCTGTCGAGTGACGACGTTGAGCTGATCCAAACCATCGCGGGCTACGTGGCCATTGCTTTGGACAACTCGCAGCTGTACACCTCACTGGAGCAGAAAGCTCTGGAAGTGGCGCGGCTCAAGGATTTCAGCGAGAACATCGTGGAATCGCTGAACGTTGGCGTGTTCGCCGTAGACCTGCTGGGCACCGTGGATGCCTGGAACAGCAAAATGGAGCAGCTCACCGGTGTGAGCCAGAACGACGCGGTAGGAAAACCATTCCCACAGATTCTGCCGCAGGATTTGGTCCTGGAAATCGAGGCACGTGGTGACGAAGAACAAGTCACCGGCATCTATAAGCATCGACTCGTGCAAGGCGGCCGGTCCGTAGTGCTCAATGTTTCCATCACCCCGCTGGTCAGCAAATCCGGCGAAAAGATCGGCCGTTTGTTGCTGTTCGATGACGTGACACAACGCGAGCACATGGAAGAGCAGATGTCACAAACGGAGAAACTCACGTCTTTGGGATTGCTCGCCGCAGGCGTGGCCCACGAGGTGAATACGCCGCTCGCGGTTATCTCGAATTACATTCAGATGCTGGCCAAGCAGATGCCCGAGGGAGATCCCCGGCACGCCATCATCGATAAAATTGTGAAGCAAACGTTCCGCGCCAGTGAAATTGTGAACAATCTTCTGAACTTCTCGCGTACGGGTTCCGCCGACCTTGGCGATGTGGACGTCAACCATGTTGTGGAGGAAACACTTTCGCTGGTGGCGCATCCCTTGAAGACCGCGCAAATTCAAGTGGTCAAACAATTGGGTGAGTCCCTGCCGAAAGTTCGCGGATCTGCCAACAAGCTACAGCAGGTTTTTCTGAATTTGTTCCTGAATGCGCGCGACGCCATGCCACTTGGTGGGATGTTGGAGGTGCGCACGGCCGCACACAATGGCACGGTCGAAATTGAAGTGGCCGACACAGGCAACGGGATCTCCCGCGAGCACATCAATAAGATTTTCGATCCGTTCTTCACCACGAAACCGGGTGGCCGGGGGACCGGGCTCGGGCTCAGCGTGAGTTATGGAATCATCAAGGAACACTCCGGAAAGATTGATGTGCGGTCCACTCCCGGGCGGGGCACTTCGTTCCATGTCGAGTTCCCAGCAGTGAGGAAAGCGGTACATGTCTAAAGGTTCGATTTTAGTAATCGACGACGAGTCGGAAATTCGCGAGGGCCTGGAGCTTTTGCTGAGGACCGAGGGCTATGCGGTGTCCAGCGCGGAGACGGCGCTTTTGGGATTGTCGCGGCTGGAAGAGCGTCCCTTCGATCTGATGTTGCTGGATGTAAGCTTGCCCGATCGGAACGGCATCGAGTTGCTGAAGGATGTTCACCGGCAAGACCCGCATCTGCCGATCGTGCTGATTACTGCGTACGGCTCGATTGAAATGGCGCGCGCCGCCTTCAAAAGCGGCGCGATGGATTACATCACGAAGCCGTGGTCGAACGACGAACTTCTGGCGCAGGTGGCGCAAGCCGTGGAAGCACGGCGGTTGCGCGACGAAAACGTGCAGTTGAAGCGCGCACTGAAGCAGCGATTCAATTTTCCGAACATCATTGGCAAAGGCGAAAAAATGCTCACGCTGCTGGACTTGGTGGCGCAAGTGGCTCCGTCGCGCTCCACCATCCTCATCAGCGGAGAAAGCGGCACGGGAAAAGAACTCATCGCCAAGGCCATTCACTCTGCATCGCCCCGCGCGGATAAAGCCTTCGTGCCGGTAAACACCGGGTCGATTCCTGTCGATCTGCTGGAGTCGCAGTTGTTCGGGCACGTCAAGGGCGCCTTTACCAGCGCGGTCTCTTCGAAGAAGGGGTTGTTCGAAGTGGCCGACCAAGGAACCATCTTCTTTGACGAAATCGCTACGGTGAGTCCGGAAACTCAAGCGAAACTGCTTCGCGTAATCCAGGAACGCGAATTCATGCGACTGGGCGGGACTGAGCAGCTCAAGGTGGACGTGCGCATTGTAGCCGCTTCCAACATCGACTTGCTTTCGCTGGTAAAAGAAGGCCGCTTCCGCGAGGACCTGTACCACCGACTGAACGTTATTCACCTGCGCTTGCCTCCCTTGCGCGAGCGCCGGGAAGACATTCCGCTATTGTTGGCGCACTTTCTGGAGCGTTTCTGCCTGGAAAACAACAAGCCGATGCGCCACTTCACCGCCGGGGCCATGAAACTGCTGATGGACTACGACTGGCCGGGCAACGTCCGCGAATTGGAAAATGTCGTGGAACGCGCGGTTGTGCTCTCCACGCAGGAACGGGTCGATGTGGACCTGCTGCCCGATTCCATCCGTAGCAAGGAAATCGTCCGTGGTGTGCGCTTGCAGATGTCTGAATTTTTGCCACCGCTTCCGGGCGAGGCGGGTGCTCGTACGGCTGCGGATAATCCGAATCCCACTTTGTTCCAAATCATGGACGAGGTGGAGCGGCGCATCATTGTTGACATGCTCGAGCGCTGCGGGTGGAATCAGACGGAAGCTGCGGAGCGCTTCTTGATCCCGCTTTCCACATTGAACCAGAAGATTAAGCGCCTGGGAATCGACGTGCGGCGACGCGGGCGCAACGACGAGAACCACTCCGGGCCCGGCGGCAAGTGAACTGATTCCGTGGTCATTGCAGTTTGGAATTGTTTCGTAGCGGATTCAGTGGCTGATCATAATCCCGCACTGTGCAAGGCTCGGATGAAATCTATGCTAACTCCTGATCCCGTTTGCCAGATTTGTGTGACTTGAAGGTGCTGGTCGGCTGGGGACCGCTGGTAGAGGAAACCCAATCCGCTGGACACCGTACCCAGCAACCGACCTTCGAGAGCAGAAGACACCAACCACTCTTGCTCAATCGGCTGGGCTGCGAAACAAGAAATTTGCGTCTCAGTACTTATGGAATGACTTCTTTGCGTTCGTCTTGCGGTTGGAAAAGGCGTTTGATCATTGTGGAGAATCGCGCCTGATCCTCATTGCGAATCGACTTAAATTGCAACCCTAGTCCGCTTCCCGGCAAGACAAATCTCACTGTAGCGGTGGCCCTAACTTCCCCATCCTCGACAAGAAAGTGAAGCTCCACGTTTGCATCGACCGGGCAGATCTTTGATGTCTCAACAAAAAGACCACCGACACTTAGGTCTTTGACTCTCGAAGTGTCCTCAGTTCGCCCACACTTCCAGAGAACCCACACACCGTGTGGAGTCTCAACTCGTTTACCGTGTCTGCGTGAATGAAGGACCCGTTTTTTCATGGCCACCAGGTCAGTCAGGTACTCTTCTGGTTAGAATGACAAAGCAGTTACCACTCCGCCAGAACATTCCTTTCCCGAGGTGACGAAAACGGTACAGATGGTCGTTCAGGTTCGCCTTCCCGTACGGTCAAAATCTCCAGGGCCTGGTATGTTTGAATGAATAGGTCTCATGAGGAGCCTTCAGTGGTCTAGGTCGTGACCGCCTTCTCTTCCGCGCTGCTCGTAAATCTCGAAGGCGCGACGACGGACCCGTTCTTGAGGGTCAATCGCAATAGTTGTCCGAGTTTCCGTGGGGGAAATCGGTGTTTGGGGATTCATTCGCGCAGTCTCCTTCCCGTGGCCACTGTAATCCCTTGCACATAGTTAATTGCGTCGACTACGTCTGTGTTATAGGTCCCCAAACCGCAAAACTGCTATTTCGGGTCTTATTTACTTCCTAGCGAAGAGCCATCCGGCGCGGTTACACTCCTCACAACCCTCACCATTGCATGACGGACATTCACGCCAATCGCTCTCCCACGTTGTGCTCTCGAGCCTGCCATTGCAGCGTTTTCCGTTGATGCTCTCACCGCACTGAGCATTCGTGGCTACGATGTTGTATCCGTTCTTTCCGCAGACGGTGCAGCGAGTTAAAGGCGGGAATCGCTTGGCCATTGCTGGGCGATTCTACGCGTCTGTTCGTTGAGACTCCAGTGGATTACGAACAACTCCGTCGGTGTTTAACCCGACTAGGGGAACTACACCCGCAGACGTTCGATGATCAAAAAAAACAACGGCTAGTACTCCGCCACCGCATATTTCCGTTACCCCGTCCCTCCCCAACGGCGTAGAATCCGCTGAACCGGAGGGAACCATGCTGCAACAAGAAAACCAGCCACTATCCCAAAACTTCGAATGGGTCTGCCAAGCCTTATCTGCGGCGGGCGAACCCTGTGATTGTCGAGCAACGTGCCACTGTGGCGTCTGCGGAAAGTGGTTCTGCACCGATCACGCAGAAGACGAAGCTTGGCACCGCTGTGCACTCGAAGCCGGCGAAGAGGGTGGCGAAGGATAATAAGGGTTCAAGGCTAGCAAACCGGGGCTCGATTCCAATTCTCTCGGTGAGACGGTCAGAGTTTACTCTATGCTGACGGTGCGCGAAGCTGAAGCGGATGACTCGGACACAGTGTGGTCGATACTCGTGCCCGTGATTCGTGCTGGCGAAACGTATCCTCTGCCGCGAGATATGTGCCGAGAGGAAGGCTTGGCGTATTGGTTCTCGAATGGCCACGAAGTGTTTGTCGCGGAAGAGGATGGCCGCGCGGTCGGCACATACTTTCTAAAGGCAAATCAGCGTGGCGGAGGTTCACACGTCGCGAATTGCGGCTACGTAACTGCGGCAGAAGCGACGGGGAAGGGCGTGGCGCGGGCCATGTGCGCGCACTCCTTGGAGCACGCCAAGAGGAGCGGGTTTCGCGCGATGCAGTTCAATTTTGTGGTAAGTACCAACGAACGAGCGCTGCGATTATGGAAGAGTTTCGGATTCGAGATTGTTGGCCGGCTACCGAAAGCGTTTTTGCATCCCACAGCAGGTTACACTGACGCGTACGTGATGTTTGTTTCGTTGTTGGATCGGAGGTGAGCGGAACAAAAGAAATCTGGCAGCAGGGGGTAGGCCGCCTGTTGGTCTCCAATTACGAAAGTAGAAGCTAACAATCATCCCCCCCTTGCCCGATGGAGAGTGAAAGGAGAACTCAATGAAGATACACGGAGCTTGGCTCGTGTCTGTTCTTATCTTGGTGGGTTCTGCATTGATTGGATCGTGCGCGAAGCCATATCACGACGAAAGCGAGCGGTACATATTCGTGGCGACGAATATCAACCTGCCCTACTGGCACCAAGCGCAGGCAGGATTCTTGGACGCGGCAAAAGCCCTCGGCGTGAGGGCTGAACTCATTGGTCCAGCGGGTTACCAGCCGAACGCAGAACTCGTGACGTTCCGCCAGATTCTGGACGAGCATCCAACGGGAATCTGTCTGTCCGCGGCTAAACCCGAAATTTTCCAAGCAGAGATTGACAGGGCGATAGCTGCTGGGATCCCGGTCATCTGCGTGGATGCAGATGTGCCGGGTTCCAAGCGCCTGCTGTACATTGGAACAGACAACTTCAAGGCGGGCAGGGAGAGTTTGACACAGATGGCGACACTCCTTCAGGGTCACGGGAACATTGCTGTGATAACGATCTCTGGGCAGCGCAACCTCGACGATCGTGTGGCGGGCGTAGCGGATGCGCTGAAGAACTTCCCCGCGATTAAGTTGACAAAGATACTCGACGACCAAGGAGATGCGCGAAATGCGTCTGACCAGGTCTCTGAGCTGATACAGGAGAAAGAAAAAGTAGATGGGATTATTTGCTTGGAGGCAACAGGGGGTTCCGGTGCCGCCGGAGCGCTACATCGCCTAAATATGGAAGGTAAGGTTCCGATCGTCGCCTTCGACGGTGATCCGGAAACGCTGGATTGGATCGACCGGGGCGTGATTGCGGTAACAATCACACAAAAACCCTACGTCATGAGCTACTACGGGTTAAAGCTTCTCGATGACTTGCACCACAATGCAGTCCATCAATTCAAAGACTGGCGCACCGCTTTGGCAGCGCCAACGCCCACATTCGTCGACACAGGTACAGTGGTAGTCGATAAGAACAATCTCAAGGTTTACCGTGAGGCACTAACTGCCCAGTCCAAGCCGATGTAGGTCATTAAGGAGAGGCGAGACTCTCGCGTATTATTGCAGTCACGACATCCGCCGCGAGGGAGCGACAAGCACTGCCACATGACACGCAGATTTCGTACACGGCCAACTGTTTCTCCCATGGCTTGAGCCGATGAGGTTTGAGTTGGGCCCGGAAATCCCCTCGGGCTGTAGGCCGATCTCATAGACCGGGATTATGTTTGGCAACGATCCCGACGGAGTGCAAAGATCCGGGGCTTGCTTTGCGAAAATCCACATTCTAGGGGCAAATTTGCCTCCCCAATCACGGTGACGACAGCGGTCACATGAGGCAGAAATTTTGGAAAGTCACAATTGCTCAGCGACCAGCGCGAGCCAAGAACCACAGAAAGGCACCCAGGATCAGGCAGACTACGGCAAAAACTACCTTGTCTCGATCGAACCGTTCGCTCATATCGAATTAGCCCGTCGTACGCACTATGAAGAATCCCAGCATGGGAATCCGTAGCAGGCACCAAGGGCAAACATTGGCGGAACCAGGCTGCAGCAAATTGCCATTAAACTCCGCCGGAACCGCACCGTGGCGCCAGGTTGCTCTATTCTTAAGTCTTCTCTATCGAACTGATGGTAAGGACCAGACGAGGGCCAGTATCCGGGCCTTCAGCGTGAGTAACTGTACCTGTAGCTTTCACAGTTTGATTCACAAGAGCTTCGAGCTCTTTGAGATTGGCTGATTGTACCTCAATCGAGGTCAACTGCTTTCCTTGGATCTTTCGAGGCGGCGCTAGTTGAATGGCCCAGCCGGATGTTTCTGCACTTGCCGCCGGCACGCGGACAAGTTTGCCCGTGACGGTCAGTTTTTCCGATTGCGGCTGAACCGGTGTCAGCCAAAAAACGAAGAGCATCAAAATCGTGAAGAGACGAGCTATCTGCATGGTCACCCCCGAACGGGCCGAAACGAATTTTAGCAGGTAGAGGCACCGAGGAAAACGCGGCTGGTCGGGCGGTTCCGTGGCCACCGAAGGAATTGACTCCTCTATGTCCTCTTCTAATAGCAAGGGCTGCAATGTTGTATAAGTCTGGAATGGCCATTTTTGCATCTATTTCCAGTTCGGCAACAAGTCGTCGACGTTGGCTGGAGGTTGGCCTAGTAATCTCGTCGCTTTTGGAGGCCACATCCTGTCCGCCCTGTATCTCCCAATACATGGTCCGAGTGCCGCGTCCCAAGGTTCCCGTTTTTTGCTCGTGGCAGCGCCTGATGACCCTAGCTAGCCTTGCTCGAAATGGCAAATCTAATCGCGTATACTTCACCTGACAAAGACGATGCCGTTATTGCCTTCAATTGGATCGAGCTCGTCACGAGACCCGTGGCTCGTGCGGTATTTCGCTCGACGGTATCGGGTCGCGACCGCCCGTGCCCTTACCACCTGTAGTTCTCCCTCCTGAGATGTATTCCCTGCGCGTTTTCGGAGCAATGATCACCGATGTTGAGCGC
>DATJOO010000020.1:0-23154 GCA_035506955.1 Verrucomicrobiia bacterium
TTATCGAGCTGACGGGAAGGAGACTGCGGGATTGAGAACAATTTTGACTCTCGCCAAAATGCGCATCCGCATCACTCTGCGGAACAAGGCGTTTTTGTTCTTTAGCCTGTTCATGCCCTTGGGCTTTTTCTTCCTGTACGGGAGCGTGTTTGCCAAAGGAGAACCCGAAAAAGTCACTTACCTGATGGGACCGGTGCTCTCGCTCACGGTGATGGGCACTTTCTGGGGGCTCAGCATTCAGCTAGTCACCTGGAGAGAACAAGGAATTCTTCGGAGGTTCCGGCTGGCACCCATTCCCGCGACAAATATGATCGCCTCGAGCATCGTGGCCAACGTCGCGCTGATTCTGCCCACGGTAATTTTGGAACTCGTTCTAGCCCGATTGGTGTACCACGTCAGCCAGTTTGGCGACCTCGTCAGCGTGTTTGCGCTGGTTCTTTTTGGTATTGCTTCCTTCGGCGCGTTGGGCCTGATTGTGGCCAGCGTGACGAACACCGTGCAGGAAACCCAAATTATCAACCAATTGTTGTGGCTCGCCCTTCTGTTCCTGTCGGGAGCAACGCTGCCGTTGGCGATGCTGCCGCGCGTAGTTCAGCGCGTTGGTTTGTTCCTGCCCGCGACCTATCTGGTCAGCGGGATACAGCGAGCGATGGTGTACCGGGAAAATGTGTTTGGCTTGGGCGTAGAACTCGGTTCCCTGGCAGCCTGGGGAATTTTGGCGTTCTTGATCTCTTCGCTGCTGTTTCGTTGGGAGCCGGAGGCTAAGCTTCCTCGCAATGCCAAACTCTGGGCGGTATCAACCATTCTGCCGTTCATCCTGTTGGGGATTTGGGAGAACCACAACGGCAAGCTATTGGCCACCGCACAGTCGATGATTTCGGACAAACCCGCGCACGAGGCGCCGGCAGATAATACCAAGTGACTCCTCCAAATTGGCTCGTTTTGTTGAAATAACGCGCCAAAATGGCTGAAAAACGAATCGATCCCATTCGTTGATTTCATTGACGCTCCCGGACCACTGCCTTATTCTCGAATTGCGAACTGGCTCCATCGGACTCACCTAGGGAGGCAACCATGTCGGTACAAAAGACCGAAAAAATCTGGCACAACGGAAAATGGATACTGTGGGATGACGCAAAGCTCCACGTGCTTACCCATGCTGTGGGTTATGGCTCAGCCGTTTTTGAGGGCATTCGTTGCTACGACACGCCCAACGGCCCCGCGATTTTCCGCCTCCGCGAGCACATGCAGCGGCTGATCAACTCCGGCAAGATTTATCGTATGGAATTTGCGTTTACGCTGGACGATTTCTGCAATGCGGCGTGCGAACTGGTACGCCTAAACAAGATGAACGAGTGTTATGTGAAACCGATTGCGCTGCGCGGCTACGGCGAAGTGGGCGTAAACCCGCTCAGCTCGCCGATTGAGATTTTCATGGCGTGTTGGAAGTGGGGCGCTTACCTGGGACCGGAAGCCTTGTCGAGGGGCGTAGACGTATGCGTCAGCTCATGGACTCGAATTGCCCCGAACACTTTGCCGGCGATGTCGAAAGCGGCCGCCAATTATATGAACTCGCAATTGATCCGTATGGAAGCGGCGCTGAACGGCTTTGCCGAGGGCATCGCGCTCGACAGCGATGGGCACATCAGCGAAGGTTCGGGTATGAACATCTTCCTGGTACACGACAATGCGTTGATCACCCCGCCGCTCTCCGCCAGTATTCTTCCCGGCATCACCCGTGATTCCATCGTGAAGATCGCGGAGGACTTGAATATTCCAGTGAAGGAATCCGTAATTCCGCGCGAAATGGTTTACCTGGCCGATGAAGTTTTCTTCGTGGGAACGGCCGCGGAGGTAACTCCGGTCCGATCGATCGATAAGATCACCATCGGCAAGGGCGTCGCCGGTCCGGTTACGCGACGCATTCAGGAAGAGTTTTTTGCCCTGACCACCGGCAAGAAGGCCGACCGGCACCATTGGTTGACCTCCGTCAATGCGCCGGTAGCAGCGGCGCGCTGAAGAGCCGATAGTTTCGAGTCGATAGTTCACAGCTGAAATCGACGTTCGTCCGAAGGACGTTTGCTCACGGGCCTGGCTGCATGGGTGTGTGCCGTAGTTCGCCACCGGATAAATCCGCTGCTACTGACTTTCCGGAACATGTGACGCTGAGCTTCCTAGCGCCTCCTTGGCTTTCCAGCTAAAATTGCCCCATCGCGTTGTACATATTGGCAGCACCGGGAGGCCTTCGGATGTACAACCTCTTGCAGAAGCTCTTCGCGGAATTTCTGGGGACCTTTGCGTTGGTTTTCTTCGGCGCAGGCGCCGTTTGCATCGACTTTCAGTTGCGCAGTTCCGGCGGCCTGGGGCTGTTGGGAGTGGCGCTGGCCGGCGGGTTGGCGTTCGCGATTATGGTATCCGCCCTGGGACACATTTCCGGCGGACATTTCAATCCAGCCATCACCATCGGCTATTGGGTGACCCGGCGGCTTTCCACGTTGGAGTCGCTGGCTTATTGGGGCGCGCAATTGTTGGGCGCTGTGGTGGCGGGGTTCCTCCTGAAGCTGGTGATTCCCGAAGACGTGGCAACGAATGCATTCCTGGGCACGCCCGAGTTGATGCGGGATTTTCCGCGATGGTCGGGGATGGCGCTGGAAGGCGTGGCGACGTTCTTTCTGGTGCTGGTGGTGTTTGCGACCGTGGTTGATGAACAAGGAAAATACCGGTCGAGCGCCGCTTTTGCGATGGGGTTGACGATTACGTTAGGGATTTTGATCGCCGGGCCGCTGACGGGGGGAGCGCTCAACCCTGCGCGGGCGTTTGGACCCGCCGTGGCGTCGAACCATTGGCTGAATTGGGGAATTTATTGGGTAGGGCCGCTGGGAGGCGGTTTTCTGGCCGCGCTGCTCTACGATTCGCTGTATTTGAGGAAACCGGAAGACTGATTTGCATCCCGCAGCCAGCAACGGGATAGACCCGCTGCTACAAGGCTCCTCCCCTGTCCCGTCGTCTAGGTAACTAAGCGGCTACGAGGGTTCCCACGTTTGTTGTTGCCACGAGTGGGGGATGTTAGCTTCGAACAAGAAGCGCATCCTTGCGGGGTGTCTGCACATGGCTCTGAGCATTGACGATCTGTTACGCCGCGCGGTTGAAAACAAATCCTCGGACTTGCACCTGAAGGTTGGCAACCACCCTTATCTCCGCGTGGATGGCTTGCTTGCCCCGCTGACGGATGTACCGCGTATTACGCCGGAAGAGATGCTGTCGATGGCGTTCAGCATGATGACCAACCGGCAGAAGCAGAAATTCAAGGAAACCGCTGAGTTGGATATGGCGTACGGCGTGGCGGGCTTGGGACGCTTCCGCGTGAACGTATTTCAGCAGCGCGGCAACGTGGGTATGGTCCTGCGCGTCATCCCGACCAAGATTCGAACGATTGAGGAACTGAATCTGCCCCCGGTCATCTCCAAGATTTGCGAAGAGCAGCGCGGGCTGGTGCTGGTTACCGGTACAACCGGTTCCGGTAAATCCACCTCCTTGGCGGCGATGATCGACCGCATCAACGCCACCCGCTCTGACCACCTCATCACCATCGAAGACCCCATCGAATTTTTGCATCGCGACAAGCGCAGCTTCATCAATCAGCGCGAAGTGGAGGTCGACACCGCGAACTTCTCTACCGCGCTGCGCGCCGCTCTCCGTCAGGACCCCGACGTGATTCTGGTCGGCGAAATGCGCGACTTGGAAACCATTTCTACGGCTTTGCTCGCCGCGGAAACCGGCCACCTGGTCTTCTCGACCTTGCACACCTTGGACGCCACAGAAACCATTCAGCGTCTTATCGCGGTCTTCCCTCCCCCGGAGCAGAAACAGATTCGGTTGCAGATGGCTGCCACACTGAAAGCGGTCATTTCACAGCGCCTGGTGCGCCGCGCCGACGACAAGGGCCGCGTGCCCGCCGTGGAAGTGATGATCGCGACCGCGTACATCCGGGATTGCATCATTAATCCAGATAAGACGCGCTTGATTCACGACGCCATCGCCGCCGGCACTTCGCAATACGGCATGCAGACCTTCGACCAGTCGCTCTTTGACCTGTATTCAAAGGAACTGATCACGCTCGACGAAGCGCTGATGCGCGCGTCGAATCCGGACGAGTTCAAGCTGCGCATTCAGGGTATTCGTTCTGCCGCCGACGCCGCGCGCGAGGAAATGGCCTCGCAGATGGCGGACTTCGAGCGCTTCACGCACAAGTGAAGCAGTAATCAGTTTCAGCAATCCACTTCTAGCTTGCCTGCTTGCCGGGGTCTCTAACCGTTGGTATCATCCGCGGATTCGTCGAGGCATGGGCCTCTATTTCCTTCGAATGGAGACCAACCATGAGCAATGTCGTTCCTTTTCCTGGGCGCAGGAATTTTCTAAAGGCTTCGGCAACGCTAACTGCTGCGGCAACCGGTTTAAGCATCCTTTCGGCGCCGGGCTATTCGGAGGACACCGATCTGTACATCGTGGGGCCTAAGAAGGGCTACACTCCGCAGATAGGAACATTGGTATCGGAAATGGCGTTCATGCGATGGCAGGTTATGAACTCCGTGAAGGGCATGTCGCAGAAGGACCTGGATTTCCTGCTGGACGATAAGGCAAACCGTATCGGCGCGTTGCTGCTTCATCTGGTCGCCACCGAAAAATTCTACCAACTGAATACCCTGGACGGCTTAGCGCCCAACAAAATACCAGAATCGTGGAAAGAAAAATGGGGCATGCCGATGGAACTTGGAGAACCCGCGCGAAAAGCGGTCGTGGGTAACAATCTGGACTACTATCTGAACCTTCTGAACGAAACGCGCGAGAAAACCCTGGAGGAATTTCGCAAGCGGGGCGACGCCTGGCTGATGGCCGTGGATAAAACTTGGGGATGGGGACCTACGAACAATTACTGCAAATGGTTCCATGTTACGGAACACGAAGCAAACCACAATGGACAGATCAAATTCTTGAAGAGCCGCTTGCCGGGCGCGAAACCCGCGGGCGAATAGGCATTTGCGCTACGCGGGAGGAAAAGAAGGAGCTCACCGCTGGGCGGGGCGAGCTCCTCGGGCGGATCAACAAAGCCAATTAGTTGTAATACGCCGCGTTCTTTTCGATGAATGCCTGGTGATCTTCCGGCAGTTCTTCGATGACATAGATCGAGTTGGTCGGGCACACCGGAACGCACGCGCCGCAATCGATACACTCCGCCGGATTCACATAGAGCTGTGGAACCGTGGCGAAGTCCGCTTCATCCTTGGTGGGATGAATACAGTTGACCGGGCAGGTCTCGATGCAATGCTCATCTTTGGTGCAAGTGTCGGTGATGACGTAAGCCATAGTAGAGGTTCTCCCCAAATAGGAACTGGCAAACGATGTGCCAAGTAGCAGACGGCGAAAGTGCCGTATTTTCAATGAATGCCAAGAAATATTGTGAATCAGGACTAAATTGGGGTGTGTGATCTAGCGCACGCCCCTATGTTTATCCCCCACGGTCCCTGCCGCGCCCCTCACTGGGAGATTCGGATGTAGCCGGGGCTTTACGCGCTGGCCAGCCGGATAAACCACGCCCCTACACCCTCTCGCTGACGCATTCCTGCTATCCTTCCCTCATGTTTGGCTCACCCAGGCAATTCGAGACGGAACCCGAATTGTATGACGCGGCTATTAAAATCCTGATGCGGCGCGCGCATTCCGTGTCCGAGATGAAAAAGGCGCTGGCACGACGATGCGAAGATGAAAGAATTGTGAAAGCGGTGGTCGATCGGCTCAAACGGGAGAACTTAATTGACGACGCGCGGTATGCGCGGCAGTTCACACGACACCGTGCGGAAACCAGAAAACAGGGCCAGTTCCGGATCGCCCGGGAATTGCGGGCGCGGGGAGTGCCCGACAAACATATCGAGGCGGCGTTGAAGGATTCTGCCGCAGAAATCGACCCGGCGGTAAGCGTCAGACAGCGGATTGAACGAAAGTTGCGGACGTTTCGTGGCGAAGTGGACCAAAAAAAGATGGCATCGCTGTATCGTTCACTGATCGCTGCAGGCTTCCCTGGCGACTTGGTCCGGCGCGAATTAGAGCGAATGACCAAGGAAGAAGTACCCGAGGTGGATGAGCAGTTGTAGCGGCGGGTTTAGCCCGGCCGCGCGGTGGCATGAAGCCGCTGCTACAATAATTGAAGGTTTCCATCACAGTTCGGAATGAGGCAGACGTGACGGCTGAAGGCAAGAAACTGAGCGGCAACGAAGTGCGCGAAAAATTCCTGGAGTTTTTCGAGAAAAAAGGGCACCGGCGCGTGCGCAGTTCTTCGCTGGTGCCGCACGGTGATCCCACGCTGTTATTCACCAATGCGGGGATGAACCAGTTCAAGGATGTCTTTCTGGGACTGGAGAAGCGCGACTACACGCGAGCCACCACAGCGCAAAAGTGCGTAAGGGCCGGCGGGAAACACAACGATCTGGAAAATGTCGGCTTCACAAAGCGGCATCACACCTTTTTCGAGATGCTGGGAAATTTCTCCTTTGGCGACTATTTCAAAGAAAATGCCATTCCCTATGCATGGGAACTGGTCACTTCACCTGAGTGGTTCGGGATTCCAGAGGATAAGCTCTACGTAACAATTTTTGATGACCCAGATGTAGCCGCCGTCTTGGTTGAACTGGGTTTCGACGTTCCCCGGGACAGTGATGCAGAGAGGTATTGGCTCCAAGCGGGAGTCGCGCGAGACCGCATTTTTCCTGGCGATACGAAAGACAATTTTTGGCAAATGGGTGACACCGGCCCGTGCGGCCCGTGCAGCGAAATTCATTATGATATGGGGCCCGCCGCTTCTGACGAAGGGCACTCCGACTGCAGATTCCCATGCAATTGTGGTCGCTACGTAGAAATCTGGAATCTGGTCTTCATGCAGTATGATCGACAACCCGGCGTCACGCGATTGCTCCCCAAGCCTTGTGTGGACACTGGCATGGGGTTGGAGCGCGTGACTGCCGTTCTGCAAGGCGTTATCTCCAACTACGATACGGACCTGTTTATCCCACTCATCGATCGGGCGGCTGAGCTTACCGGCATTGACGAGAAGAAGGAACTGGAGGCGGAAGAACATCGGAGCGCGGCGGCCTCGCTGCGCGTGATTGCGGACCACGCCCGCGCAACCACATTTTTGATTACCGATGGCGTGTTGCCTTCGAATGAAGGCCGTGGCTACGTGCTGCGCAAGATCATGCGACGTGCGATTCGCCACGGGCGATTGCTCGGGGCAACCAAGCCGTTTCTGGCGGACATGGTCGGGACGGTCCGGCAACTCATGGGCGGTGCGTATCCGGAACTGCTGGAACCTGCGGCCGACCGCGTCCCGGAGATCGTGTTGGCGGAAGAAAAACGATTCGGCCATACGCTGGATATCGGACTGCGAAAGCTGGAAGAAGAATTGAAACCGCTGGCGGGGCAAAAGGCAGCGGTATATCCCGGCGAAGCGGCTTTCCGCCTTTACGACACCTACGGCTTGCCGATGGACTTTATTCTGGACGCCGCGCGCGACCTGGGTGTGCAGTTCGATGAAGTTGGCTTTGACAAAGCTATGCACGAACAGCGGACACGCGCGCGCGCTTCATGGAAAGGCGTAAACAAGGAAACGGCAAATCCGGCGTATGCCAAGCTCGCTGAGCGCTTTCGCACCGAACCGGATTTTTATTGCGCGAGTCAGGGAAAAGACTGCCGCATCGAGGCCATTGTCACCAAGGACGGGTCGGTTCGCGAACTGAAACCGGGCGAAAGCGGTGAAATTGTCCTGGATCGCACGGTGATTTATGCGGAATCCGGCGGCCAAATGGCCGATACCGGCGCGTTTTACGACAATTCCGGGGCGCAATTGCTGGCCGAAATCACCGGTGCGTTTTATCCGATTGCCGGACTGGTTGCGCATCGCGTCAAGGCAAAAGAGACATTGCACGTTGGCGATCGCGTCAGTGTTGTGGCCGACGCGGTGCGGCGCGCGCGCATTATGCGCAATCACACCGGCACTCACTTGGTCCATGCGGCACTGCGAAATATTTTGGGCACCCATGTGAAGCAGGCAGGCTCGTTGAACTCACCAGAACGATTGCGGTTTGACTTCACTCATTTCGCACCGTTGGGTCAGGAGGAACTCCACGACATTGAGCAGCAAGTGAATGAAGAGATCCGGTTGAACACGCAACTGGAGACTGGCGTCATGTCACTCGAAGAAGCGCTCAATTCCGGCGCGTTGGCATTTTTCGGAGATAAGTATCCGGAGAGCAACGTGCGCGTTGTGACGATTCCCGATCCCCACGCCCCCCGCGGTTTTTATTCGAAAGAACTATGCGGCGGAACGCACGTCGGCCGGGGCGGCGATATCGGCGTACTGAAGATCGTCAGTGAAGAGTCGGTGGCCGCGGGAGTGCGGCGTATCGAAGCCGTAACCGGCATTGGTGCGATGGAACACTACCAGAATCAGGCGCAAATTCTGCGCACCTTGGCGGGGCAACTGAACGTGGGCGAGGACTCGCTGCTGGCGTCCATCGAGAAATTGACGCATACGACCCGCCAGCTCGAGAAAGAGCTCGGCGAACAGAAACGCAAAGGCGCGCTGAGCCAGTTGGATGACCTGTTCGGGCAAGCTCAAACGATCCGGGGCGTGAAGGCGGTCATAGGCGAAGTCAGCAACGTTGATCGAGAAGGATTGCGGCAATTGGTCGATTCCCTCCGGCAGAAGCTAGGTTCCGGCGTCGTCGCCCTGGGCATGCCAGAAGACGGAAAAGTGGCATTGATTGTTGGCGTAACCAAAGACCTGACCGCTAAAGTCCATGCTGGCAAGCTGATACAAGCGCTCGCCAAGCAGGTCGGGGGTTCTGGAGGCGGAAGACCGGATTTGGCGGAAGCTGGCGGAAAAGACACATCCGCCCTAAAAAGTGCCTTACAAAGCGTCCCCTCCTTGCTGGAACCACTGCTATAATTCACAACAGCGCCGGGACCGTGTTCGTCGCAAGTGACGCATTAGAGGTTACTTGCCGGAGAACATGGCCTGAAGTTCAAAGATTGTGCCAGCCCTCTTCTTGAAGCGTAGAGGGAGTGCACATGTGTAAAATTTTGATTCAAGCCCATGCCTTCCCCAAGGCGGATTTGTCTAACTCGACACGATAGCTTGCTACGCGGAGGATTCTTGTTTTCCTTCGTATTGGCATCGTTAGTTGTACCCCGAATGACTATGGCGCAAATTGCTTCAGTAACCGACGAATCTGGGCGCCGCTTCTTCGTGAATGCGGACCCGCCCGTGCGATTTACCCCGGCTAAACCGCACACAACCATCTACATGCCCGGACAGCTCACATTTGTGGGCGAAAACCGGCCGGAATTGAACATCGACCGGGATGGCGTGGAAAAACTGGTCCGCGAAGCCGCGGAACGGCATCAAGTGGATCCAGCGCTTGTACGCGCGGTGATCGAAACGGAATCGAACTGGAATCCGTCGGCGGTCTCTCGAAAGGGCGCTTTGGGATTGATGCAGCTGATTCCGACAACGGCGCAACGGTTTGGGGCGAGCAACGCGTTCAGCCCACAACAAAACGTGGATGCCGGGGTTAGGTACCTGAAGACCTTGCTGGAGCGCTACAACGGGAACCTGGACCTTGCTCTGGCAGCTTATAATGCGGGAGAGGGTGCCGTCGATCGCGCGCACGGTGTTCCGGCATTTCGCGAGACACGGAATTACGTGCAGAAAGTCCAAAATGCGTATTACCGGCCGGGCTCGGGCCGACTGGACAGTGCTTACACCCGCACGAATCAAATCCATCGGGTCGTCGAGCCGACCGGAAGAGTGATATTCACCAACGAGAACTGACGCGTGGGACGTGCCGCGGTGCGTACTGGGGAACGGATGAACGGGGGAGCAAAAAATTTCCACAAGAGTTTCGCCGTCGTTTCGCTGTGTTTTGGCATCGTTGCGGCGGGCCTAATTCCCTGCCCTGTGCAGGCCCGTAACACCGACAACGCTGCTTCGAAAGTAGACGCGGCGGGTGCGCAGTATGCGCGAGCCGAAGAACTGCACGGACTGCTGAACAACAAGCCCCCCGATGCGCGTACGCTTGCGGAATACAAGAAGGTGGTAGCCGGCTACCAACGCGTATACATGATCACGCCGCGTGCGAGCGAAGTGCCGGACGCGCTGTGTGCCGTTGCCGAACTCAACACGGAAATGGGCGATCATTTCGGCCGCAGCTACTATCAAACTGCCGCGGACACTTACACATTCCTGATTCACGATTATCCGACCAGCAAGCATGTGCCGGACGCGATGCTGCGACTGGCAGGTCTCCAAAAGGATCAACTGGGAGACTTGGCTGCGGCCACGAAGACCTACCAGGATTTTTCGCACAAATATCCTCATTCGATGCACAAACGCGAGGTGCAAGAGGCGCTGGCCGAGTTGGCATTGCGCAGAAGCACGGAAACGGGCGCAGCGGTTCCGGGGACAGCGTCTCCGTCACCAGCGGAAACGGCTGCGGCAAAATCAGAACCAGCGTCGGATAACCTGCACAAAACGTTGAGCGGCGGAGCACCAGCCAGGACCGTGGCTGTTCCGCGCGTCCAGAAAATCCGCACAAATGTTACCGCTGATAGCACCGAAGTGATTATTGACCTGGAAGATTCGGTGCAATATACGTCAGGCAGAATTGCCAATCCCGACCGTGTTTATTTTGATCTGCATGCCGCGAAGTTGAGCCCAGCGGTGGCTCGTGCGAGTTTACAGGTCACCGGCGGCCTGGTTACTAAGGTACGCGTAGCACAAAATCAATCCGGTGTTGTTCGCGTGGTTTTGGACGTAAATGGCGTACGGGATTATGCGGTCTCGCTAACGAAGAAGCCGACGCGGCTGGTCATCGAGCTCTATCCCTCGAATGGTCACACAACCGAGACAGCACGCAATGGCAAGAACAAGCCCGCGGAAGCATCCACCGCGGCAACGACCGAAGCGGTGCCGGAACCAGTTCGCGCGGCAGGTAACCCTGCGGCCGCAAATGATACCGCTACGGAAATATCCGAGGCTGCGCCCGCACCCAAAGTTCTGCCGGAGCCCAGCAAGACGTCCCTGACACGCAAGACCAAGCCGGACCTGGTACAACCTGTCGCAGCACCCCTGCCGACGCGCGACGGCCAGTCTACTCTGACGCGCGCGCTTGGGCTGAAGATCAACCGCATTGTGATCGACGCGGGACACGGCGGGCACGATACCGGAACCATCGGTCCAACCGGCTTGATGGAAAAAGATCTGTGCCTGGATGTGGCATTGCGGCTCGGAAAATTGATTGAACAGAAACTCCCTGGGGCCGACGTGGTTTATACGCGCTCAGACGACACGTTCATTCCGCTGGAAGAGCGCACACACATCGCAAACGAAGCCAAGGCCGATTTGTTCATCTCCATCCACGCCAACTCCAGCCCGGATCATGGTGCACGCGGGGTAGAAACCTATTACCTCAATTTGAAGGGTTCGCCGGAAGCCATGGAGGTCGCCGCGCGAGAAAACGCCGTTTCCGACGCAGGCATTCATGACCTTCAGGATCTGGTCAAGCAGATTGCGCGTACGGAAAAAATTGATGAGTCCAAAGAGTTTGCCGAAGATGTACAGGACTCGCTAGCCAAGCGCGTCCAGCGCACCGCGAAACCCGTAAGGAATCGGGGGGTGCGTAAGGCTCCCTTTGTGGTACTGATTGGAGCGGACATGCCCTCGATCCTGACCGAGATTTCTTTCCTGAGTAACCCGTCGGACGAGGCATTGCTGAAGAAACCGGACCACCGGCAACACATTGCCGAAGGCGTATTTCAGGGTGTTTCGGAATACCTGCAGAGCCTGAATAGCATGGCGATGGACAGTGCCGCGCGTCCCAACCACACGCCTGTAGTGCCCACAGTTGAACAATCCAGGAACCAAAAGTAGCCTATTGGCATCTAATGAAAAGGTCGTCATGCGCAAGTTGATTGTTGTATCTGCGTTGCTCGCGTTCTTGTGCACGAGTGTCTACGCAACAAACTCAGTTTTGCCCGACCGCTTTGGCGCATGGGAAGCGGCGGGCCCTTCCAAGGCGACTACCCTAAAAGACCTCGGGCCGGACTGGACGCAAGGCACCAACGCCGAGCAGGTGCTGAAAGAGAGCGGGTTGAGCACGATTGAAGAGCGGAGTTACCACAGCGGCCAGGATCAAATCACGTTGCGGCTGTTCACCCTGAAGGATCCGAGCAGCGCTTACGAGTTTTATACTTTCTTGCTGGCTCCCGGGATGCGCAACATGGGCATTGGGCAGGATTCGGCGCTAAGCCAGACGGATGGACGGATTCTCATTGGCAATTTTGTGGTCCAAGCCACGCTCTCCCCAAAGATTAAACCTGAGAGCCTGAGTGATCTTGCCGCGGCGCTGAAGGCAAAGTCCGACCCAACACCTTTCCCTCCTCTAAAGAGCTACCTTCCGGAAGAGTGGCTGGTCTTTGGTTCGCAAAAATATGCGCTTGGCCCGGAAGCGTTCCGGTCCGCGATGCGATCCCTCGGTGAGGGCGCTTACGCCGGTTTGTCGAAAGAGGTCGGTTTTGACGATCATTCCGAGGCCGAAGCAATCCTGGCGCGTTATCAAGGTGAACACGGCAGCGGCGTTTTGCTGCTGCTGGAGTACCCAACACCCCAAGTAGCGGAAAACCGCCTGCACCATCTTCAGGATGCTCTCCCTGCTTCGGCGAAACAAGCGGGCGTAACCGTGGAGCGAAAAGCCTCGCTACTTTCGGTGGTGTTTGCCGCAACCTCCGCGATGCACGCGCAGGCCATCCGCGATGCAGTGAACTACGACACCCAAGTAACTTGGAACGAGCCGCACCAGGCCTATACGGATCCGCCATTGGTACAAATGCTCTATAAAATTTTCCTGTTTACCAGCTTGTTTCTCGTGGTCGCAACGCTGACCGGGATCGCCTTCGGTGGGTTCCGCATTTTGATTAAGCACTGGTGGCCCGGCAAAGTGTTTGATCGGCCGGAAAACATTGAAGTGCTGCAGTTGGGGCTTACCAGCAAGAAAATCGATCCCAGCGATCTCTACTGAGCTGTAGCGGGGCGAAGCCGGTGTCAAATCGCCGCTTCAGCCGACTTGGAATTGCGAACTAGTGGGCGGCAGCCGTTGCAGAAGCTACTGGTTTTCAGGTCAATCCATTCCACGCCATGCGACGGGGCCATCACGCACTGATAATCCTCGCAATGCGCCAGCGTGAACGTATGTCCCAATTCGTGGGTCGCTTCCTTCAGAAGCCGGTCGTGGACCAGCGCGGGATTACCGGGGAGTCCATAAAACTCCTCACGGAGCCGGTGCGCCGAGACTACCGCGCAATTCCCCTGCAACTGCGCTTCGCCAAACACAAACGTAAGAATGGGAATATACAGGTCGGCCACGGTCACACCCAAAAGGCGTGTCGGCCCCGGGGTCTTTCGCTTGACCATGTACGCCAAGATTTCTGTAGATTGATACTGCTGCCGCGTCACGTTGTAGGCAAAGTGCGGTTCCGGTTCGGCGGGAAGAATTTCGCAGCGGCCCGGAAACTCGCGGCTCAAGCCCGTACGGAGTTCCGCAAGAAGTTCAGCCGGAACCGAACCGAACGGCAAGAGCTGAATTTGGTTCACAGTGCAGACGCCGCCTCTCGTTTCCAGCCGTATTTCTTGAGCTTATTGTGGAGAGTAACGCGGTCAATGTCGAGAACCTCGGCGGCCAAAGTCTGATTGCCCTTGCACTCCTGGAGAACCGCAAGAATGTGGTCGCGCTCGACGTCTTCGAGGGTGCGCGGGGCGTTTTCTGCTACGGGAAGCCGCAGGGCGAAATCTTCTTCTCGGATTTCCGGCTCTTGCGCCACCACCATGGCTCGCTCGATGGCGTTTTCCAACTCCCGCACGTTGCCGGGCCACTGGTAATGATCCATGAGGGCCATCGCCGCCGGCGACACGCGCGTAATGCGCTTGTTCATAGACGCTGAGAACTTGCGAATGAAATGCTCCACCAGGATCGGTATGTCTCCCTTACGTTCGCGTAACGGTGGCAACACAATCTGAAACACGTTGAGGCGGTAGAAAAGATCGGGACGGAACTTGCCCTCGTCGACTAGTTTTTGAACTTCTTTATTGGTGGCCGCAATGCACCGAAAATCCACGTGGATCGGGTGCGTACTGCCTACGCGGGTAATTTCCCGCTCTTGCAGAACGCGCAGCAAATCGGTTTGCGTCTTCAGGCTGATGTCTCCAATTTCGTCGAGAAAAACTGTTCCGCCGTCGGCAACCTCGAAGCTGCCCTTTTTGCGGTATTGCGCGCCGGTAAACGCCCCTTTTTCGTGGCCGAACAACTCGCTTTCGAGCAGCGTTTCTGTCAGCGCACCGCAATGGATGACTACGAGCGGATTGTAATGGCGCGAGCTTGCCGCATGAATCGCTCGCGCGCAGAGCTCTTTCCCTGTGCCACTTTCACCGGTAATGAGGACAGTCGCATCGGTAGGTCCGACGGTCTGAATGGCCTCAAAAACGCGAACCATTGCCGCACTTTGTCCGACCAGTTCCTGCGGACGCACCACGGAAGCCACCGTTTCGCGCAACCGTTCGTTCTCGGCCTTCATATGCTTATGAGAAAGCGCGTTGTGTACCGTGTGCGCAATGTCATCCGGGTCGAATGGCTTGGAGACGTAGTCGTACGCGCCATTTTTTAGCGCGGCCACGGCCGTTTCCACGGAAGCGTAGCCCGTCATGATAATGACTAACATATCCGCGTCGATCTCGTGCATGCGACGCTGGAGTTCCACGCCGTCGGTGCCCGGCATTTTAATGTCCACCAGCGCTAGGTCAAATCGCTTCGCCGCCATCTTGCCCAAGGCCTCCTGGGCGCTGTCTGCGACGGTAACGTCGTACCCTTCTTCGCGGAACCATTTGTCGAGGGAGTCGCGGACGATCAGCTCGTCGTCGACGACAAGTAAATTGGCTTTTGTGTTCATCGGTTACACTCCTGGTCCGACCATGCTCACCGAATTCGGTTTGGCCATGGCACTACTGGATTGCAAAGGGAGACTAATCGTGAACGTCGTGCCGCGACCGGGTTCGGAGACGACATCAATCTTTCCGCCGTGGCGATCCACGATATTGCGACTGATCGCCAGTCCCAGGCCAAGCCCGCGGCCGCGTTCCTTGGTGGTAAAGAACGGCTCGAACATTTTGGCGATCACTTCCTTGGGCATGCCGACGCCGTCGTCGCGAACCTCCAGTTGAATCGACTCGTTGTCAGGATTGGTCCTGGAGGCCAATGAAAGGTTCCCGCCGTTGGGCAAGGCATCAATGGCGTTCATTACCAGGGCTAAAAGCACTTGTTCAATTTGTCCATGGTCACAGCGAACGGCTGGCAGGGCTTTGTCCAGGTCGAGATGCAATTCAATGTTTTTCAGAGTGAGTTGGTGCTGCACAAGCCGAACGCAGCGATCGATCACACTGTTCAAATCCGAAGGCTCGATGTTTACGGAGGTCGGACGTCCAAAGGTCATCAGGTTCTTAACGATTTCTCCGCAACGGCGGCTTTCCGACTCCATTAAATCGAGCATCCCGATATTTTCGGCGTTCGGTTCCGATTCTTTGCTGAGGCGTTTCTTCAGCAGCTTGGAATACGTGAGAATGCCCGCCAGCGGATTGTTGATTTCGTGGGCTACCACCGCGGCCAGTTTGCCAATGGAAGCCATGCGCTCAACACGCAGCATTTCTTCTTGCGCCCCGCTGAGCTCCCGCGTTTTCTGCTCGACCCGTTCTTCCAGTGTGTGATTCCAGGCGTTAATTTCCTGGTTCGCCCGCTGCAGTTGCGAGCTCATGGTGTTGAAAGAGTTCGCTAATTCCTGTAACTCCCCGCTCGGCTGATAGGGGATTTGGTAGCCAAGCTCGCCGGAACCCAAACGCCGCGTGCCCTCGGCTAAAGCAGACAAAGGGCCTTGGAGCATGTGACGGACGAAGGCGGAGATCAACAGGCCCACCCCCAGTACCGCGAGGATGGTATAAATCAGCACCTGACGCGTGCTTTCTGCCACGCTGCGTTCCGTGCTGGCGAGAGATATGTTCGTATCCAGAATCCCCAGGGTTTTTATTTCTGCTGGATGTGCGTGACATGCCGCGTTGCTGCACGATGGTGAATTCTCGATAGGATCGATGACCCCAAGAGCACGCTCATGGTTGGGCAGCCGGTAGGTGCGGAAGGTCTGTTGCAACTTTGCGATGTCGATGGCAGTTGCGCCGGAGGGCGCCACGTCTTGCGCTTGCATATTGCGATCGACAAATTTCGTGATTTCGGAGGGGTCCGAGGAGAAGCTAATGCGGCCCTGATCGTTAATGATCCGAATTCGCACCATGCCGGGCTCGTCGGCCATTTCGGTAATGCTGTGGTACAGCCCGTCGCGCTGATTGCGCAACATGTAATACGACGTGTTGCGCTTAATAACGCTGCTGATGCGCGCCGCGGACGCCAGCGCGTCCTTCTCCAGGTGCCTGCGGTGCAACTGAATGTTCAGGTAGCCCAAGACGCCAAAAACAACGGCCATGGTAGAGACAAGCAGGATCAGGAGTTTGCCGCTGAGGCTATGGGCGAGCCCCGTCCAGCGCGCGATTCCCAGCTTGTCTTTAGGTTTCGACATTCGATAGCTCGGGTACCGGCACTTCTATGGATTCCGTTTCCACCACGGGTTGTGGCGCTACTTCGTGACTGAAAATCGGCAAATACTTCGCGGCTAGCGCGAAGATCGCAAAACCAGCACCGATAATCGAGAACGTAACCACCAATTCCGTCCACTTCGGGACGTAGTGCTGGTGAGAGGCTGCTTCCATGCCCGTGACCGCGACATTCAAGCGATTCGTCACGAAACCCAGCAGACATATGACCGAAGTCAGATACAGCCCGTTGGGGCTTTGACGTACTTTGCGGTTCGCCAACAACGCAATCGGAACCACGGAAACTAACAGCATCTCCAGAATGAACAGACCTGATTCCCATCCCGGCTTACGAACCAGTCCCAATGCACCACGGTGGAGCAGGTCATCCAACCGTACTGCGGTATATATGCACAGCATGACCAGCAACGTGCGACCCAACGACTGGATAATCGGAAACTCGAGCTGTTTGCCAAAGTGCTTGGCGCTCATGGAGGACTCAAAAATAGTCATTGCGAGCCCCACGCATATTGCGGACAGGAAGAACAGCACTGGCAACAGCGGCGTATACCAGAACGGATAGAGCTTGTTCGGCACAATCAGATACAAGCTGCCGAGAGAGGACTGGTGCAGCGTAGACAGCAGCACACCCGCAATCACCAGCGGTATCAGCAGCATTTTCTGGATCTGCATCAATTTGGTCAGATGAAAACGCTCGAAGATTACGCCGCCAAACTCCAAGGAGAGAACAATCGAATACAACGTGACGCACCAAGCCACTTCAAACATCACCGAGTGCGGATTCCACATCACTAACGGGTGCCAGAGGCGGTAACTGCGCCCGATGTCGAACAACAATCCTATAACCACCAATTGGTAGCCGAGAAACGCCGTTAATACCGTGGGACGAACAATCGGCTTAAATTTTTTCAAGTTGAACAGATAGACCGAAGCAGTCAGCGTGAAGCCACCGGCGGCTAACATCACGCCGCACATCACGTCGAACCCGATCCAGATACCCCAGGGGAAGGAGTCGGTCAGGTTCGTGGACGCGCCCAGACCATGGAAGAAGCGCAGGAAGGTCGCGTACGCGCCCGCAATTAAAAGAGGTATCAGCAGCAGTCGCCAGAACGTGAGTTTCACCTTGGCCATTTTCCCTATTCCTCCCTACGCCTTGCTGCGCTCTTGACGCCCTTCGGCAGCGGCTACTTCTTCCTTGCGATTGCAGAGCCACCAAATACCACTGAGCGCGACTGCCCCGATGAAGACCACGTCGGGCAAATGCGACAAAACGTGGCCCGTAAGCGGCGGCAACGCTTCATTGCTGAGATCAGTTCGATATCCGAACGTGTCAAAGGGCACGCTCGAAAGCAGCAGAACCGATGTACCTCCGACTTCCTCGAGACCGTAGATATGGTTCACGTATTGACCCGGGTTCTTGGCCAGGCGCTCTCTGGCCTCGGCGATCAGGTCGTCGCGCTCACCAAATTTCGTGGCGCCGGTGGGGCAAGCCTCCGCGCAAGATGTCTGCAACCCATTAAGGACCCGGTCGGCACACATATCGCACTTGCGCACGAGCGGCAACGCCTTGTTCCACTCATATTTCGGAACGGAGAACGGGCAGGCCATCATGCAATAGCGGCAACCGATGCAACGGTCACCGTCATACGTGACGGGCCCTAGCGCGGTTTTGCGAAGCGCCGCAACCGGGCAAACCGATGCACAAGTGGGATCCTGGCAATTCATGCACAAACGCCGCATGAACTTGTCGTCTTTATTCAGAACCACCGTGTACTTGTGCGCCGATTGTATTTCTTCCGCTGCGATTGCATCGTCATAAGGAAGCCCGTGGTGCTCCGCGCAGGCCTTCTCACACTGCTTGCAGTCGATGCACAACGTTGCATCGTAAAGGATGCCCTTGCTCATAATGGAAATGCCCCCTGGAGCGACCTTCCTCCCTTGGGAAGGCGATACGGTTGGTGATCCGGGAATCTGCCGTTTGGCTCATGGCTCGCTCGGACCTTAAGGAGCGCATGGTCCCATCGCGAGAGGTCACAGCACTGGCGGGCAGTCATCCGAGGCATCTGAGCCAAAGGACGGAACTTTTGATGCCCTCGAACTGTGTAAAAGTTCAGCAGGGATGACCACGTCAGAGATGAATCCTTCCGCGTAGTCCTTGGCCCACTTGAAGATTGCACGAGAAATTCAACGATTCCAGTGAGTTTCGGCACCCTAATAGGTGACCGTCATCACCCCGTGCTGTAAGTACTTTCAGCTGTAAATTTCTGAAACAGTACCAAAAACGGCTCAGGCCCCGGTCATCGATAACCGGGGCCTGAGCTTGATCAAAACCGATTGGGAAAGAGGGTAACCCAATCAAGTCAGGAAGAATTCGCGGGTGATATCCGTCCACTTGGTCGTGGGCATTTGCACCGTCAGGTCATGCATGGCCACGCCGCCATCTTGCGCCACTGCCCCAGCGAGCGCCGGAATCCGCATCTGCAAGCGGCTGGAAGCTTCTGCCATCCACTTGCGCGCCAAAGTGCCATTCAGGAGGTTGCGGAAGCTAGTGGGGAGATCGGGCGAAAGGACGGATACAAACCAACCCTGTCCATAAGGATCTTTGTTCAGCGCGCCGGCGTCCGAAAGCAGCGCTTCGTTAACGCTAGTCACTTCGCCTTCCACCGGGGAGACCAGTTCCGTCTTTTGGCCATCGCGTGTCAAGCTGGCGAATTTCTGGCCTTGGCGAATCCACTGGCCACGCTTCGGCAGAGTAATTTCGTCTATCTTGCCAACCAAGCGAGCACCAAAATCATCGATTCCGACGCGAACCAACGTCGGGCTCTCCTGCAACGCCCAGGTGTGGCCGGGGTGATAACGGCGATTGTCGGGCAACTCAAATCCAGCAACGATCGTGGGCAGGACACGCGGGGCGACCGATGCAGCTTCTTCCCGAGCGGCGGCGGTTTCTCTGGCTTCTTTACCTTTTCTCACGTAGTCGATGGTGAGAAAGATGGCGAACATGGCGAGCATCAGAATGACTGTCATAAGGCCTCCTCTTTTGGCCGTGGTTCCTAATTTCTGATTCTCTATAAGGGCAACTGCTTGGCCAAAGCCCCACGAGCTCGCAACGTCGCTGCAACCTATTCAAAAGAAAAACGTTAGACGCGTTGCAAGCGTGCCGCAATAGGCGCGGGCGAAACAGGATTTGTTGTGTTTCTCAACGACGCAAAGCGTGAATACTTCAACAGGTCGCGTAAGTCATAGAGAAGACGTCAAATAAAAACACAAATGGGGCAGATAGAAAAGACAACAGCACTGTAAAACGATTCAACAGTCTGCTGGTGGTTTATCGCAATTACGGCCTAACTATCTTCTCGCTCGATGAAATTGTTCGAATTCCAGGGCCACACATGCTGCTGTGCCTCTGTCCGCTCGGGGCAGGCGAGTTGAATACTCAAGCCATCTGTGGCTGTTGGGTACCAGCAGTCACTGAGCCATCTTACTGAACGGGATTGGCGTGGAAGTATTGTTCGAGCCCGGAGTCGACTTCCTGCACGCTTTTCTGGACATTCTTGTCCATCGCCTGAACGAAGGCAATTACGCTCTTTTCTGAGGCCGGCTCGTCGTGACGGTACGAGTAGTTCCATACCGTCCGCCCGGTTTTGCGGTCGCGCATGTACACGATGTAATCCAGGCGGGCCACCACGCTCGAAGGGGAATCCACTTCCTTGAAATCGTACAAGTGACCGCCAAGAATAAACCGGCCGTTCGGATCCGAGCGAACCGTATACACCCCCTGGAAGCGGCCGGTGGAACGCAACCCGCGCACCAACGCATTCTGCATAATCTCGACGGGCGAATTGGCCCAACGGGAAAATTCGTAGGTCCCCATTTCTGGGGTGTCGAATCCGTAGACAATCTTATCGTCCATATAGAGCGGGGACGCCTCGAAAGTGCGCACCATCAGTGAAGCATTCATCGCGTCAGATGCGACGGAGTTTTGGCTGGGGTAGCTCAACGCGTAGTATTTGATCGGCCGCGGGGCACCGCAAGCCGCGAGCAGGACTGCAAGAACCAGGCATCCCGGCAGCATACGCGCATGGTTAGAAAGGACGGAGCCACGACCAACACGAGTCATGCGGGACAGACGGAAGACGGAATCGCTCATGGCTTCTCTCCAGGCTTACGGTCACGCGGCATCGCGGGATTTATCAAAACTTCCGGATGCGTCTTGATGGAATCGGTAAACTGTTTCAAATTCTCGGATACGATACGCAGGTTATTCAGGATTTCCCCGATATTGTAGTCGTTGTCATCCAACAGCCGTTGGACTTGCGCTGTAAGAGCAGCAACATTATCCAGTGACTCGTGGAGTTTGATCACCGAAGCTCGAATATCCGCGCGATTCTCATCCACGACTCCGTCGACCTTTTTCAGCGTGCCATTGGCTTGGTCCACGGTCTGCTTAATCTGGTCCAACAAGGGGCTTAGTTTCTGCGCCGCGACATTCACGTTGCTAATGGTGCTTTTAATTTGCGGCCGGTTCTCTTGCAACATGCCGCGGAGATTATCGAGGGAGGAGGCAACGTTCGCGCGATTCCTGTCGTTAAGGAGATCATTTACTCGATCAATGGTGACTTTCAGCTGAGTGACCCGGTCATTCAGATTCGTCAGTAACTGTTTGGCTTGTGGAGTGAGCTGGTTGATTTCCGCGGTCAGGTCGTTAAAGCTGACGTAAGCATCGGAAGGAAGCAAGGCGCCATCTGGTGCTCGGGGAGCACCCGCAGATCCAGCGCGAATTTCCAGGTGATTGTCGCCCAGTGGACTGAAACTGAGTATGGACACGTGGCTGTCGGTCTTCACCGGAATATCGTTCTTCACGCTAAAGGCCATATCCATGAGCGACGGGTCGCTGGAAACGATCGAGAGGTTTTCCACGCGCCCGATCTTCGGGCCGCCCTCGAAGCGTACCGTGGCACCAGGCTCGAGGCCAGCCGCGTTGTGAAATCTCGCGTGGAAAGTGCGCGTGGAGGTAGCAAACACGCCCGTCAGCGCGAACACGGTCACCACCAGCAAAATCGCGGCAATGACCACAAAAAGCCCCACGAACACTTGTTCATGCCTTGCTTGCATGCTCTACCTGCTCTTCCCCTGACTTTCTTCACCCCGCTTCGAGGATGGTTCCGTCAGCATTTGCAGATAATCCAATTCCTGGGCGACCGCCGGCTCGGGCACACGATCGAGAAACTGCCGAACTTTGGGATGCGTGCTTTTTTGCATTTCCTGGACCGTGCCCATGGCCACCAAATCCCCTTTATTGATCAGAACCATGCGGTCGGCGATTAAATAAGCGCTGGCGAGTTCGTGCGTTACCACGATGATGGTCATGTGAAACGCTTTTTTCAACTCGAGGATTAGCTGATCGATGCCTGCGGCAATGATGGGATCCAAGCCAGCAGAGGGCTCGTCAAAAAACAGAATTTCCGGATCCATCGCCAGGGCGCGCGCAACCGCGGCCCTCTTTTTCATGCCGCCGCTGAGTTGCGACGGATAAAAATCTTCATAGCCGGATAATCCGACTTGGTCGAGTTTCAATCGAACCATGATCTCTACCGTCGATGGTTCCAGTCGCGTATGTTCGACCAGGGGCAAAGCCACATTTTCTCCAACCGTCATCGATCCAAACAGAGCGCCGCCTTGAAACGACATTCCCAGTCGCGTGCGAATTTCGTTTCGTTCGTCTTCGGAAATCGCGAAGAAATTCTTGCCGCGAATCCATACCTCTCCGGAGGTGGGCTCTTGTAAACCAACCAGCGTGCGTAACAGGGTACTCTTCCCTGAACCAGAGCCACCCAGGATGACCATCGTTTCTCCGCGCTGCACATCAAACGAAATGCCATGAAGAATCTCGCGGCCGCCCTCGTAGCTGACGCGCAAATCCCGGATGGAGATCATCGGGCCCGTGAGCTCTGCTGCAGTCGGTTCGCTTGCTGGTTTATGGGCCATTGAGAGCTAGTCCTGTGCCAACACAAAGAACAGCATTGTAAAGACCAGGTCGACTAAAATCACAAGGAAAATCGAGACCACCACCGCCTTGGTTGTCGAACGGCCCACCTGTTCGGCGCCCCCACCGGTATTGAAACCTTCCTGGCAACCCACCGCGGTGATGGTAATGCCAAACATCAGGCTCTTGATCAGGCCGGTAATCACATCGCGAAAAAAGAGAGCGTCCAGGGAGGCCAGTATGTATCGCTGAAAGGTGAAGTCCGCCTTCAGCACACCGAACAGGGAGCCTCCCAAAATCCCCATGAAATTCGCCCAAATCGTCAGGCAAGGCAGCATCAGGATCATCGCCACGAATTTCGGCGCCACCAAGAAGCCGACCGGATCGATGGCCATGGTTTCCAGCGCGTCGATCT
>DATJOO010000021.1:0-6177 GCA_035506955.1 Verrucomicrobiia bacterium
CGCGCCGACCTGCACGGTAAAGAAGCCAGCCGTGAGCGCGGCCACGTCCACATTATTGCCCACGACTTCCAGGCGAACGGGCACGACTCCCGGTCCAACAGATTCGATTTCGCGAGCCGCGGCCAGAGACAAGTCGATGATGCGGCCTTCCACGAAGGGGCCACGATCGGTGATCCGCACAACGGTGGATTTTCCATTATTCAGATTGGTGACGCGCACCACGGTGTCGAACGGCAAGGTGCGATGCGCCGCGGTCAGCTTGTACATGTCGTAGACTTCGCCATTGGAAGCGCGGCGCCCATGGAACGGATTGCCATACCAGGAAGCGTTGCCCTCTTCGCTATAGCCAACCGGCGCGGGAGCGGGCGGCGTTTTCGGATGACGGGGCGGCTCACTAGGCACGGTGCTTGCGGGGGGCGCAGTGGACGGAGGCGCCGTGGGCGGAGCGGCCGCAACCTGCCGCTTGTGGGCACATCCAATGGAGAGAAGTGCGAAGGAACCAGAGAAAACCAGCAGCGATAGCCGGGAGCCCGTCACGATTTCGGCTGCTGCTGCGAGTTCTGCGGATTGCGCGCGGCCACACGCGATTCCAGCTTGCGCGAGGCTTCCGCCAACTTCTCAGAGACTTCGCGGAGGAATTGCGCGGTGCGTTTTTCGGTTTCGGGAGCGACTTCGTCTTCCACGTATTTACGAAGGCGGGTTAATTCTTCGTCGAGCCGGCGGCCCAGTTCTTCAAATTTGTCCATAAGGTTGTGCGCCGGTACGAAAGGCGCGATTCCGGTATTATAGGAACGCCAGAATACGGCTGCAAGGAGGAGTGTTGGCCCTTCCCTATCAGTGGCAGATGCGCGCGGAGCGCTTGAAAAAAATGTTTGGCGGAATGTTTGGAAAGGGCGAGCGGCGCCCGCAGCTTTGCCCGGCGTGTGGCGCCTTGGTGGGAATCAATGCCACACGATGTCATCAATGCGGCGCGAATTTGCGCTTCGGTTTGGCGGCGTGGAGCAAAGGGCTGAGCGAGTTTTTTGGCGGGCACGCCCCGGCCACTACCGTGATCCTTATCGTCAACATCATCATGTTTGGCGCGGAGATGATGGGCGTGATGCACGCCGGGAAATTTGGCGTGTCCTCGCTTTTGTGGGGCATGGACGGAGAAACTATGTACCGCCTGGGCGCGTCGTGGGGCCCAATGATTTTTGGAGGCCACGAGTGGTATCGCTTGGTGACCGCGATGTTTCTGCACGGCGGGTTAATCCACATCGGATTCAACATGGTGGTACTGGTGGACATTGGACCGATGGTCGAGGAAGTGTACGGGTCGGCGCGCTATTTGTTTTTGTATGTGGTGATGGGTGTGGTGGGCTTTGTGCTCAGCGCGTTGGCCGGGCACTTTTCCGTGGGCGCCAGCGGAGCATTGCTGGGAATCATCGGTTTGTTGATCGCCATCACTACGAAGCGCGGCGGCGCACAAATGAAGGAATTGCGTTCGAGATTGATCTCGTGGGTAATTGCGATTTTCGCCATCGGGTTTCTGGCCGGCGGACTGCGCACGGATAACCTGGCGCATTTTGGCGGCTTGGTTTCGGGCTTCCTGCTAGGAAGAGTTTTCGCCGACCGCTTACCGGAACCCGGGCGTGAGCGCACGCAGGCCTATGCCTTGGGTTGGCTGGCAGGCATCGTGGTCATCGCGAGCTTCGCTATGATGGTGTTGCACTATTCCGACGCGATTCCGGGTGTATAAAATCCCACCAACAATTGCGCTACTGATCTTCAGCTGGTGTGCAGCCGGCGGGCGACAGAAAAGGCGTAGTGGAAGCCGGAAACGAAGACGAACGCCGCGACCATATAGGAAAGATAGTGGATCAACTGCGGCGCGCGCTCGTTGGGAAAACCGGCAGCGTACACCACGAAAAAGACCAGCGCGATTTCGAAGAACGTGGTCGCTTTACCCAGCAGGCTGGGGGGAAACGGCCGGTAGCCCTGGACGGTGATGATGACCGCGGCCACCACGAGCAGCAGAACGTCGCGGCTGAGCACCATGATGGTAAGCCACCAGGCGATTTTTTTACCCATGGACAGAACCACGAACGAAGAAGAGAGCAGCAGTTTATCGGCGATGGGGTCCAGATAAGCGCCAAGCGCGGATTTCTGGCGCAGTCGGCGAGCAAGAAATCCATCGACGGCGTCCGTGCAAGCGACGAACACCAGCACCCCTAGCGCCCAGCGGTACTCCTCATAAAAAACCAGAATGAGAAAAAACGGCAGGAAGCCCAGGCGCAGAAGGGTGATCTGATTGGGTACCGTCCAGATACGGTCTTTCATTGCCATTGAGTTTACGGGGAAATGGGAAAAGTTCAAAGGAAGTAGCACAGGCTTCAGAGTCTGCGAAGAAATTTGTCTCGCACCCGGGGGTCGGAGCTTTAGCTCACCCCGAGTTTCGAGGGGCTCCGACATAAATGCTTGGCAATCAATTGGGCTTCAGCCCCTGAGGAATTGCTTTCCGACTTTTTCCTGCGAGCTCTTCAGCCTGTGAGCAGCCGGGATTTTCCTGTTCGATAAGCCTCAGACTGAAGTCTATGCTACCGGGGCGCTAGGCAAACTGCGCCAAATAATCGAACAGCGTGCGGCCAATCTTGCGCTCGAAGATTTCCGCCATGCTGGGGATGGATCCGGAAGGCTCATCGAGGGAAATGCGCTCGACCCGGGTCATGGGAAAGAAAACTGTGGGAAGCCCCATGCGTTCCGCTTCGAGCTGGTTGATTTCGCTGACGAAATGATCGAAGGAGTTCAGGTCGATGCCGCGGAGAGTGACGCCGCTGACATTGATGTCCAGCAGGATGCCCCAGATTTTCTCCTTGGGCGAGTGCAGGCTGACAATCACGATGGAGTTTGGCTTCATGGCGGCCCTGTTGTGTTTCTCTGTTCAGTTTAACCCACAGGAGTCGCGGCAGCTTTCGGCAAAGCCTGCGCGTGACCAAGAATTAACCACCGCGGCCCCTCGATCCGGGGAAAAGAGGGGTTCCTCACTCCGCAGACTTAGTTTGGAATGACGGGTTCCGGGGAGCTTTAGTTGCGAGCAGCTTCGTAGGCGTGATGGAGCCAAAACAGCGCATCGCGCAGATCGCTTTCGCTGCGAAGCTCGAAGGAAAACCAGCCTTTGCTGGTGGCCTTGTGGCTGACCCCTATGCGAGCATCCCCTTCTACACGCTTCCGCAGAGCGGGCGTTAGCGGCGGCAACTTGAAAACCAGCGAAGAGGGCGAGTCAAAACCGCGTGTGCGCGGCAGTGCCGCGAAGACCACGCCACGACGATAGAAGAATAAGAAACCGAACATGGATTTGGTGGTGATGGCAGGCCAGGAGTGGAGTTCCCCTTGCAGCATCGCAGACCATTCCTTCATTTGTTCGGAGATCACTGGAAATTTGGGGCAAGCGTGGGGATTGCTGGAGCGCTTTTTGGTGCGGGGCTGGATGATTTTCTTCATGTGCGTGCAAGCAAGCGCGAGATCAGGATTGTTTGAGACGCGTCAGAGTAAGGTCCGCAAAATCCACCCATTTGCCCGTTTTGTCGCGGCTCTGCATGCGCCATTGCCAACGGCGCGCGTCGGGTAGCCAGCGGAAGGTGGTGTGAAACGGGCCGTCGGGATATTCAAAAACGAGCCGGATTTCGTCGCCAACCTGTGAGCCATAACCGAGAGTTTCGGAGAAGCGGCCGCCGTAGACGTCGGTCCAGTGAACGACATAGCGATCGCTGGCGTTGTCGTAGCCGATCATGACCATGGCTTCGTAGGATACCTTGACGTTGGTGCTGGTGTTGTCCTTCTCATGAATGCGAAAGAACTGATGATTGAGCACCCATTCGGCTTGCACCACGTGGGTAGCGTCGCGCCCCATCACTTTGCCGGTGAGATTCCAGGCGCCAGTCATGTTGTCGAGCAGCGTGTCGCGAAAGATGTGTGTAGGGCCGTCGAGCTCCTGGCTGATGGTGGAGAGTGGAAGAAGGAGTAGCGCAAGTAGCAGCAACGCGCAAAGGCGGCGAGTGAAAATCATGGCGCCATTGTACAACTACACCGGCATGAGGGCAGGACCGTTGGGTGGAAGGAGCAGCTTGGGTTCGGTGAGCGATTGCACTTGTTCGACGCTGGTGTCGGGCGCGATTTCACGGAGCCGCAGGCCTTGGGGAGTCACATCGAGGAAAGCCAGTTCGGTGACGATGTGGTCGACGACTTCGACGCCGGTGAGCGGCAGCGTGCACTTCTTCAGGATTTTGGGCTTGCCGTCGCGTGTGGCGTGTTCCATGGCAATGTACACGCGTTTCGCGCCCGCGACTAGGTCCATCGCTCCGCCCATGCCCTTCAACATTTTGCCGGGAATCGCCCAATTCGCCAGCGTGCCCTTTTCGTCGACCTGCAGCGCGCCGAGCACGGTGAGGTCGACATGGCCACCACGAATCATGGCGAAAGAATCGGCGGAAGAAAAATAAACGGTGCCTGGGATTTCGCTGACGGTTTCCTTCCCAGCGTTGATCAGATCGGGATCAACTTCGGATTCGAGCGGATAGGGGCCGACACCAAGCATGCCATTCTCCGATTGCAGGATTACGTCCATGCCTTTAGGCACGTAATTGGCCACCAGTGTGGGCATGCCGATGCCGAGATTGACGTAGTAGCCGTCGCGCAGTTCGAGTGCGATGCGGCGGGCAATGCGTTCGCGCTTTTGTTCGTCGGTCAGAGGCATGAAGGCAGTTTACAGCCAACAGTCTATAGCCGACAGTCTCAAGCCTCATGGCGGTTATGCTTTCCGCGTGGTGCGCTTTTCGATGCGCTTGAAGTAGGGCGCGCCTGGAAGGATGGCGTCGACGAAAATGCCGGGCGTGTGGATGTGGTCGGGCGGAAGGTCGCCGGGATCGACCAGTTCTTCCACTTCCGCGATGACATAATCGGCGGCGGTAGCCATCATGGGATTAAAGTTGCGGGTGGTTTTGCGGTAAATGAGGTTGCCCATGCGATCGCCTTTCCACGCTTTGATGAAGGCAAAATCGCCGCGCAGGGCGCGCTCGAGAACGTAATGGCGACCATCGAAATCGCGGGTTTCCTTGCCTTCGGCGACCAGCGTGCCATAACCGGTGGGCGTGTAGAACGCCGGGATGCCCGCGCCACCCGCGCGCAGTCGTTCGGCAAGCGTGCCTTGAGGATTGAGTTCGACTTGCAATTCACCGCTGAGAACCAACTGCTCGAACAGTTTGTTTTCGCCAACGTAGGAAGAAATCATTTTGTGGACCTGGCGATTTTGCAGCAGCAAGCCGATGCCGAAGCCGTCCACGCCAGCGTTGTTGCTAACGATGGTGAGATCGCGCGTGCCTTTTCGCCGAACCGCATCAATGAGTTTTTCGGGAATGCCGCAAAGGCCAAAGCCGCCCATAAGAATAGTCATGCCATCGCGAAGATCGGCGATAGCGTCGTCGGGAGACCCAATACGCTTGTCCATGGGAAGTTTGTAGCACAGGCTTGAGCCTGTGAGGAAGAAAAGGAAACACAGGCTGAAGCCTGTGCTACTTGTGCGCGCTTGACCAGTGCCAATCCGCGGGCTTGATTACCAGACCGGCCAAAACCGGATTTCGTTCAATGTAAGCCTGAATTTTCCGGAGCGATTCCGCGTTGCGGACCCAATGATCGTAAGATTCGTCCTGCCAAAAGTGTTCACCGCTTCGGCCCAACACTTGGTTGCAGGTGATCGCGGATCGGCCTTTGATCGCCTTTGTGATGTTCCTCAACTCCACCTTGGGATCCAGCAGCATATGCACATGATTCGGCATAATCACGTAGGAGTGCACAATGCACAAGCCTTCTTGCACCAGTCTGAGGATCTCCTGCTGGACGAGGGTCGCGATTTCTGGCTTATCCAACCAGTGTGGACCAGAGACCACTTTATGAAGCTCGGCGTCGAACTGGAGGAATCTTCTGCCTTTTTCCACCTCCGGATCGCTTCGCAGTTCCGCTAAGACACTGTGGGGCAAGGAGCCGTACAGTCTCCAGGTAACAAATAGATGTTGGCCTTTCGGCTGCCAATGAGGAAGCTTCCGCTCGTAATAAGTCATGCGGAGGTCGTAGCACAGGCTTTAGCCTGTGTGTATTCCTTACTATTATTATATATTAGTTAAATTAAAATAAACACATATTTAA
>DATJOO010000022.1:0-11228 GCA_035506955.1 Verrucomicrobiia bacterium
CGGAATGCACTGGACCGTTCCCGGCTCCAACGCCATCATCGCGCTTCGCTGCTCCAAACTCAGCGGCCGCTTTCAGGACTTTTGGGAACGCAGGTCAGAACCCAGGGCTGCATGACTCATCACTTTCTTGTCGTGCACCCCCAGCGATTTCGCTTTTGTAGTGGCCGCTTCACGCCGCAGTTCCTCACACCGCAACTGTTCCACGCTGGGACGGCACCCCGTTAATCCTTCTCGTAGTTTTGCCGATACTTTCATTGGAGACCTTTGCTCCGTTTTATGCCTGTGAACTCTGCAACCTCCACCAAGTCCACGCTCACCATTACTTCGGTGCAACCCCTTTCTCTCCCTCTCTCCGAAAAATGGCGTATTCCCAAATCGCATATCAAGTTGGGTATCGGTCTCGCCGTTCTCCTCGCGGGCGCCTACGGCATTTTGTCCGAGCAGAATTTCGTTTCCAGCAGCAACGCCATCGTTTCTGCCTACGTCGTAGTCGTTCGCACTCCGATCGATGGCATCGTCCAGGATTTGCCCGCCTCCGCAAATCTTCATGTTCGTGATGGCCAAAGTCTGGGCTACGTCGAAAATCCTCGCGTCGATCAACAGCACCTCGAAAACCTGCGTGTCGTGGAAGAACGCGCCCGTTCCGAAGCGGACGCCATGGCCACGGAGCAGGCCGCGTTGGAACAACAACGGCGCGAACTTCTCGCTCGTACCCAAGCCCATGCCAAAGCGGTCACCAATCGCATTCAACTCAATATCGTGCAAAACGAGCGGCTGCTGTTCGCCCGGCAAGCGGCCGAAAAACAAGCCTCTCTTGACCTGGATCGCGGCCGTAAGCTTCGCCAATCCGGCATCATTGCCGACGCCGAGCTTGACCGCCTGCAAACCCAATACGATATCGCCCTCAAGGAAACGCAGGCCCAACAAGCTGTCGTCTCCGCCGCCCGTGCCGAGGCTGTGTCCGCCGCCAAAGGGGTTTACATCGAGCCCGGAGACAACGAGATCGACTATTCTCGCCAGCGTTACGACGACGTCCGTCTGCGCCTCGCGGATATCGATCGGGCTCTCGCCGCCCTGCAAATTCAGGCCAACGCCGCCCGCGAAGACCTGGACAAAGAAACCCATCATGCCGAACTCATGACCCGCGCCGACCTGGCCTCCCCAGTTTCCGCCCTTCTTTGGAAGATCGACGCCATGAACGGCGAACGCGTGGCCACCGGTGACTCCATCGCGGAGTTCGTCGATTGCAACCGCTCCTTCGTCCTGGTCGACGTTCTCCAGGATCGCGTACCCGACTTGGCCGTCGGTGCTCCTGCACGCGTGCGCCTCTCCGGCGAAGTCGAAGAACGCTGGGGGACTGTCGCGGCCATTACCGCTGATCCTCGTAAAGACGAAAACCACAAACTCGCCGCCCTGCCCGCTCACGATATCAATGACTCGCGCGCCATCGTTCGCATCGATCTGAATCCCAACGATTTTCGTGGAGAATGTCTGGTCGGTCGCACTGCGCGGGTGCTGATTTCTACCCAAGGTAGCAGTCTCGCTTCACGTTGGGTTCGGCGCAATTTTTAAGGCAGACAAGCTCGTGTTCGAACTTCGCACCTGGGCGCCTTTTCTCTTCACTCTGGGCCTTCTGTTTGTCGTCCTGAACTATTCTCCCAAGCTTTCCAACTTTACCCGCGCTTTTGCTGCTCTCATTTGCAGTGCGGCCTTCTTGCGATATCTCTATTGGCGCATCTTCTTCACGCTGCCCCTTCACCAGAATTTCCTCCAGCGTGTCTGGGCCGGCGTTTTTCTCGTTATGGAAGTCTGCGCCGTGCTTAGCGCTATGCTGGTGCAATTTTTCATGTCCCGCTATCTGGACCGCCGCGGCCAGGCTGACGCCAACCAGTCTTCGCCCCTTTTGCAGTCTCCCGTCGACGTCTTCATCCCCACGCTCAACGAAGATCTCCCGATCCTCGAGCGCACCATCGTTGGTGCTCAAGCTATTCGCCACAACCACCTGCGCATCTGGGTTCTCGACGATGGTGCGCGTCCCGCGGTCCGCCAACTCGCCGAAGAACTCGGCGTGCTCTACGTTCAGCGCGTAAAAGGCCGGCACGGCAAGGCCGGCAACATAAATAATGGTCTGCAGCACGCGCTTTCCACTGGCCGCGCCCCCGAGTTCGTACTTTTGCTCGACGCCGATTTCGTGCCCTTCCGCAATATCCTTCAGCGTACCTTGGGCTTTTTTGAAGACCCCACCATCGGCATCGTCCAAACGCCCCAACACTTCTTCAATCGCGATCCCGTTCAGACCAATCTTTTATCTTCCACCGTCTGGCCCAATGAACAGCGGTTTTTCTTCAACGTTTTAATGCCTTGTAAGGACGCTTGGGGCGCGGCTTTTTGCTGCGGCACATCCGCCGTTGTACGCGTCTCCGCGCTGTTGGCTTGCGGCGGCATGGCCACCGAAACAGTCACCGAAGACTCACTGACCTCCACCAAAATGCAGGAAAAAGGCTTTCGGACCGTATACCTGAACGAGCGTCTCAGCATGGGCCGGAGAGCCTCAGCCAATTCATCGCCCAGCGCTCTCGCTGGTGTCTCGGTGCCATGCAGCAGGTCTTCACCCGTTGGTCATTTTTGGGTTCAGGCCGCATTCGCTTGATTAACCGGATTGCTTTCTTTGACTCCGTGCTCTACTGGTTTTCGGGCGCCATTTTCAAACTCATGCTGCTGGCCGCCCCGATTCTTTTCTGGTTTACCGGCACATCTGTGATTCGTGCCGGCGCCTCGGATCTTTTGTACTGGTTGGCGCCCGCCATCGGCGCGAACTTTCTGTTCATGTACTGGGTTACGGAAAAGCATGTCCTTCCGGTGCTCACCGACGTCACGCAATTCCTCACCATCTTCGCCGTTGCGCGCACTGTCCTTACTGCGCTATTTCGTCCCTTCGGCCACAGTTTCAAGGTCACCACAAAAGGCATTTACTCCTCGGGTTTCTTTGTGCAGTGGGACGTCCTCTGGCGTTTCGCGGCCATCGCCATCCTTACCGTCTCCGGAATGCTTCTGCACATTAGCGACTTCAGCCCTTCTCACAGCCAGCCCGGCTACGCGCTCACCGTGTTTTGGAGCATCGCCAACGCCTTCCTGCTTTTCCTGGCTTCCGTAGTCTGTGTCGAGCCGCCGAAACGCCGCCTCGATGAGCGTTTTTCCACCAGCGAACCTGCCATCGTTCTGCTGAACGCCAGTGACTCCATTCCATGCCGCCTTCACGATTTGTCCCTTGGGGGCGCCTGTCTCGTTCGTGAAGACGGATGGCGTAATCTCGTCGGGCGCGCGTCTGTTTCTCTGGACCACGGTCGCATCGTGATCCCGTTCGATGTCGTTCGTCGTAATGGGCCCAGGCTCGCACTGAAATTTCATCCCGATCGCGCCGTGCGCCGCTTGCTCATCGTTCACCTTTTCACTGGAACCTACCACCAGGACGTAGAGTCCATCAGCGTTCCCCAAGTCTTTCGCACGCTAGCAAAAGTGCTCGTCTCCTAGCGCTCGCCGATGCCGCTCTGATGGCGTGCCTTTGTTGTGGCCCCCGTCTTGTTTACGTTGACAGAGGAATCGAGGCGGGCGCGGTTTTCCTTGGCTGTTAACTGTCAGCTGTACAGCTCACGGCAAATTGGCTCTTTAGGAGGTGGGGGCTTCAGCCCCCACGTGAGTCGCAAAAAAAAACGGGTTGGGCTTCAGCCCCTGAAGACTCTTCCTCCGCAAGCCGCTCTCCGCTTCCCCTGCTGGCTTTCCTGCTACAATCTCCCACCTCAATTCACTTCAGGAGGGCCTCATGCTTTTCGATTGGAACGCGTACCAAGCCGAACTCACTAAATCCATTCCAGACTTCGCCAAGCTTTCACCCGAATCCCTGAAGGGCTATCAAACCCTTTCTGCGGCGAATGCCAAGAACTCCCTCTTGGGAGAGAAAGTACGCCAGCTCATTTCCATTGCCGTTGCCGTTACCACTCGCTGTGATGGTTGCATCACTTTCCACACCGACGCAGCCCTGAAAGCCGGCGCCACTAAACAAGAAATCGCCGAAGCTCTCGGCGTAGCTATGGCCATGAATGCCGGAGCGGCACTGATTTATTCGTTACGTGCGTTGGATTCAGTCGACGCGCATTCCCACAGGCCGTGATCTTCTACGTCACGGTGTCGCCAATTACCCGAAGGATACCTTGTCACAAGCCCGCGAAAAAGGCGCTACGAACGTTGTCGCCGGTTCCTGAAAAATGAACTGGTCATCGAAATCACAAAAAGCGCTAGTACGGCTATAGACAGGATCACGACGATCATCCGTAGAACCCTTCCATTCAGCTCCCCTACTCTGCAAGGAAGGGTCCACTTCCCAACTTCCTTTATTTCAATGATTTGCTCACTTTTCTAACACATTCCCTGCACGGGAAAGGTGACACTCTGTCCACCGATTTGGCACTTCTCCCTTACGTTTTGCTCAGGTGGATTGACCCGTCACCCGTCGAAATCGTCAGGGACTGCCCTCCGCCGTTCATTGTTCCGTGAATTCTCGACGAACTGAACGTACCTTCCACGGTCACTTGCAAGCCAAGGCTGATATGCCCATCGTGGGTGCTGGCGTCCAGGTTTGCCTTCAAATCCCCAGGTACTTCCATATCCACGCTGCCGTCTCCCGTGTGAATCGTCCAAGCGGACGCCACCTTCGATCCTTGTCCGGCCCGCGCGGTCACGCTTCCGTCTCCCGTTCGAATCGTTAACCCGTCAAATCGCCCTTCCAGATCGATGTGACCGTCTCCACTCGATGCATCCACGATCCCATCCAATCCTCGTGCTTCAATGTGCCCGTCTCCGGAATGAAACCGCGCACTACCTTTTACTCCTTGCACCGTGATGCTTCCATCTCCCGTCTTCACGTCCACGTTTCCATTGATCGACTCGGCTTCCACCGATCCGTCGCCGCTCCGCACCGTCAGGTCCGCGTCTTTGGGCATGTGCACTTCCACGCGAAGGCTGGTATGCCGCGGGCCCCAATTCCAAAAGCTTCCGCCGGACGTCTTCGCCACCATGCTGACCGAATCTCCATCTTGCTCTGTGCTAATGCGCAAGTCCCGGTCCACTTTGTATCCCGAATACACTACTCGAACCTCAACCTGCTTGATATCTCCGGTCGAAACGCGCACCGCTCCATCATCCGTCTCAATGTTGACCCGGGCATGTCCGCTCACCGCGAAGGTCTTTGCTACCTCATCGGCACGCACCGTTGCCGCGCAGCCAAGCGCCAGTAAACCAGCCGCCAATCCAACCATCCATCGCGATTGCCGCGTCCGTGCCTGGGGCAGGGAACTGCTGGCCTTCCTTATCATTGTTCGACTCATCGCCCAATCTCCTCCGTAATCCGTCCTGTTACCATGAACGTATACCCGCCCCAAAATGTTCCCTCCAGCTCTCCGTCCGATCACCGCTCCAACCACCAGCTCTAGCGCCGTAGGCGCGACATAAGTTAGCCCAGCCCGTCAGGCCTGGGTCCAGTTGCAAAATCAGCAAGCGCCGACACATCGACGTGTCTACGGACCAAGACCCACGCATGATTTGCGTCTCATCCTTACTTCTTCGCCGCGCGGCTCTGCTGCCCCGGCTTCGCGCGCAGCGCCGCCAAAAACTTTTTCACTGGCAACGTATTGATCACGTCCTTCTTTTCCAGCCATCCGCGCCGCGCCACCGTCACGCCATACCGGATAAACTTCAGATTCCCCGTGGTGTGCGAGTCCGTCGAAATCACCACCTTCACGCCTCGCTCCTTACACATCCGCAGATACACATCCTTCAGATCCAGGCGGTCCGGGTACGCATTGCACTCCATCGCTACGCCGTGTTTCGCGCAAGCATCCAACACCTTCTCGATGTCATAGGGCAACTCGTCTCGCCGCAGCAGCAACCGTCCCGTCGGGTGTCCGATGATTTGCGTGTACGGATTTTCTACCGCCGCCAGCATGCGTTCGGTCATCTCCGCTCGCTCCAGGTTGAAATAGGAGTGTACCGAACACACCACCACGTCGAGTTGCGCCAGTGTCTCGTCCGAATAATCCAGCCTTCCATCCTTCAAAACGTCCACTTCCGATCCCACCAGCACGCGAATCCCTAAGCCTTTCGCATCTGCGGCGCGCAGATTCTTGACGTGTTGCGCCATGCGCTTTTCGTCTAGGCCATTTGCTACCGTCACGGCCTTCGAATGGTCTGTAATCGCGATGTATTCGTGCCCCATCGCTTTTGCTGCAGTCGCCATCTCTTCGATGGTGTTCTTTCCGTCGCTCGCGGTGGTGTGCATTTGCAAATCGCCCTTGATGTCCCGCAGTTCCACCAGCTTCGGCAGCCTATGTTTCTCGGCAGCTTCGATCTCGCCAGAGTTTTCCCGCAATTCCGGTGGCACAAACTCCAGCCCCAATTTTTCGTAAATCTCTTCCTCCGTCCTCCCCGCGATCCTCACCTCGCCTTTCGACTCACGCTGCCCAGCGCTCGCACTGGATGTTTCCGCCTTCTGTTTTCCGTTAGCGCCCTTCCCGGTGCCGGTGTTCGCTCCTTTCTTTGCGCCGGCTTTCAATGGGCTGCCGAGTGACACGCGTACCTTGGCTCCGGCGCTCTTGCTCGTTGCGTCTTGGATTTCCGCTTCGGCAGCGCTGTCTGCCAGCGTCGCCAATTCATACTCGTTCAGCGTCCATCCCATATCATTGGCCCGCCCGCGCAGCCGAACGTTGTGTTCCTTTGACCCCGTGAAATACATCAGTGCCGCTCCAAAATTGTCTTTTTCCAGCAGCCGCACATCCACCTGAAGTCCGCTCGAAAGTGTGAAGCTGACTTTGTTCTCCCCGTGCGCCAGCACCTGTTCGATTCGCCCATACTTCAACGTATGCGCCGCCACTTCGTCGATCACCTCTTGGCGGCTCCTTCCGTTCTTCTCGTCTTTATTCTGCGGCGCCATGGTGACCAGCAAATCCAGATCCCCAACCGTCTCTTTACCGCGCCGCAGCGAGCCCGCCGGCGTCACACTTTCCACCATCTTCCCGGCCTTCTTGATGTGTTCTGCGATTTCGTTGCCCGCGTCTTCCACGGCAGGCAGCAGGAAACGTCCCGACCCCCTCTTGAACGTCTCCACCGCCTTCAAAATGTTCTGCTCGCTCTTCTCTCCAAATCCCGCTAGATCTCGCAGCTTGCCCTCGCGCGCCAGTTTCTCTACATCCGCCACCGTGGCGCACTTGAACTGCTTCCACAGCAGCAGCACTTTCTTCGGTCCCAGTGACTGCAGCGTCAGGACCTCCAACAACGTCGGCGGGAACTTCTTCAGCAGTTTTTGCCGCAGCCCATAATCGCCGGTCTTTACGATTTCGGTCAGGTGCTCCACCATGCCTTGGCCGATACCCGGTAACTCCAGTAGTTTCTCCGGCGTGGCCACCCATTGTTCTACCGATTGCGTCAGCGTTTCGATCAACTCCGCGGCCTTTTCATAGCTGCGGTAGCGCCCGATGATCGCTCCATCAATTTCCAGCAACTGTGCGGTCTCTCGCAGGATCCGCGCGATCTGTTTGTTGTCCATGGCCGCGATTATATCCTCTTGGTGGCACAGGCACTCTTGCCTGTGCTGGCATTGTTTCATGAATATCAGACTGCCGAGGAAGTCGCCTTTAGAGATGGGTTCCTGGGTCCGCCGTCGGGTTTTCGATACTCTGTGGGTTCGTCAGGACGCAAAACAGTTGCCGCACAAAAAAACGGCGGAAGCTTTCGCCTCCGCCGCTCTTTCAGGTCCAAACTCGTTGGTTACGCCGGTTTGGATACGTTCGCCGCTTGGGGTCCTTTCGGGCCTTGCACAATCTCGAATTCTACCGGATCTCCCTCTTGCAAAGTCCGGTATCCATCGCCGACGATCGCTGAATAGTGTACGAATACATCGGGCCCATCTTCCCTCCCTATGAATCCGTAACCCTTCGAATTATTAAACCACTTCACTGTTCCTTGCACTTCGTGTCTCCTTTGGCAGGTGACTCTTGGGGCGGATCCGAACTAATCGCCGCCATGAGCACGAATTGCGTGGAGTGTATCAAAATAGATTTTCTAGTCAATATTCTGCTTGCAAAAAAGTCTCACTCCTGTGCATTTTTATGCAAAAAACGAAAGAGAAAATGTTTTCTCATGCTCCGCGCTTGTGCCAAAGCCCACCAACGCTACTTTAGAAAAGTAAGGTAATACAAAATTCCCGCAATCGACTTCCCATCCCGTAGTTTCCCCTCTTTCATCATTCGCTTTAGTTCGTTCACTCTATACGCATGGGAAATTATTTTCTCGTCCGCCTCGGGCTCCGACTCTCCAGCCTTTAGCCCCTCTGCCAACAGGATGTGCATCCGCTCTTCCAGGAATCCAGGCGTAGGAAACACATCCAGAAATTCGGTCAGTCGTTTCGCGGTGTAGCCGGTTTCCTCCTTCAATTCCCGCGCCGCCGCCTCCTTGACCAACTCGCCTTCATCAATCCTTCCCGCTACCAATTCCCATAGGTACTGTCGCGTCGCGTAGCGGTATTGTCGGATCAACAAGATCCGCCCGTCTTCGAACACCGGCAGCACCACCACCGAACCCGGGTGCGCGATCACCTCCCGCGTAGCTCGCAGCCCTCCCGGTTCCACCACTTCATCCCGCCGCACTCCAAACACCTTCCCCCGGAACACCATCTTGCTCTTCACTACCTTCACCTTCGGTTGAGCCATCGTTTTCCTCATCTCAGTTCCCGTTTATTCCGTTTCGCTGCGTTTCCTTTACCTGCTTGCTCACCGCATCATATACTCAACCTATCCTCGAACCATGACCATCAACACCATCATCGTCGATGATGAAAAGCCGGCTCGCGAAGAACTGGCCTTCCTCCTGAAAGGTTTCCCGGAGATTAACGTGCTTGCGCAAGGTAAAAATGGCTTGGAAGCCGTCAATCTCATCAAAGATCACAATCCGGACCTGGTTTTCCTCGACGTGCAGATGCCCGGCCTCGATGGCTTCGGCGTTCTCCAAAAACTGGCCGAGCGCAAGGTCAAAGTTCCCCATGTGGTTTTCGCTACCGCCTTCGATCACTACGCCGTCCAGGCCTTCGATGTAAACGCCGTCGACTATGTATTAAAACCCTTTGACAAGGCGCGCCTCTCAAAGGCCATCCAGAAGGTCAAGCGCGAGATGGAGTCTGCAACCAGTCCCACCGAGCGCCTCGAGCAGCTCGTTTCCCAGCTTGCCACACCCAAGCCCGCCAACTCCCAGCCTGCCAAGGTCCTCATTCGTTCCCAGCAGCGCATGCTCCTCGTCGATTCTCGCGATTTGATTTTTGCCTCCATCGAAGGCGGCCTCATTTCCATCACCGCCAAAGAAGCCGAAGGCACCTCCAACTATCGCACCCTCGACGAACTTCTCGACGCTCTCGACGCTGAGTCCTTTTGGCGTCCCCATCGCTCCTATCTCGTCAACATCCACCACATCAAAGAAGTCGTCCCCTGGTTCAAGTCCAGCTTTATGCTCAAAATGAACGACAAAAAACAATCCGAAATTCCCGTAAGCCGCCAACAAACCAAGCGCCTCCGCGAACTCTTCAACCTCTGAGTAGCACAGACTTCAGTCTGTGCAGCCACAGCCGCACCCAAGTATTCAACCAACAGCCGTCAACCAACAGCTAGGTCTCCCACGTTCGTTTTCTAAACGTGTGCCTTGGTCTGCCTTTCCTCCTTCGCTTGTCCGCCGCCTCAGCGGAGCACGCTCCGCGCCCTCCGCGGCTCCGCTGTGTTCTCTGCGTTGATCTTTTCTCTTCACTGTCGGCTGTGGGCCAATGGCTGTTGGCTCAGCTCACTCGCGACACACCACTTCAATCCATTTCCTCGTGTTAACATTTTGCTCTTATGGATTTCTCCCTCTCCGACCATCAACTCCTCATCCGCGACACCGTCCGCGAATTCATGAACACCGAAGTTCGTCCCCACGTCAAAGAGTGGGAGCGCACCGACCATTTCCCCCTCCACGCTATTCGCAAACTCGGCGAACTCGGTTGCTGCGGCATGCTCATGCCCGAAGAGTGGGGCGGCCCCGGCCTTGACACCATCTCCTACGTCCTCATGCTCGAAGAAGTCGCCAAAGTTCACACCGCCTTGTCCACCGCTCTCGGCGTAACCAATTCTGCCGTCCAACTCCCCCTCCTCGCCTACGGCACCCAAGCTCAAAAAGAGCGCTACTTACGCCGCTTAGCCGCTGGCGAAATCATCGGCTCCTTCTGCCTGACCGAACCCGCCGCAGGCTCCGACGCTGCAGGCATTCAAGCCACCGCCCGCCCATGTAGCGGCGGGTCTTTAGACCCGTCCTGTAGTCGCCGGCCTTCAGCTTGCCCAGACGAAGGAAGGGACCGGCCAAGGGAGTCCGCGAGTGCCGAGAGTTCGGATCGCCGTCCTCTACTCACCACCGAAAAACAAACCGGTCATCCCGAGCCCAGCAAGGGACCTGCGTCTTCTTCGGCTAGCCACCATCCACCAGCCACCAGCCACTACGTCCTCAACGGCACTAAAACCTGGGTCACCAACGGCTCCGCTGCCGGCGTCTACATTATCTTCGCCAAGACCGACCCTTCCGCCGGTGGAAAGGGAATCACCGCCTTCCTCGTCGAGCCCGGTACCCTCGGCCTGAAAGTCGGCCGCCACGAAGACAAAATGGGCCAGCGCAGCTCGCCTTCCGTCGAACTTCTTCTCAACGATTGCCAAGTCCCAGCAGAAAATCGCCTGGGCGAAGAAGGCGCAGGCCTCCGTATCGCTCTCTCTGCCCTGGACGGTGGCCGCATCGGCATAGCCGCCCAGGCAGTTGGCTTAGCCCAAGGCGCCCTGGACGAATCCGTGAAGTACGCCAAAGCCCGCAAAGCCTTCAACAAATCCATCGGCGAATTTCAGGCCATCCAGTGGATGCTCGCCGATATGCACACCGAAATCGAAGCCGCTCGCGCCCTCCTCTACCAAGCCGCCTTCCTCAAAGACTCCGGTGACCGCATCGGCTCCGCGGCCTCCCGCGCCAAGCTCTACGCTAGCGAAATGGCCAATCGCGTCGCCTACAAAGCCGTGCAAATCCACGGCTCCCTCGGCTACTCCCGCGAATCCGATGTCGAGCGCATGTACCGCGACGCCCGTGTCATCTCCATTTACGAAGGCACCAGCGAAATCCAGCGC
>DATJOO010000023.1:0-10734 GCA_035506955.1 Verrucomicrobiia bacterium
TTCCGCGTGAATAATCTTGGCGCGGCGCTCGCGCTCGGCTTCGGCCTGCTTGGCAATGGCGCGCTGCATCTGCTCGGGGATGTCCACCTGCTTCACTTCCACCTTGCTAACCTTGATGCCCCAAGGTTCGGTGTCCTGATCGAGAATGATCTGGAGTTTGGCGTTAACCTTGTCGCGTTGGGAGAGGATTTCGTCTAATTCGAATTGGCCGACGACGCTGCGGAGCGTCGTTTGCGCCAACTGCGAAGTCGCGTACTGATAATTTTGCACCTGGGAGAGCGCGAGATTTGCGTCGACGACACGAAAATAGGTGACCGCATTGACTTTCACGGAGACGTTATCGCGGGTGATGATGTCTTGCGGGGGCACGTCCAACGTTTCCAGCCGCATGCTGATGCGATAAAGCGTTTCAATCGGCCAGAATACCAGGCGCAGACCCGCGCCCTTCGCTTCCGGCAACAGCCGACCTAAACGAAGAACCACGCCGCGCTCCCATTCCTTGATTATGTTGATGGAGTTCCAGAGCCAGAGCAAAAAGAAGAACGCAATGATGAGCATGCCAATCCCGCCGATTTGTAGCATCCTTACCTCCTATTGAAGCGCTAGTCTCACTTCTCGATGGATGCTCCCGCGGGCAAAGGCTCAACAGCGAGCGTGAGCCCATTGACGCGGAGCACCCGAACTTTTGCGCCGACTCCCACATTCTCGTTGGAACTGGCGCGCCACAATTCACCGTGGACACGAATCATGCCTTCGCCACCGCCCGGCACAGCGATGGTGACAACTCCCTCTTCGCCCACCAACTCTTCCTTGCCGGTGGCCGTCTTCCATTTGCGCGATTTCAATACCAAGCGCATGAGAAACACGGTGAGGAAGGCAAAGGGCAAGACAGCCGCAAGCGCTACTCCAAAGCTGACACCCGCGGGTGTCAGCGGCGAACGAATCAAAAACATCGCGCCAAGAAGCATGGAAACGATGCCACCCAGCAACAACACGCCGTGGCTGGTAAGTTTCGCCTCGAGAACGAACAGGGCCAAGCCGAGCAAGATAAGCAATAGTCCCGCGGCATTCACCGGCAGTAACTGCATGGCGTACAACGCGAGCAGCATGCAGATGCCGCCGACCACACCGGGGGCGACAACACCGGGGTGAGTGAATTCGGTGTAGAGTCCCAGCGCTCCGACCAAAAGCAGCAGGAAGAAGACGTCCGGGTCGACGATGCGCGCCAGGAATCGCTGGCGCATAGAAAGCTGGAAATCCGCGAGCGTGTAGTTCTGCAACTCGAGGGTCTGCTTCTTGCCGTTGAAGCGAGTGATTTCGCGGCCATTCAGTTGCCGTAGCAAATCTTCTCGATTGTCGACCACCAGATCGATTAAATGGCCGTCCAGAGCTTCTTGTTCGGTGAAGGCGCGCGCGTCGGTGATGGCGGTCTCGGCGAGTTTCGGATTGCGCCCGCGCTTCTCGCTGAAGCTGCGCAGAAACGCGGTGGCATCATTGTTGATTTTCCTGCGCAGAACTTCGTCCATCGGCATGGAAATCCAGCCGGGCATCAGAATGGGCGTGGCTGCACCGGTGCGTGTACCAGGGGCCATCGCGGCAATGTCAGCGGAAAGCAAAATCAGAAATCCGGCCGAGGCACCGCGCGCACCATCCGGGCTGACATAAACCGCAACAGGAACCGGAGAATCCAGGATGTGATGGATGATGTCGGTCATCGAATCGCTGAGCCCTCCGGGCGTATCCATGGTGATGAGGACAAGAGCGGCATGGCGATGCGCGGCGTCCGCCAGACCTTCGTCGATATAGGTGGCGAGGACTGGTTCTACTTCCCCGTCGAGTTTCAGCTGTAAAACCAGCGGTGCAGTGTTGGAATCCGCGGCACAGGATTTCGCAACGAAAGCGGGCAAAAAGAGAGCGCAGACACCGCAAAGGAAACTAACGACCAAATAACCCACCGACGCTTGCAATTTTCCACGAGCGTTCATGGCGTACCTCCCGTGGGCTTGCTCTTTTCCAGATGGTCCAGCAGTTCTTTCGCTTCCGGATAATTGGGAGCAAGTTTGATTGCTTTTTGCACTTCACTGCGCGCCAGATCGGTCTTTTTCTGTTCCAGATAAATGCGCGCAAGCGTTGTGTGAACCGCAGCGGAATCGCGGGCTTGCAGAGATAGCTGCAACTCCCGCACCGCATCATCTAGTTTACCCCTCCGGCGATAAATCTCAGCGAGTTCGCGATGCGCGCTGGCGTTATTGGGGTCGGCTACAAGCGCGGCGCGAAATTCGGTCTCGGCGGCGTCCAGCCGCCCCGCACGATAATCCTGCTGGCCACGCCGGATGTGCGCCACCGCGCTGTTGGAAGGCACGACGGGATCTACACTCGACGCCTGCTGAATCTGCGGGCCCTCCAGTTCCAGACGAAGTGAAGTGGTGTCTAACTCCGGCTTGATTCGCTGATACTTTGTAAACGAGTCGGAATTCTTGGAATCAAACTTCAGCAAGGGCAAGCCTTTTTCTCCAAACGCTTCCTCAGCCGCATCGCGCTGTTCGGCTGCTTCCGTTTTCTTTTTCAGCTTATCGAGGGTGTAGATCAGAAAGGCCATATCTTCGGCATTATCCGGCTCGCGCTGCAGGGCATCGCTAAAATGAGTTTCCGCAGTGGCGTAATCTTTCTGCTGCAATGCCAGCAGCCCGAGATTAAACGGGTAATCATCTTCATCGGGATCGAGGTCGCGAGCGCGCCCCAACGCGGTCATGGCCTCAGGAAAGTTGTTTTGACGGGCGCGGGCGAGGGCGAGATTGTTCAAAATCTCGGGGAGATCCGCACCGCTAATGAGATTGCGGCGCAGTTGCTCCTCGAGCGCATCGAAAACCTGTTCGGCGCGATCCGGTTGGCCCAAACGCAATCGGCAGACTCCCGTGGCAAATTCCGCCTCAATGCCACGCGCGTGCGTTGGGGGGACGTGGCTATACCATGACAATGCAGAGTTGCAATCGTCGCGATGAAAATAGACTTCGGCGATGGCAAACGCTGGTTCCGGCCAGTCGGGCTCCAGACGCGCAGCTTCCCGCAGATCCCGTAGTTTGGTCTCGTCGTCGTTGGCCAAAAGGCCACGGATATACTGCTCGAAGGCATTCAGACTCAGCGGGCGCTGCAGCTTGGAAAAATCGAAAAAGCTGAGTGCATAGCCGTGATTGCAAGTGCCCAACAGTTGCCAAGTGAGTTTGGTATTCAATTCCATCAGCGCAGTTGCGGCGTCATTCAGCTCGACCGCGGGAAGAAGCGCCACGGGATTCACGCGAAGCAAGCGGGCCGTGACTTTGATGGTTTTCCCATCCGAAGCGAAATCGCCAAAAACGATGTAGTCGACATCCAGTTCCTGGCCGATGTGCAGCATGGTGGCACGACTGAGCCTGCCGGTGGAAGGCAGGCCATAGCGATCCATTTCGCTCAAGCGGCCGGCGTGGGAATAGACCTGCTGGCCCGCGGCAGAAAGCTGCTGGATGGTCAATTCCTCCAAGCCTTCGCCAATCCAGTCGAGGGTCGCGCTTGCGCCTACATTTTCGAAAGGAAAAACGAGAAAAATGCCTTGTTGCGGGAGCGAAGGGCGTTTCGAAGCATTAGGATTGCCGGCTTGTTGGGCAGGAAGTGATGCCGGGACGCCCAAAAGACAAATGCCCACCAGCACCGAGGGAAATTTGAGCATGCGGAAGGGGCGCACTCTCATGCTGAGGTCATTGTAGCAGAGGAGGGCAAGCAAATCCGGCGAAGGCAGGCCTAGTGTGCGGCGCGGCAACGACGGAACAGCCAGTCGGCTTTAAGACGGGACGGTTCAAAGGCACGGGTCTAAAGACCCGCCGCTACAGGGACATCAAAGCGTCGTGGCTTCAGCCGCTAGTTCCGCGGGACACACTTCGACGTCGACACAGCGCGGCACAAGAAATTTGTGAATTAATTTTGCGGTTGCGTATTGTCCGCAGCTTTATCCGCGGCCAGAAAATCCTGGATCGCAGGATCCTTAAGAACCTGGGCGAAAGCGGGATCGGACTTCACGGAATTCAAATCCTTGTAGCCCTCGTCGCGGGCCTTCTTGAGGTAAATGAGGGTACGTTCGGTGTTGCCGGCCTGCGCGAACGATTTAGCGAGCAGGAAATAGAACTGCGCCCGCTCTGCTTCCACGGTGCGATCTTGGACGATGGTGCCCGAGCGCGAGCGCGCGGCGTCGAAAACGTTGGGATCGAGACCCACAGCCTTGCGGAAAGAGGTGATGGAGTCGTCATACTTCTTTTCGCCGAAATACGCGTAACCCATGTTGACGTAAAACGCCGCATAGTCGTCGCGCAGCACGATGGCCTTCTTATAGGCGCGAACAGCCTTGGCATATTTCTTGCGCTCGTAATAAACGGTACCGACATTGTTTTCGGCGTCAGCATAATGAGAATCGAGTTTGGCGGATTTCTGATAGCACTTCAGTGCCAGGTCCAATTCGGACTGATTGTGAAAGCTGATGCCAAGCTCATTCCAATAGACAGGATTCTTCGGCTGTTCCACGGTCAGTTTATGGAAGAGATCCTGAGCCTCGCGGAACTGCTTGCGGATCAAGTACAGTCTCGCCAGATCTTCATCGGACAATTTAGGCTTCTGGTCTGTCGGTACCGCGCCGACAGACTGAGTCTGCCCTTGCGGATTGTCGATGTTGGTTTGAGCACAGGCAGGGACGAGTAGACTGATTAGGAGAAAAGAACTAGCCGGAATCGCCAAGCAGCTTCTGGTCATGGCGAATCTCCTTTGTCCCGATCGGACTTATCGGGATCCTTCTTCTTCTTGCCTCCAAAGATACCAAAAATTTTCTGCAGCGGCCCCTTTTTCTTTTCGGTAGCCTTAGCAGGTTGCACACTGTTCGGATCCGCGGCGTTCTGGGCGGTTGGAGCGTTGCCTTGAGTAGGAGTAGTACTAACCCCAGCGGGCGGAGGAGGATTCGGGGAGCCGCCAAAAATATGTGAGAGGAAAGAGCCGACTCCGCCACTTTGCCCGTGGCCGCCGTGCAATTCGCAAAGCTGCGTGGGTTCAGAGCCCGCGACGAAGACCTCCTCGCGGGTCGTCGGGCACGCTGGCGTGGCAATTTCCAACGTATCGGCGTCAATGACCACCGAATCCACACCTTGCGGCTTGTCCAGCGGTCGCACGTCCCGATAGCCAGGAAGGGCCGTGGCCTTGATCATGAAATCCGCCCATATGGGCGCGGCCGTGGCACCACCGGTAAGTCCCAAATCGTGGTTGTCGTCAAATCCGATCCAGATTACGCATACCAGGTTGTTCGTGAAGCCCGCAAACCAGCCGTCGCGCGATGTTCCCGTTTTTCCCGCAGCTGGAAGCGAAAAACCCTTCGCTCGTACCTGCGCGCCAGTGCCCTTATTGATCACGTCGACCAGAATGCTGTCGACCAGGAAAGCGACGCGGGGATCGAGCACTTGCTTATTGTTGGGGCTGTTCTTTTCCAACACATTGCCATTAGCGCCGGCGACGCTCTGCACGTACATGGGTTCCGCCCGCGTGCCTAAGGTGGCAAAGGCGGTGTACGCACCAGCCACATCGATCGGCGTCAGTTCGTAAGCCCCGAGCGCGACCGCAGGGGTGGGCTTGATATTCGAGCTCAGGCCCATTTGCCGCGCGACCTGCACCACGCGCCCATAACCGATCATCTCCGCTACCTTGACGGTGGCGACGTTAAGAGAGTTGGTAAGCGCCTGGCGCACGGTAACCTTGCCCATAAACCGCTCGCCGTAATTGTTTGGTGTGTATTCCTGGCCATCGAATTCGAACACGGTGGGTTCGTCGTCGATGGTGGTGGTGGGTGTGACCAGAGGCTGGGCCCCGTCGATGGCATTCTCAAATGCCGCGGTGTAGACAAAGGGCTTGAAAACGGAACCAGGTTGACGGTGAGCGAGGGCATGATTCAACTGACTCTGGCCGTAGTCGCGGCCTCCGATCAGAGCCTTGATCTCGCCGGTGCGTGGATCTAAAGCAACCAGCGCGACTTGGGCTTGCGGCGGGGTCTCAGCCAGCACCTTGTCCTTGGCTTTGGCTTTGCGCGCGCGTTCATACTTTTTGGCCAACAGCGCATCCACGTTCTTCATGCCGCTTTCCACCGCTGCAGCTGCGGCGCGCTGCAATTGCGGGTCAAGCGTGGTGTAGACGCGATAGTTGGTGCTGAGCAGTTCCTGCTCGGAATATTTCTCCAACAGGTGATCCTTGACCATATCGACGAAGTAAGGGGCTTCGTTGCCAGTAACGGAAGCACGCGCGAGCTTGAGCGGTTCGCGCTTGGCGTCCTGCACATCCGCCTCGGTGATGTACTTGTTTTCCAGCATTTGGGTCAGCACGCGGTCGCGAGCCTGCACCGCGCGCTCGGGATGGCGATCGGCCACGGAGTAGTAGTTGGGCGCGCGAATGAGCCCAGCAAGGAACGCGCACTCCGGAAGGGTTAGCTGACGCTCGTCGGTTCCGAAATATGCCACGCTGGCTTCGGCGAAGCCGCGTATGCCAAAACTCCCGCGATTTCCGAGATACACCTCGTTGGCGTACATCTCGAAAATCTGTTGCTTGGTGAAGCGTTGCTCGAGTTCAAAAGAGAGCATGGCTTCGGCGAGTTTTCTCTTCCAAGTGCGGTCGGTAGAAAGGAAGTACGTCCGCGCCACCTGCATGGTGATGGTGCTGGCGCCCTGCACGTGCTGACCGTGGCGAATATCCGCCCAGGCGGCGCCGAAGATACGGATAAAGTCGAAGCCGGGATGCTCGAAAAAGCGCTTGTCCTCGGCGGAAAGAATCGCTTGGACGAGGATAGGAGGCAGGTCATTGTAGCGGACGGCGCGGCGCTTTTCGCGTGCGCTGTCGAAGAGATTGGTGATCAGTTCGGGCTCGATTTCGGCGGTGCCCATGTCCGGACCACCAGACAAAGGTCGAATGGACTTGATGGTGCGCCCATTGAACTGGACGGCGAGGTCGTTGGCGCCGCCGAAATAGGAGAGCCTCGACGGGCGGATGTCGACGACATTGCCCTGCACCGTGTATTCGCCAAGCGAATTATCGTCCGCTTCCGGACGATAACCGGCGCGCTGCAGGTAGGACACCAGATCTTCGACGCCCCACGCTTGTCCCGTGGAAATGGGTTCCGGAGCGGAGAAAATCTGGGTGGTGTTTTGCAGGATGTGCCCGGACAGGCGTGCATCGATCATCCGGGAATACTTGACGTAGTAGAAGGTGAAGGCACTGGCGACGATCAGGAAGCACAGCGCCAAGAAGGCCAGCAGCCCTAGCCCAAACGGAGAGGTCCAGAAACCTTTTTGCAGACGGAATCGCAAAGATATCCCCCAGAGCTGGCCAAAGCTTATTGTCTCGCAACCGGGAGGCGGAGCAAAATCGGCACCAGAGGAAGGGTGAGAGGCGGGTCCGCACCCGACGTAAACCGACTGGCGAGACGCTACTTCATGAAGTCGCGACCTTCCGACGAAGTGGCAAAATTCAAGTCGGTCTTATAAACCCAAAAGTCGACCGGCACCGTGTAATTCACGGTAATGGCGATGCCATGGTTGGTGTTGGCCACCTTGACGTCGTCGCGGGTGGCGGGAATATCTAAGTCCTGGATAGTGTGAAAGATATTGTCGCGGATTTGCTCTTCGGTGTAGCGGTTCACGATGGCGAATTTGGCTTGCTCAGACATCTTGTCTTTCAACTGGTAGTCGGCAACGTATACCGGCACGAGCTTAATGCCTACCAGGACCGCCACAATCAGAAACGCCAGATACAGAAAGCCTTTCAGCCGGCCTTCTCCTCGTTGCGAGCGATATTGGAATCGCGATGTTTGGTTCACCTAAACGTACCTCTTCGGCCGGGAGCGACCATGGCGGCTCGGCCTAAATTTTCCGTCCAATAAAAATTACGCTAGCACCGTGCAGGCGCCCTGTCGAGCAGGGGCGAATCCAGGTGTTCGTGTCATGTAATGGCGGTTGGACAGCGGTTACTCTTTGGGTTAGTAGGCTCGGGCAAAAATGGCCCGTTCTTTGGCGGGTTTATTGCAATAGACGCATTGGCCCGAACCGCTGGCGCCCGGCTGTCCGAGGACGCCTTCCTGGTCCAGCGGGATGCAACGCATGGTAGCGCGGGTTTCCTCTTTGATTTTTTCCTCGCATTCACCACTGCCGCACCAGTGGGCGAAGGCAAAGCCAGTCTCGACGGCGACCTTGAACTGCTCGTAAGTGGTCACGGCGTGGGTGTTGGCCCTGCGAAAAGCGAGCGCTTTATCGAACATCGACTGATGAATATCGTCGAGTAGCCTGGCGATAGTGCCGGGCAGATCGGCAAGCGGGGCACTGACCTTGCCTTCCTTGCCGGGGCGGTCGCGACGCGCCAGCATGGCGGCCTGCTTGGCCACGTCCTTAGGACCAAGCTCCACACGAACCGGCACTCCGCGCATCTCCCAGTCATTGAACTTCCAGCCAGGGCTGAAGCCTTCGCGCTCGTCTAACGTAACGCGCAAATTCGCTTTGAGCAGTTGCGCTTTCAGTTCTTTTGCGGTCTGCAGGACCGCGGCTTTCTCTTCGTCAGTTCGGTAAATGGGCACGATCACCACTTGCGTAGGCGCCAGGCGAGGCGGCATCGCCAGGCCCTGATCATCGCCGTGAACCATGATGATGGCTCCGATGAAGCGCGTGGAAAGGCCCCAGGAGGTGGTCCAGCAGAGCTGTTGCACGCCGGTCTGGTCCAGATACTTCACGTCGAAGGCCTGGGCGAAATTCTGGCCCAGGAAGTGCGAGGTTCCCGATTGCAGCGCTTTGCCGTCGCCCATCATGGCTTCGATGGAGTAGGTCACATCGGCGCCGGCGAACTTTTCCGCCTCGGATTTTGCGCCGGGAATCACAGGAATCGCCGCTTCATTAACAGCAAAGTCGGTGTAGACGTCGAGCATCTGCTTGGTTTCTTCGACCGCTTCTTCGCGCGTAGCGTGCGCGGTGTGGCCTTCTTGCCAGTAAAACTCCAGGGTGCGCAGAAACAGTTTGGTGCGGAGTTCCCAGCGCACTACGCTGTTCCACTGGTTCATCAGTACGGGCAGATCGCGATAAGACTGAATCCACTTGGACCACATGTGGCCGATGATGGTCTCGGAAGTGGGGCGGACGATGAGTGGTTCCGCCAACTCTTCGCCACCGCCGATGGTGACCACCGCGAGTTCGGGCGAAAAGCCTTCGACATGGTGCTTCTCTTTTTCGATGAAGCTCTTGGGAATGAACAGCGGGAAGGCAACATTCTGGTGGCCAGTGGCTTTGAACCGGCGGTCCAGGGCTCCCTGGATGTTCTCCCACAGCGCCCAGCCATAGGGACGCACAATCATGCAGCCGCGCACCGGCGCATAATCGGCGAGCTGCGCCCGCAAAACCAGCTGGTTATACCACTCGGAAAAATCTTCCGCCCTTGTCGGCAGTTTCTCGTCAGCCATGCGTCTCCCTGTCTAATTCTGTGGCAGTAGTTAAGCATTCGAGCGTAACGTGCACACAATCCCACTGTCAACGCAACGTGCACAATGGCGGTGAATAGTTTCCGATTACAGGACTTCCCAGGACTTGGAACCAGATGTTGCGGCAACCTCTCTCCCTGCTTAGAATTTGGATGGCTGCTATTTGGCTGCGTGAGGTACAAAATGATTCTGCTTCTCGCATTGATGGCTTCTCTCCAGCTCTCAGCCAATTCCACAAGCCCAATGATCGGGGCATGGGTTAATCACGACTCGTCCTCGATGGGTGTGACCCAAATCGTGATCAGCAATGAAAATGGCGGCTTGGATGCTCACGTTTGGGGATCGTGCACGCCTGTCGATTGCGACTGGGGCACTACGCCGCTCACTGTGAAGGACGGCACGCTTACAGCCGTGTTCCACAATGGACCCATCGTGACAACGATGTATTTCGTTCTCCTGCCCAACGACATGCTTATGGCGGTGTACAAGTTCGAGTCTAAGGAGAGGCCGGAGTTCAAAGATCAGGACTTTACCGAGTCGTTCGACCGGGAAAAAACAAACGCAAACAACGAAAGCGCGCGGAGAGTATTGGAGAAAGTTGCCGAGGCTTACAGCAACCTGACTGCGGGCGAATTCGCGTTCGAGGAAGCAAACGAGCGCACGAACCAATCCACGGCTTCGCGTTCCAAAAGGCAGACCCATTTGTGGATTGCTTCTAATGGCAGGCTGAGAGTGGAAACATCCTCTTGGCCAGAACGCACGATCATAATCTCTGACGGTAAGACCCTGTGGAGGTATTTTCCTGAATCAAACCAGTACACGGGATATCCTGCGGGTCCGAGCGTTTCCATAATCGAGGGTTACCGTTCCATTGATCAAGTTCAGGGCTCAATCACAATCAGCGGTTCGGGGCGTTTGGGCGATGCGGATTGCACATTGGTAAGAATGATGAGGCCCGGCAGCGAGCGCATCCTGTGGATCGACCCAAAAACGAATTTCGTGCTTAGGGATGATGCGACGAAGACGTATTCTACCCCTCCCAATTCAACGACTTTTCATGCAGTGACGACTTTTTCTGTCGCACGCGCTGTTCCGAGCGTGGATGAACAGCAATTTTCGTTTGATCCTCAGAAAGTACAAGCCAAAGCGCGCGACGAAGTACAACGAAAAGCGCGAACGGAAAGCGTGGGCACTCCGGCACCCGACTTCGCGCTGAATGATTTGGG
>DATJOO010000024.1:0-17945 GCA_035506955.1 Verrucomicrobiia bacterium
GTGACGCTGATCAGGGGCTGCTCGGAGCAGATTCCAAAGCGGAGCCTAGGGTGGAGGGGCCGTCGTGAAAATGGTTGCGGAGATTGCGATTTAGGGGCTCGGAGTAGTAGCGGGAGATGAGGAAACCCAGGAGACCGGCTAGGAGGATTGTGATCAGGAAAAGCGGGGGGACGAGACGCATGGAGCTGCCGGCTTTTAGGAACAGGGCGAAGAAGGTCCAGACGACGAACATGTGGGTGAGATAGACCTCGTAGCTGTATTGGCCGATACGCAGGAGTGGAAAGAGAAGGTGCGGGCTATGCCAATGGGCTTGCGTGGTAGCGGCGATGAAGAGGGCGGTGCCGAGGCCGAGAACGGTCATGTTGAGGCCGGTGCTGCCGAGCCAGCCCCGGTAGGCTTGCCAGGAAAAGATGAGGCTGCACGAGACGATCAGGGTGCCAAGGATGCCTAGCGTTCGAACGGCGGAGCGCGAGAGGTGAATGCGCGAGACAAACAGAGCAGTGAGGCAGCCGATGGCGATTCCTTCCATGCCGCCGAGGTAACAATACTCGCTCCAAACTTCGTTGCCGCGAGCCCAGATGGTGCGACCGAACGGGCCGAGTGCGACGAAGACGAGCAGCAATGCGACAAACCATTTGCTGCGGCCGAGGAAAAGGGCGACGAGAGGGAAGAAAAGGTAAAACATTTCCTCGACAGAGAGCGACCAGAGAATGTCCCAATTGGCGGGAAGATAGCCGCGGTGGGCTTCGAGGACGTTGACGTGGAAGGTGAGCGCGGCGAGAAGAGCGCGCGGGAGGCCGCCGGTTTTTTCGGAGACGACGAAGTGTTGGAGGTCGGCGAAATGCAAGGAGCTGAGTAGGGCGAGCAGGGCGAGGAGGAGTGGAGCGATGCGGGCGAAACGCAGGATGTAGAAATCGCGGAGGCGAATGCGCGACAGCGGGCTCCAGCGGCGGAGGGAAATGGAAGTGATGAGGAAGCCGGAAACGACGAAGAACATCTGGACGCCGAGTTGGCCGTTCCAGACGAGGAAGTGCACGAGTTGATTGGGGAGATATTTGGCGTAGGACACGTCGGCGCTGAGGAGGCGGATGTGAATGTGATTCATGAGGACGAAGAAGATGGCGAGGCCGCGGAGGAGGTCGACGCCGTCGAGGCGGTTCCAGCTGCGGGCGGGGGTGGAGGAGGACATTGGATTAATGTACAGGAGGAGAGCGCGGGGAGTGGAAGGTTTAAGAGTGCAAGGGTGCAAGAGTACAAGAGTGTAAGAGTAAAAAAGAGATTTACAGCCAAGACGCGGGGAGCGCAGAGGGATTCCTCGCTGCGCTCGGAATGACCAACAGTGGATTGGGTGAAGTTATATTTCGAGTCCCAAGATACAGATCATAAATGGCGGCGCTGTTTGTGAGCAAAAGCCAAATGGCGCGAGCGATTCTCATAGAGGCATTTCCTCAGGGGCTAAAGTCCGGTTTGTGCACGCGCTTAATGTCGGAGCGGAAGCTCCGACGCCCGGTGCCAAGCACGATTTTCACAGGGGGATGTTGCCGTGTTTCTTTTTGGGGTTGGTGTCGCGCTTGTTTTCCAGGGCGCGGAGGGAAGTGATGATGAGGCGGCGGGTGTCGGCGGGCTCGATTACGCCGTCGAGATAGCCGCGTTCGGAGGCGACGAAGGGATTGGCGAAGCGGCTACGAAATTCGGCGATTTTTTCCTGGCGAAGTTTGGCGCGTTCATTGGGAGCGGCGGCGGCGAGTTCACGCTTGTAGACGATGTCGACGGCACCTTCGGGGCCCATGACAGCGATTTCGGCGGTGGGCCAAGCGTAATTGGCGTCGGTGCGAATGTGTTTGGAGGCCATGACGCAGTAGGCGCCGCCATAGGCTTTGCGGGTGATGACGGTGATCTTGGGGACAGTGGCTTCGGCGAAAGCGAAGAGCAATTTTGCGCCGTGCTTGATGATGCCGCCGTATTCCTGCTGAGTGCCGGGAAGGAAGCCGGGGACGTCTTCGAAAGTGATTAAGGGGATATTGAAGGCATCGCAGAAACGGACGAAGCGCGCACCTTTGACGGAAGCGTTGATGTCGAGAGTGCCGGCGAGAAACGCGGGTTGGTTGGCGACAATGCCAACGGGCCGGCCATCGAGGCGAGCGAAAGCAACGACGATATTCTTGGCGAAATGTTCGTGAACTTCGAAGAAATAGTTTTCGTCGACGACGGCGTGGATGACGTCCTTGATGTCGTAAGGCTTGAGAGGATCTTCGGGGACGATGGAGTTGAGGGCTGGCTCGCGGCGATCGATGGGATCGTTGGTAGCGTGACGCGGGGGATCTTCGAGATTGTTGGAGGGAAGAAAGCTGAAGAGTTCGCGAATCATGGCGCAGCATTCGGCATCATCGCGAGAGACGAAATGGGCCACGCCGCTAGTGGAGTTGTGGGTCATGGCGCCGCCGAGTTCCTGCTTGGTGACTTCCTCGTGAGTGACATTTTTGATGACGTCGGGACCAGTGACGAACATGTAGGAAGTGTCGCGGGTCATCAGGATGAAATCGGTGATGGCGGGAGAATAGACGGCGCCGCCGGCGCAGGGACCGAGAATGGCGCTAATTTGCGGGATGACACCGCTGGCGAGAGTGTTGCGAAGAAAAATGTCGGCGTAACCGGCGAGGGAGGCCACGCCTTCCTGGATACGAGCGCCGCCGGAATCGTTGAGGCCGATGATGGGAGCGCCATTGCGCATGGCGAGATCCATAATTTTGCAAATTTTGAGCGCGTTCGTTTCGGAGAGCGAGCCGCCGAAGACGGTGAAGTCTTGTGCGAAAACGTAGACCAGGCGGCCATCGATGCGACCAAAGCCGGTGACGAAGCCGTCGCCGGCGGGACGATTTTCTTCGGAGCCGAAATCGACGCAGCGGTGGCGGACGAATTTGTCGAGCTCTTCGAAAGTGCCCTCATCGAGAAGGATCTGGATGCGTTCGCGGGCGGAGAGTTTTCCGGCTTTGTGTTCGCGTTCGCGACGCTCGGGGCCACCACCGGCTTCCGCTTCGGCGGAGATGCGGCGCAGCTGCTCCATACGATCGGAATTAAGGGACGATTCCCAGGTCACGTGATTCTTATCCGCCAAGAGGGCCTCCGTCGGAGGGATGAGATTTCGGAGCAAAGATCAGCACGGCGAGATGGGTAGCGAGCCAAACCGTGCCGAGTAACAGCACGACCCCGAGGAGAATCTCCGCGGCAATCGCACCAGCACGAGGGAGGGGGTCTGGGATGGCGGTGACGTAGTGCGTGGCGCGGACGAGGATGGCCATGGAGCTGAGGGTCATGGCGACGATCAGCAGCGCGGTGAGCATGGAGAGAAGTACGTGTTTCATGGCGTGGGGCTGTAGGGCCAAGGATAACGCAAGGAGGAGTGGGAATGCCACGGAAGGCGAAGTTTAAGATTGTCAGGTACAAAGGTGAAAAGTGTGTGTAAGCCAAGACGCGGGAAGCGAAGAGAGATTCCTCGCTTCGCTCGGAATGAAGGCTTTTTGGTTTGGTGCGAGGAAGCGGGGTTGTGAGCGCGGTGGGGCAGTACAAAGGCCAGAGGCTAAAGGCTGTGCTACTGGGTTAGCGGAGGCCGGACCAGTCGTCGGCGACGAGAATGGAGTCGCTGGGATTGGAGGGGTCGTACTTGACGCTGGCTTGCTGGCCGGCCATGAGGCGTTCGAAGGTGACCTGACTTTCGAGGCCAGTGACGTCCTGTGCAGTATGGTAAGTGACGCCGGAAATGGAATAGCTGTAAGAAACCATGTGGCGGGGGCGCAGATCGGGAAGTGGGCGCGAACGGGAAGGGAGAAGGCCGCGACGTTCCTGCACAGGCTCGGCGGGCTGCTCGCTTAGTTCAACGACCTGACCTTCGGCGATGCGGCCAATGAGATTCAGATGCAGGCGGCGCTTGCGTTCTTCTTCACTGGGATCAACGTTGGGACGCATGAACGCGAAAACGATCAAGCCCAAGGCGAGAATGCTTCCAGCCCCTAAAGCGAGAACCAACTTCCAATCGGCGAGGACTTCTTTCACCGCACTACCCCTTACGAAAATAAACGTGGGTTGAATTTGGGATCGGGAAAATTCCGTTTCCCCCACGAAGGCTTATTTTAGCGAAAGAGGGAGTGCTGCGCGATGTCGGGCGCAAGGGGATGCACTGGATTACGCAACACCCCAATTCCGGCGACGGAGACCTCGACGGAGTCATCGGGAACGAGCGGACCGACGCCGGCGGGAGTGCCTGTAGCAATGAGGTCGCCGGGGAGGAGAGTCATCACGTGGGAAATCCAGCGAATTATAAAGGAGACAGGGAAAGCCATAAGCGAAGTGTTGCCGGACTGGCGGAGCTGGCCGTTAACGCGACATTCGACGAGGACATTTGTGGGATCGAGTTGCGTTTGGATGTGGGGCCCGATGGGGCAGAAGGTGTCGAAGCCCTTGGCGCGGGTGAACTGCACGTCGGATTTCTGGAAGTCGCGAGCGGTGACGTCGTTGAGGCAAGTGTAGCCGAGCACATAGGAAAGCGGGTCAGCGTCATCGGCGAGCTGCGAACATTTTTTACCGATGATGACGCCGAGTTCGCCCTCGTGTTCGACGCGCTTGGAAGCGGAGGGAAGAAGAATGGGCTGGTCAGGACCGAGGAGAGAAGAAGGAGGCTTGAGAAAGATGAGGGGCTCCTTAGGCATTTCGTTGCCAAGCTCGGCGGCGTGCGCGGCATAGTTTCTGCCGACGCAAACGATTTTGCTGGGCTCGCAAGGAGCGAGAAATTTTATGTTGTGAAGATCCCAAATGGTGTGGCCCTCGACCCAACCGGCCCACGGGAGGCCGCTGATCTCGCGAACACAATCGGCGTCGAGCAGGCCGTAAACAGGGGCGTGGGCGCGGCCAGCGGTCGAGGAGAGAGGGAGAAAGCGGCAAAATTTCATGTGGAGGCTCGTTTAGAAGTTGTCAAAGCAATTCCTCAGGGGCAAAAGCCCAGTTGGTTGCTGAACGTGAATGTCGGAGCTAAAGCCCCGACGCCCGGTGTCCCTATTTAAAAGGGGCGTTAGTGATGCGAGTGAGAGTTGGTTGCGTGGACTCTCCAGATGATCGTACCAATCCAGGAGATTGTGGCAAAGATCAAATAGCTGACAGCGCCGAGAACGAAGACGTGGAAGGCGCTGTAGTATTCCTCGAGCAAAACAAATTTGAAGCAGAAGATGCGGTAAGTGAGGGTGAGAAGAGTCCAGGCGAGGACGCCGGAGAGGAGTAGTTGCGAGGGAGAGCGGTAAAAGCGGAAGAGAGGAACACAGGCGAGAATGGCGAGAAGGGCGCTGGCGATGATGTTGCGCTCCATGGCGATGGGTTCCAGGAATGGGACGCGATTGGCAATGAGAATCCAGGCGGCGAAGACGACGGAAAGGGAAACACCGGCGTAAACGCCCGTACGTGTGGCAACGTCTCGCATGAAGCCGAACCGAGAAAAAGCGGGAAGCGAAATTAATTCTGGCATGGGTAGCGACACTCCCATCTACCAGGTTTGCCCCCATTCATTGAACCCAGTCTATGCAGAAAAGTTACGGAACGTCAGTGACCGTAGGAGCGCTGGCGGAGCTTTCGTTCCCGGCACGGTCGACGGCGGTGACGGCGTACCAATACTTGTGCGCCGGCTGGACCGAACTGTCACGGAAGGCTGAAGTCGGGAGAAGATCCGGCGTGAGCAGTTGGCCGCGCTGGTTTTCGGTCTCACTGCGATAGACGTGATAACCGGCCAGATCGGTTTCAAGATTAATGGACCAAGAAAGATCGACCAGGAAAGAACCGGGAGTGGAACCGGGGAGCACCGCGGCGACGACGTCTTGAGGAGCGGCGGGCGGGTAGATGTCCTTTGGAGTGAGGATTTTGGGATGGGAGTTGCCGGATTCGAGCTGGGAACCGCCTTCACTGATGACCGTGCGTACTACATAGGCATAAGTCTTGCCGAAGTCGAAGGAAGAGTCCTGGTACTCGGCTTTGTCTGTGGTGCCGATTTGCAGGAGCGGGAGCGTCCATTTGGCCGCGTGCAAATCGTTTTCGGCGGCGGAGGCGGAAGCGGGATCGAGTTCGCCGCGATAGACGTGATAGCTCTGGATGGGAGGGAGAGGCGCACCGGCAGAAGTAGCGTCGGGGGGAGTCCAGGTGAGCTTGATGGATTTTTCGGAGACGGATGCGTCGAGATTGGTGATGTCCTGAGGGACGGGGTAGAGATCGACGGTGGCGTCGTTAGAATTCTGCGAGGATTTGCGTTCACTGACGCGAGTGCGGACGCGGTAAAGGGCGGTCTGGCCCGCGGTATTGCGCAGTTCCTCTGGTTGCAACGGAGAGGGATAGGAGACCTGGCCATCCTGCAGATAGGTGGAAAGGATGGGGCCGGGCACGGTATCGATAAGGTGGAAAGAATGAGGGTTGGGGGTGCCGTCGGGAAGCAAGCTGCCGCGCCAAACTTCGAGAGTGGGAGTAGTGGTGAGATGCGCGCCTAAGGTGCTTTTGTTGGGCAACGTGAAGGTGAGAAGTACGGCGTCGCCGAGTTGATGCGCTTTCAGATCGCCGACCGGATTGGGAATGGGAGGAGAAGGAGCAGCAGGCTCACCAGGAGCGGCACAGCCGATCTGGAAAAGGGCGCAGAGAAGGAACAACGAAAGAGCGACAAGCGAGTTGGGCGGGAGAGGCGGTCTGGGTTGCGCCACTATTCGGGAACTCATGATCCTTTGGGTGATTAGAGAATATAACGGCTGAGATCCTGATTCTTGACGATTTCAGCAAGCTGCTTGTTGACGTAGGTCGCATCGACCTTGACGGTTTTTTTCTTGAGATCGGGAGCTTCGAAGGAAAGTTCATCGAGAACTTTTTCGAGGATGGTGTGGAGACGACGAGCGCCGATGTTTTCGGTTTGCTCGTTGACGCTGGTGGCGAAGCGAGCGATGGTCTGAATGGCGTCCTCGGTGAAGTTGAGTTTGACGCCTTCGGTATCGAGAAGCGCGATGTATTGCTTGATGAGCGCGTTTTTGGGTTCGGTGAGAATGCGAACGAAATCTTCTTCCTTGAGGGACTGCATTTCGACGCGAATGGGCAAGCGGCCCTGAAGTTCGGGGATGAGGTCGGAAGGCTTGGTGACGTGGAAAGCGCCGGCGGCGATGAAGAGGATATGGTCGGTGCGGATCATGCCGTAGCGGGTGTTGACGGTGGTGCCTTCGATGATGGGAAGAATGTCGCGCTGGACGCCTTCGCGAGAAACATCGGGACCGTGGCCGGACTCGCGACCAGCGACCTTGTCGATTTCGTCGACAAAGATGATGCCCATTTGTTCGGCGCGCTCGACGGCGACGCGGGTGACCTGTTCCATGTCGAGGAGTTTGTTTTCTTCTTCCTGGATGAGGTATTCGAAGGCGTCGGCGACGGACATTTTGCGCTTTTTCTTCTGTTGGCCGAAAATGCCGGTCAGATTGCTGAGCATGTCCTTGAGGTTGACGTCCATCTCCTCGATGCCCTGATTGGAAATAATTTCGAAGGAGGGCATGGAGCGTTCGCGGACCTCGAGGTCGACGATGCGCTGGTCGAGTTTGCCTTCGCGCAATTGGGCGCGGAGCTTTTCGCGGGTGCGCTTGTTCTGTTCGCGCTGCGCGGCGAGCTCACTTTCGGGAGTGCCTTCAGGTTGCGGGGGAGGAGGAGGAAGGAGCAGGTCGAGGATGCGCTCTTCGGCGGCTTCTTCGGCGCGATCGGCGACTTCATCGAGCTTTTCTTCGCGGACCATGTCGATGGAAGTTTCCACGAGATCGCGGACCATGGACTCCACATCGCGGCCGACGTAGCCGACTTCGGTGTACTTGGAAGCTTCGACCTTGACGAAGGGGCAGCCAGCGAGGCGCGCAAGACGACGGGCAATTTCGGTTTTGCCAACGCCGGTGGGACCAATCATCAGAATATTTTTCGGGAGAACATCTTCCGCGATTTCGGGCGGAAGCTTTTGACGACGGACACGATTGCGAAGCGCGACAGCGACAGCACGCTTGGCGGCAGCCTGGCCGACGATGTACTTGTCGAGCTCCTTCACAATCTCGCGCGGGGTCATGTCGTCGAGCGCGGGAAGAAGGTCTTCTTCCTCGGGACGGCCATTGCCGCCCTCGGCGGTTCCGGGGAAGAGTGTAATTTCCTTGTCAGACTTGCTGGTCATCGCGTTCCGATTCCTTGCTTGCGCCGGAGTGAATTCGCGGCGCGACTAAATTTCCTCAATGGTGAAATTGGCGTTGGTATAGATGCAAATTTCGCTGGCAATGCGCATGGCTTCGAGGCCGAGGTCCTTGATGGCGAGTTTGGAATGCTTGAGAAGCGCGCGAGCCGCGGAAAGCGCGTACATGCCGCCGGAACCGATAGCGCACAAACCATCATCCGGTTCGATGACGTCACCGGTACCGGAGAGTACAAAGGTGGCTTTGGCGTCGGCGACGACCAGGAGCGCTTCGAGGTGGCGAAGGGCGCGGTCCTTGCGCCACTCCTTGGCTAATTCGACGGCGGCTTTCTGCAGATTGCCGGAATGTTCCTGAAGCTTACCTTCAAAACGTTCGAAGAGAGAGAGAGCATCGGCGGTGGAACCCGCGAAGCCGGCGACGACTTTATCGTTGTAGAGGCGGCGGGTCTTGCGCGCAGTGTGTTTGAGGACGTGGTCGCCGAGAGTGACCTGACCATCGGCGATGAGCACGACTTTGGCGTCTTTGCGGACGCAAAGAACGGTGGTGCCGTGCAACTGTGAGTCTCCGGCGGTATGTCGCATCTCTTAAGTATACCGCGACAGTGGATTTGGGTCATGGAGGCGGGAAAATGGAGATGTGTGTGGTGCGTGCTGAAAAGTCGAAAAGCAATTCCTCAGGGGCTAAAGCCCATTACGAGCACGACGAAATATGTCGGAGCTAAAACTCCGATCCCCGGTGCCAAGGGTCTGTGTCAGAAGCGGAACATTGGAGTCGACGCTGCTCGGTTTACAAGGAAGGAGCTGTGGAGTTATGAGGCCGATCTAAAGTTCGGCCACTACACAAGCTAAGACAGCGGCGTAAAGCCGCTGCTACAAAAATTTCGAGGTTCGCTGGTGAGATCAGGATCTTTCCAGCGCGTGGTTTGCGGCCCATGTCGTTTGGTGCTGCGCAGCTGGTGCTTCGCCAGGCATGGCGCGGGCGAGCAGGAGGATGGCGCCGCAAAACATGAGAGTGTCGCCAACATAGTTGAAGCCGTTGTCGAGGCTGGCACGCTCGACGAAACCGATGGGGAGGTAGACGACGAGTTCGATGAAGAGCACGGTCAAGCCCAGCCAAGTGGCGGCGGCTCGCGTTTTCTTGCCGACGAGCAAGAGGATTCCGGTGACGGCGTAAACTGCGGCGGCTATGTAAGTCCAAATGGCGTGGCCGAAAACGTAGTGAGGAGTGAGCGGTTCGAGCGGGACGGCGGGGACGTGATCGGCGTGGAGGAATTGTTCGAAGCTGTAGAAGAGCACGGGAATGGCGATGAAGTAGCGGGCGGCGGTTGCGAGGATGCGGCGCAGTCGAGGGGCGGGAGTGAGGCTGGCGGCGAGAGCCAGAGGGCCGCCGCTGAAGGCTAATTCGCGCAAGGTGAGGATTGCCGCAAAGCGATCGCGGGGAGTTTGCGCCCAACCCGGGGCATCCATGAGGACGACAAAAAGAAAAAAGTTGAGAGCAAGCAGGCTGGCGGCGAGGCGCGCGTGAATTCCGGTGACGAGACTGAGGGCTGCGGCGATGAAACAAGCGCCTACAAAGTAAGCCCAAAAGAGGTGCCAGGGAATCCACGACGGAACCAGCTGAGAGATGGCGGTGGTCAGCGTGAAATGTTCCGTGCCGAAGGCCGCGAGGGGAGCTGCGTAAAACAGCGGACCGAAGAGAAGGAGCTTGTCGAGGCCGGGAGATTTTTGCCAATCGCCGCGGAGAAAAATGACGAGCAGGCCGATGGCAAGAATGATGGCACAGACGGCAGACGACCAAAGGACTTCATGGGGAATCGCGACGAGGAGGATGAAGGATGAGGAGCGGAGGAAGTTGGCGATCACGAAGAGTCCTTAAGAAGAATTTGAAAGAAGCGCACGGCCGGGGGATTGCGCTCGGGGAAAGAGGTTGTCACGGGCGGGGTTGGGGATCAATAACCAGTTGGAGGGCGTTTGATATAGCCATTGAAGTTTACGGCAAGACGCGAAAAGCGAAGAGGGGTTCCTCGCTGCGAAGACTCCGCCTGCTTGCGGCAGGCAGGCTCGGAATGACCGGAGTTTTGGGCGTGGGGAGTTAGTTGGTGAGGGGAATTTCGTGGAAGGATAAAACCTTGTAGCTGAGAGGGCCTTGCGCGGCTTTTACAGAGCAACTGTTATAGGTGATGCCGTTGCCAGGATCGCTACCCGCGGATGGACCAAACGTGGCTTTCAGAGAAGGTAGCAGATTGCCTGACGCGTCCCTGGTTTGCGCGACGAAGACAGAGCCATAAATTCCACCGGTGCCATGATGGCCGGCGAAGAGCATCTGCCCCTGACCCACAACGAGGATAATGCCGTTCCAGGAAGCGGTGGGGTGATACGTCAGAGTGCCAGTGACGAGTAAGAGTCCATTGCCGCCGGTCGGCGCACCAAATCCGCCATTCAGCGTAAGGTCGCCTTTCACCACGATGGTCATGGGCGTGGTGGCCATACCGGGAGCGGCGTTCCAAATATCGGAGCCGGTGGCGGGGCCGTTGATGATGACGTCAGCGCTGTTGACGATGTCTTGCATGGCAGCGTCGAGAGAGGCGGGTTGCAGCCAACTTTGGCGCAACGGCGGGCCGTTGTAGGGGAGAGGAGCAGCACCCGGGCCAACATTCCAGAGGCTGGGAAAAAACGCGGTGTAGGGAGGGGGAGGTGGAGCAGAGACGGGAGCGCCGGTGTAGATGGATTTGTTGGGATTTGCCTGGCCGGTGAGATACCCCTGGTCGGCCGAGCTAGAGTAGCCGATGGAAGCGACAGAGTTCACCGGTACACCGGGAGTCAATGGTGGAATGGGATTCGCACACTGATCGACACCGGTAATCTGGAAACCGCTGGGTGGGTTGAAGGAGACGGCGCCACCGGCTTGGCCGTCGTCCAAAGTGACGGCGGCGGGGAAATTCTGGTCGTTGGTGTCCGGAGAAATGACAACTGGCGCGACTACATATTGCAGAAGGCGCTTACCTCCATTGGGTGCCACGGCGAGGGTGGTGATTTCCAAAGCTTGCACCGACGTGGGAGTAGGCGGTGTGGAAGGGACAGAGGATACAACGAGACTGGGAGCGGGCTGGTTTGCTGAATTCACGTGAGCGGGATCGTAGTAGAGCATATCGAGCGAGTCTGTGGTCCCGCTGCCCGTGCCGCTTACATCGATGTTCAAAGCCTGCTGGGTGATGGCGTTGATGCGCACCCATTTGAAGGCAGGACCCGGCAGGGCGGGGGTAGGGACGGGGGAAACCGAGGTGAGAGGGGTTTGAATGGCGGCGCCGCCGAGGCCCCAATTGAATTCATTGCCGTATTCGGAATCGTAATAGGGATTCGCAGGATTGGTGGGATCGACGGTTTCGCCAGCGGCGGTGTTGGGATTAAGGATGTAGAGGACTTGCGTAAGGCCCCAGGTGGGCAGGCCCGAAGGAGAGAGCAGACTGGAATAGCTGTTGGAGATGTTGATGTAATTGGCGTTTTTCCAGAGGAGGCGGCCGCGGGCTTCTTCGAGGCCGGCGACGCCGGCATAGTAGGCGCTGGTGGCGGTGCGGTAATTGCCAGCCAGGGAACTATCGGTGCCGGAAGAGACGACGAGGGCGATGGCGACGACGCTGATGAGAAGAAGCGCAAAGATGGCGATGAGCATGGCCGCACCGGATTCGTTGGATTGGTGGGGCCTGCGCGTTGGAGGCTTGCGGATCATCGCTCGGCGTCCTTAATTCGCGGGATTGGATTGATGGCCGCGGCCGGTCAATTCCATAATTTGCAACGATTGCGTCTGGGTATCGCCATGCGGAGTTTTCACGATTAAAGTGACGTCGATATCGCTGATGTTCTGCGGCTGATTGTAGCCGCTGGCGGCAGCGCTGGAGCAAGGCTGCGAGCCACTGGGCGTAGCGCAGGAATACTGAAAGAGAGGAACGGAACCGGTCGCAAACATGGTGGGATGTTGCGCGGTGATTTGCGCGGCAAGGGCGGGAGAGAGGGACGGCGCGTTGTTCACGACATTTTCGACCAAGGGAGTCATCGACGCGGGCGGAATAGCGGAGAGCGGATCGCCCCCAACGGTTTTTGGAGCCACGCCACGCAGCAAGGTAGTGCCGCTGAGCAAATAACGAATCCAGTTGACGATGGCAGGGGGAGGTGGAGTTGTGCTGGGGCCGGCGAAGTTGGTCTCAATGATCAAATCAAAAGGACCGGGGCTGGTGCAAGTGGAGCCGACCTGGCAGGCGGCGGAAAGGCTGCCGGAATTGTAGTTTGGTTCCCAAGCGAACGGGCTGATGGCATAAGCAGCGGAAGAAGAAGGATTGGAGAAGAGGGAAGGGGCGGGGTAGCCGGCGATGTTGATGTCGCGGATGATCTGGTCGATGCCGAGACGAGCTTCGCCGAAGGAGCCGGAAAGTTGGGATTCGCTGCTGTAGCGCTGCTGGCTGAGCTGGAGCAGGCTGAACATAGCGGCGCAGATGACCAGGAAAATGGCGGTGGCGACCATGAGTTCGAGGAGCGTGAAGCCGCGCTGGAGTGGGCGTTTGCGGAATGTGTCGAAAGGCAGATTTTCAATAGCGCAAGAAAAAGCAGGTTCCTCGGGCCAACACCGCCCTCGGAATGACAAATTTTTGTTTTTCTCCGTGGCGGCGGGGGGCATGGCTATTTTTCCACCATCACGTCGAGAGTGATGGGCAAGCTGGGGGAACTCATGCCGCGGCGGAAGACACCGAGGATGATGCGACGGGAGGTGACCACGAGGGAAGTGGGATTACGAGTCGTGATAATGGCCCAGCGGACATCGGTGGTGGTGCCCAAAGGATCGTTCGGATCGGTGTAGATGAAACTGTAGCCGGCGACTGGGTCTGCGGTGTAATCGATGATGGGCGAATTCTGGAAAGTAATCACGGAGTTGCCCACGGGGCCGGTTTGCGTGGGATCGCCAAGGGAGCAGGTCTGGCTGCTGGGGCAGTAGACGCCGTTGGGATCGGAGAAAGAGGTGGCGGTGAGGGGTTGCTCGCGCATGGCTTCGATCTGGCGCTGCGCGAAGACCAGGGCGGTGCCGTCATTGCGATTGTTGGAGTTCAGCAGGACGGAAGCGGGCACGAGTTGCGCGACGGCGACCAGGCCGACAATGACGATGACGGTGGCCATGAGCATTTCAATCAGCGTGAACCCTTGCTGATTGGAGCGCCGAGAACGGAATGGAGTTGCCGCTTTCACTGAACTTCACCCTTGCTGCGATGGCGTTACCGTTGTTGCTGCCAGTTACCGGAATTGTCCGAGGTCCAAATCTGAATCGAGCCCGCGGGCATCAGCAAAACGGAACGGAAACCTGCCTCGGGGGCGAGAGCGCTGGCCAGATAAAAAACATTCACGCTGGTGGGTGGGTTCAGCGCACCGCGCGCGTCAAACAAAATCTGCGAAGAATTAGGGGAGGGCGCAGCGGTCGAGACCGTGCCCACAGCGCTGGCGATCAGGCCGGACGCGTTGGGGACGGTGCCGCTGTCGACCAGCTTGCCGCTGGGACCGAGTAAAACTACTTTTTCGCCGGGGTCGATTAGCCCATTGACGTTGGAGTCGACCCAAAGATTGGTCATGCCCGGATTGGAGGATGAGGGCGCAATCACGCAAGGGACCTGCTTGTTGAGGCGAATGGCTTCGTAACGGGCGAGGCGCAAAATATCGGCGACTTGGACGGCGGCGTTGGAGAGTTCGTAGGAGTGATAAAAGCGCAGAAACGCGGGCAAGCCTACGGCCATCAGAACGAGACCGACGGCAAGCGTAACCACCAGTTCCGTGAGACTAAACCCACGGGCGTGCTTGAGCGACCGGCGCAAAACGGACGATTTTCCTCGCATCCTTAGAGAAACGAAGACCTGTGATAGAAACAGCCTACAACAGCCACGGGGACAGAGTACGACGATAGGGCGGGACCGGTACTATAAAGTAGCAGGGTTTTTGCTAGTTAGATAGGCGTTATCGTGCGGGTAATAGCTGCATTTATATCGAAATAGTAAAAGACGAGAGGTCAGGGCGTGAAGTCTGGAGGAAAGAGAGCTCCCTCAACCTCAGGCTAGGGAAGGCCGCCTGCGGCAAGCAAGCCCCAGGTTGAGCGTCGGGATGACAATTGGCTTTCAGTTTCGTGCTGTTGGAACAGCGGTGTAAAGCTGCTGCTACTGTAGCCGGATCCTCCAAAATCGGCGACCGCAAAAGACGCAGGGACGATGCCAAGATGGGGCGCAGCGGTGCGATGCCCCTTCGTTCCAAACGAAATGGCGGCTACTTTTGGGCCTTTACTTTGCCGCCGGTGTCTTTGAACTTTTTCTGGAGGGACTGTTCGGTGAAAAAATCGGAAGGCAGGTTGGGAGCATTGGTGCAGGAGTTAAAGAAGATCTGGTGAGTTCGGCGACCGTTGTGTTCGCGGCTGATCTGCATGGCGGTCTGAACGCCTTCGAGTTCACGATAGTTGGAGTAGATGGTGACATCTTCATCCTTATCGTGCTCCTCTTCGTTGGGAGTGGTGGAGATGGTGCGAAGAGGCAAGTGAGACATGCGGTCGATGGCCAGGCGCACGGTGTGATCCTGATCGTCGGAGAAGTCGACCCATTCGACTTCCCGCATGTCGGAGATGCCGAAGCCGGCATAATGGAGGAAAACGCCAGGTTCATCGGCGCGATGAAGAAGTAGGTTGCGGATGCTGCGCTGCAAGGCAGCCTGAAATTCGGAGATGGCGGTGGAGTCGGCATCGTTGACGCCACTTTTGTCCATGGTCCAGCCCTTGTCGCCATCCATGAGTTGAACGAATTCGCCGCCTTTGACGGGAAGATTGCCCCAGAGGAGGGCGAAGAGTCCACCCTTGGTGGTTTTGACGACATATTCGGTGCGGTTTTTGTCTGGGTAATACCAATAGCTGCGCATCATGGAATAGCCGAGGGTGCCGCCATTGCGATCGAACTGAGCGACGCGACCCTCGCAATCGCTTTCGCGTTGATCGCGATAGAGAGGGCCCCCGAGGGCATCGACGGACTGTTTGAGGATTTGGCGAGCTTTGGCTTTGTTCTGGTCGAGGTCCATGGTGTCGGGATTCTGGTGGAAGGCCGCGGCAATGAGGAAGACGGGCGCGGCAAGCAGAAGGCCGACGGTTAGAACGCGAGTGAACGTGGGACAACTTAGCCGCACAACACTGAGCCTCCGTTGACGTTCAGAATTTCGCCGTTGATGAAGTTGGAAAGATCGGAGGCGAGAAAGAGAATGGGTCCGGCGACTTCTTCGGCGGTGGCGGGGCGACCGAGCGGAATGACGCTGGCGGCCATTTTTTTGCCGGTTTTTGTTTCGAGGACAGGATTGGACATATCGGTGGCGACCCAGCCGGGGGCAACGCTGTTGACGGTGATGCCGTGGCGGGCAAGTTCTGTGGACAAGCCCTTGGTGAGACTGATGATGGCGCCTTTGGAAGCGCCGTAGTGGGTGTGGAAGGATTCGCCGCGCTGCCCTGCGGTGGAAGAGATGGGGATGATCTTGCCGGACTTTTGCTTAATCATCTGAGGAACGGCGAAGTGGATGATGGAGTAGACGCTTTTGAGGTTGATGCGAATCATGTCGTCCCACTGCTTTTCCGACATTTTCTCGATGGGGAGGTCTTCGAGGTTCCACACACCGGCATTAGGTACAAGGATGTCCAGTCTGCCGAGGCGCTTGATGGCATGATCGACGAGTTTGCGATTGTCTTCATGCTTACCGGCGTCAGCCTTGAAGGCTTCGACACGAGTGCCATGCCTGGCGGCCTCCTGCTCAATTTGACGCGCGGCATCCTTGGCGGAGTTGTAACTGAAAATGACGTCCGCGCCGGCTTGCGCAAAGAGCTTAACAGCGGCGGCGCCGATCCCCCGAGAACCGCCGGTGATGAGTGCCGCTTTCCCTGCCAGTGAAATCATATTTCCCCCAAAAGTGTGAAGCGTAACGACAAAAAGCGGGTGGACCCGACTTACGACTGCAAGGTGGAGGCCCGGCGTGCACCGCGAGCAGCGGCGATCAGATGCGAAAACAGGCGGCCGGCGAGAGAGTCGCCGTGCATGCGCTCGGGATGCCACTGAACTCCAATGACCCAATTGGCATCGCCGGTCCATTCGAGAGCCTCCACAATACCGTCGGGGGCTTGGGCGGTGATGCGCACCTGACGGCCCGGAATGGCGACGGACTGGTGATGGGAACTGTTGACGACAGCGTTCGTGGAGCCAGCGATTTTGGCAAGCTGGCTGTCGGCGGTGAAACGCACGTCGTGGAGCGGGTCGCTGGACGGCTCGGGCTGCAGGTCTTTTCTACGGTGAGCGATGGTGGTGCCAGTTTCGGTGCGCACGTCCTGGATGAGAGTGCCGCCAAGATAAACGTTGAGAAGTTGGCAGCCGTAGCAGATGGCGAGGACGGGCTTTTGCTCCGCGAAGGCATGACCGAGGATGGCGCGGTCGGTGTCTTCGCGCGGCGGGTCGGGAGGAGCGGACTGGCCGCGATTGGAGGCGCCATATTCGGCAGGGTTGACGTCGGCGGGGCTGCCGGGGAGGACGAAACCGTCGAGGTCGGCGAATTGTTCGTGGAGGGATTCCGGGTGGGCGAGGGAGAGGAGGACGGGGTCACCACCGGCGAGGCTGACGGCGTTGGCGTAGTCGCGGATTTTGGGCAAGTTGGCGGCGACTTCCTCTTGGGAGGTGCGCCAGGGGATGCCAATCCTTGGCCGGTTGGGGGCGTTGGGAGTCATAGAACCCAAAATCGTAGCATTGGGAAGCGAGGGCGGCAACTTGAGGGCGTTCGGGTAACTTTTGGCGTACGGGCGTCGTCGTGTGGCGTAGGCTTGAGTGATTCGCAGAGAGGATGGAATTATGGGATTGCCGGGGAATGTGAAGGTGCTGTTCATCGCGGGATTCGGGCCGATTGTGCGCGATCCCAAGGTGAGCCGGAAGTTTTACGAGCAGACACTGGGGATTGTGTTCAAGGAAGAAGAGGGAGAGTACCTGCACACGAGCGCGTTACCGGGAGCGAAAACGTTTGCGTTGTGGCCGCTGGCGCATGCGGCGCAGTGTTGCTTTGGGAACGAGGGGTGGCCGGCGGAATTGCCGGAGCCGCAGGCTTGGCTGGAGTTTGATGTGGAGGACGTGGCGAAGGCGACGGCGGAGTTGGAGGCGCAGGGGCATCGGGTGCTGGTGCGGAATAAGAAAGAGCCGTGGGGGCAGGTGGTGACGCGGCTGCTGAGTCCGGAAGGGTTGTTGGTGGGCGTGACGTTTACGCCGTGGATGCGGGAGAACAAGTAGCGTGGAATCGGCTGCACCGCGACGTTTGCGATGGTGCGACGCCCCCACATGCGGAACCGGCATGTGGGGCACCCGAGAGGCAAGGGCGCGAAGATCGAAGAGAGATTCCTCGCTTCGAAGACTTCGTTCGGAATGACGTGTTCTTTATTGTTTTGGCGCCAAGACGCAAGGGTTGAGATCCTTCGTCGCGTCCGCCTACGCGCTGCGCGCTTGGGCGGACAGGCGCTCCTCAGGATGACAGCTTTATTTTTGGGGGCGTAGAGGAAGAACAGCGGCGTAAAGCCGCTGCTACCGGGAAAATCGAATCGCGCTGAAGGCCGCTAGGTTTTGCGATGGTTCTAGTGGGCTTCGGTGTGATCGAGGATGGGATGATCCAGGCCGGTTAGAGTGCGGCCGGGTTGGCCTTGTAG
>DATJOO010000025.1:0-16207 GCA_035506955.1 Verrucomicrobiia bacterium
CCGCAAGACCCGGCTGGCTGTTGCCCGCGTGTGGATCGAAAGAAAAATAGCGGCGAACCGCAGTGGCTTCCCGGCGTCGCAAATCATGCAGAAAATTTCTGGCTTCTTTTTCGAACTGTTGGATGCTTCTTTGAGTGCGAAGTGTGGGCCCCATGTCTCGCCTCCTCGGTGGCCCCCTCCGAGGGAAGCCTCAGGCAACGCAACAAGAAAGAATTGCCTCGATCGCTGAATTAGTTGGGGGGCGGACGGATAAGCTAATTGAACTTGGATAGCATACCACAGTCGTCACGAGGGTCTGTGACTCTCGTCACTCCGTAGGTTAAATTCCGATAAAGTCCTTCCCCTTGCACTCCTTCGATGCAGGAGCACGCTGCCTGGATGCGATTTATCCAGTCGCATGGCAAAGAGTGTCCGGTACAAACTGGCACGAACCCGCAAGAGTGCTTTAGAATAAGTAGCGTCATCGGTCGGGGCGTAGCGCAGCCTGGTAGCGCGCCTGCCTTGGGCGCAGGAGGTCCCGAGTTCAAATCTCGGCGCCCCGACCACTATTTTCAAAGGCGTCTAAACAATTTTCCGAAACAATTGTCGTGGAGGGTTAAGCGTCGGGCAGGAACGGATCGCGGGACTTATTGCGGATGCCTGTTCTGCGTTCGACTCCGCAGCGCATTTCAACTGCGGAGAGCCCCCGAGCCTCCCCCTGCCAACCGCAATACCTGCAGATTGCTTGGTAGGTCTGGGGCCGAATCTGGTCCTCGCGCGGTTCATTGGGAAAAGAAACTTCCGCGAATGCTTCGTTCCTTCCACAATGGACACAACGAAACACGATCAAACACCAGTAGGTCTTTGCATCCGTCATAGGCGACTCCCGGCTTCAGCGACGCACCCCCTGACCAAATTCCGGGTGACGCTGAGAAAAGCCAGCGAGCCCTATTTTAGCGTAAGATCATTTCGATTGCGGCATGGCCGCTGGACACCGCACCTCTGGTTCCTGATCCGTCGAAAAAGCAATTCCGAAAGGATAGTGGAGGCTGGCGTCCCGAACAGGAGCCCAACCTGATGATACGGAACAAAAGCGTATTTGCATTGATGTTGATAGTGATCTCACTTTGCAGCTGGCATCAAGTGGCTTCCTCCGCGACAGACACAAACGTGCAATCTTTTCTGGGCCGCTGGGACCTGACGCTTAAGGCCTCGGATCGCGAGTATCCCTCGTGGCTGGAACTGCGCAAGGACAATGGCACATTAAAAGCAGAAATGGTGGGCCGTTGGGGAAATGCCCGGCCGCTACCGAAAGTCGATATTATGAATGGCAAACTGACATTCGTCTCTCCGAAGGAAGAAGAAGACTCTAAGACCGATCTGGTGTTCGAAGGAGCTCTGCAAGGCAATCGGCTGATGGGCACGCTGAATGGGCCCGATGGGAAAACATGGGTGTGGGTTGGAGAACGACCACCCTCCTTGCAACGCAGCCACCCACCAACCTGGGGAAAACCGATTGCGCTCTTCGATGGAAAGGACTTGAGTGGCTGGAGGATGGAACCTCACTCCGACAAGGTATGGAGAGTCGAGGACGGCGCGTTAATTTCTCCGGGCAACGGACCCGAGTTAATTAACGATGCAAAATTCGAAGACTTTAAACTGCATGTCGAATTCAATTGCGGACCGAACGCGAATAGCGGAATTTACCTGCGCGGCCGGTACGAAGTTCAGATCGAAACCGATTCGATCGAAGAGCCGCCCACCCATCACATGGGAGCCATCTACGGTTTCCTGGCGCCGCAACCGGAGCAGCCGCGTCGCCCGGACGTATGGCAGACCTATGACATCACGTTCATAGGTCGGCGAGTGACCGTCGTGCAGAACGGACAGACCATCATCGACAACCAGGAAATTCCCGGAATCACCGGCGGTGCGCTCGACAGCCACGAGGGCTTGCCGGGACCCATCTATCTGCAAGGAAGCGAAAAAGGCCGCGTGGCGTTTCGCAGCCTGGTGATCACGCCCGCGAAGTGAGGGTAAGCTTTTCCGACGCTTGCGGGCACAGAGAACGCAATCACTGGTATTCGCCACGTTTCGACTACTGCACGTCTTCGCGTAACACGGTCACGGGTCCCAACAGGCCCGAAGGCAGCAGCGGCGAATCTGCCTTGTAGGGCTTCACATCGGCGAAGGTGATCTGCGTGGCGCCCGGCTGCTGGTCACCGATTAACCGGTTCACCCAGGCGTTGACGACTTCGATTTTGATCTCGTTCGCGCCCGGCTTGAGCACAGACGTGAACTCCAAGCGATACGGAGCGTGCCAGACTTGTCCCAGTTCTTTGCCGTTGACGGTCACGACCGCGAGATTCTTCACGTCACCCAAGTCGATCCACAACCGAGCGCCTTTGTGAAACCACTCAGGCGTGGCTTGCACGGTTTTTGTGTACGTACCTACGCCGGAGAAATATTTGATGCCGGCATCGCTGTTCTTGCTCCAGTCCGACAGCTCGTTCAATGTGATGGAACTCGGCGCTCCACGTCCAGCTTGAAAAGCAACCTGCCAAGGTCCGTCGATGGTGGCCAGCTTGGACTCCGTCGGTTGTGGAACAGTACGCGAAGTTTCGGTGGTGGGTTTGCGAAACACCACAAATACACTGCCCCATGGCTCTAAGTGAAGCGGCACGGTGGTCCGCCCCGCTGCGATGGTGAACGATACAGATTCCGCACTTCCGGTTTCGGCTCGCCACAGCTCCGGCACCTTGCCCGAGACTCGGAAGGTCGCCTGGATCGATTGGTCGCGGTCGCTGCGGTTATCGACGAAGTAGATATCGCCTCCGCTCAATTTGCGGTGAGCGAATTTTACGTCGGAGTCCTTGTCATTGTTTGCATAGTCGAAGTCCGGCCTGACGTTCAATACCTTGAACACTTCTTGCAGGCTCATGCCCGCGTAGGCCTCGCCCTTACCAACTTTGTGCACGCCAGTGCCGTCGCCGAAAAGCTCCGAGGCCAGTTTCTGGAATTCCGGCTGATCGTCGGCCAGACTTGGGTCATCGCTGGGCTTGGCACCCGCCACCACGGCGCCGTTTTGGACTAACGTGAAAATCGCGCGCAGCACGGGAAGCGACATGTGCTGGCTATAAGAGTCCAGTCCCAAGATTTTGTAACGCATGCCGCTCTTAGTGACGATTTCGCCATCGTCTACACGCAACTGGTGAATCAATGCGTCCGCGTTAATGTAGTCGAATGCAAAGCCTTCCGGAATCTCCGGGGCTTTGTGGGCGAAGATTGCTGTCAGATTGGAGTCCTCTCCGTAGAAATACAGCAAATCTGCGGCAAAGCGGCCCTGCTGGAGGAGGTAGCTCGAGCGAGCCAGGTAACGCACCCAAGGTGCAGCCTCTTCCGCCCAGGTCTCGTTGCGGTTGAACCATTGTCCGTAGGGGCCGAGGGTCAATCCGGGAGCCTTGCCGACCAGCGGTTGGTGGGCCGATTCGTGAATCACGAAGCGGTTGATACCATTCAGCAGTTCCTGGTCCGCGGTTGGCTTCAACGTGGCTGGAGACCAGGCCCATGCAGCGGCGCCCGCCGTTAGCGATTCCGCAGCGGCGAGATTCTGCCCGTAGATGTGCGCCACCGAAGCCGACTCGCGATCATCGGCGTTGTAACCGTATTGTGGCTTATTCACACCCGGGGTTTGTGTCCACATCGCGCTCATGGGCACTTCGTTAAACTTTTTCACTTCCATGCCGTCGGCCACGAACGCCCGGTCGGATTCGTGCGACTCGCCGTAATGCCCCATTCCACGCTCGTGCAGTGTTTCTTCCAGTTGCCCGTAGTGCTCGTTGGCGACCAGGTCAGCGATTGTCTTTCGGAAATCCCAGAGGAAGCGGTCACTGGCTTCGCTACTTCCCACAATTCGGCCGGTCAGCACCGGCAGCCACGGCGTGGCATCGTAGCCGCGCAACTTTGTGAATTGCGCCAGCATGTTGTCGGTCCAGTTCTGGGAGCCAGCCTCCCAACTGTCGTTGATTACGTACTGAATGCCCTTCTTGCCCATTTCCTCCGCGCCCACGGTTTCTTTGTAGCTGTCGAGATATTTCTCGAAGTAATTTTTCACGAAACGATGATCTAGCTTGTCGACTTCTAATCCGGTGGCTTCCGGCGTTGCCGGATGATTGGTGATCCCCAAAAGTGAATAGCCAAAGCGTAGCACCATCCACTTCCCTTCCGGTGGCGTCCATTCCAGTTCGCCGTCGGGACGCATCTTCGACGTTAAGTCGATTACATCCGACGTTCGGATAACCACGGCGCCGTCGACCGGCGGGGTCGCGTACTGATAGAGATCGTTCTCGGTGACAAACGCCGCCTTCTCTTCAAAGTGATTTACCCGCGCGTCGGAACGCAGCACCAATTCGGCCACTTCGTAAAATTGCGGCGTCGGCGGCTTGGGTCCAAGGAACGCGGGATCCCTTCCTTCCAGCCAGGAGGGAGGCGGTGGCGGAGGAGCGTGTTTGAAGATCACTCGGAAGAACTTTGCGGTTACCGGTACAAACGAAATTGTTTCTTCGGGAGAATCATTCGCGCCGAGACTCACGATTTGGCGAAAATTCTTGCCGTCATCGCTTGACTCGAGAGCTTTGTCGGGGGCTCCAATTCCGGTGAGCAAAGTTTCGACATCACTGGGATCCTTGGTGACATAGGTGATCGCGTACACCGTGTGTGGCGTGGAATATTCAAATTGAATCCAGGACTCGGCACCAAGAGCGGGAATCGGCACCTTGGTCGTATTCTCCAGGTCGCCGTCGCTAAGCAGAGCGGGAACCAGCCCCTGGCCACTGCAGGTGATCTTCGGCTGTTCCGTATCCGTGCGAGCGGGAACACGGAAAGCAACGACCGCCGCATTCGCATAATATTGTGGAGGCGGGCCGGTGGCGGTTCCCGAGTCGTCGACAAATTTTATATTTTGGAACGGTCCGGTGATTCCCGGCGGGTGGGCGAGTTTGCCGTGGAAGGGCTTGCCGCCTTCCACGAGCGTTTCGCTCCAGACATATTTCTTCATTCCCTCTGACGGCGGAACCCATGGCCCCCCGGTTTCGCTCCAACCCGGCGAGCCCGCGATGGCCATCTCCATGGCAAACTGGTCGCCGAGGTGAATCGCGTAGCGGAAGGCGTCTTTCCACTCGGGCGTCATGTACGCCAGGCGCTTCTCGACCACCTGGGGCGTCTGCAGTGCCGCATCGAAATTCTGATAGCCTGCAATCCCGACCCGGTGCATCCACTCCAGATCGAGCTTGATGCCTTCCTCGGTGATGTTGCCATTCATCCAGTGCCACCAGACGCGCGGCTTCGCGGAATCGGGCGGATTCTGGAAACCTTCCAGCAGCGGATCCTCAGTCTGTTGCGCAAAACTCGGAAAGCAGAAAAAAGCGGCGAGAGCTATAGGGAAAAACAGACGCAAGAAGCGATTTGCCATGTAGGCACCTCGCGAACGGGATTGAAATTGCCCCACACAAAACACAACGACATTCAATGCTGAATCTGTATAGCGATTCTGGCACTGGCGAAGGCGCCGGTCAATTTTGTTGCGCGCAGTGATTGCGGACGCATTGCAGGGCAACCGCTCGCGCGTATAGACTTTCCGTGGATAGAGGATCCCATGAGTACATCGAAAACGGACTCCGTGGTTGCCGCGCTCAACCAATTTCGCATCGAGCTGCCATCCTGGGGCTTTGCCAACACCGGCACACGTTTCGGCAAATTTGTGCAGGCCGCCGCGGCGACCACCACGGAGGAGAAATTCAGCGATGCTGGCTACGTTCATTCTTTGACCGGCGTGTGTCCGACGATTGCTCTGCACGTGCAGTGGGATTTTCCTGAAGGAATCGCGGGTGTCCCGCAGGTCCAGAGTTTCGCTCAGCGTTTTGGAGTGCTTCCGGGTTCCATCAATCCCAATCTTTTCCAGGATCAGGAATACAAGCACGGTTCGTTCGGCAATCCCGATCCTGCGGTGCGCGCGCGCGCCTTCCGGCACACCCAGGACAGCATTCAGATCGCTGCGCAGCTACAAAGCCGCGACATCTCCCTCTGGTTTGCCGACGGTTCCAACTATCCCGGCACCGCGAACATTCGCCGCCGCAAAACCTGGTTCGAAGAACTCCTGAAAGCGGCTTACAAAGAACTGTCCCCGAAACAGCGTCTGCTGATCGAGTACAAGCCATTCGAGCCTGCGTTCTATCACACCGACATTGCTGATTGGGGTATGGCGTTGCACTTCGCGCGGCACGCGGGCCCTCAGGCGAAAGTGCTTGTGGATACCGGTCATCACTACGCTGCGCAAAATATTGAGCAGATTGTTTCGTGGTTACTCTCCGAGCAGATGTTGGGCGGATTCCATTTCAACGATCGTCGTTACGCCGACGACGATCTGACCCTCGGCTCCATCGACCCGTACCAGATTTTCCGCATCTTCCACGAGATTCTCTATTATCAGTGGGAGACCGGCCACGGGCCGGACATCGCTTACATGATCGATCAGAGCCACAACCTCAAAGGAAAAATTGAAGCGATGATCCAAACGGTAGTCCTCGCGCAGCAACTTTATGCAAAAGCCGCACTCGTTCCGTACGAAGAGCTGTCGCGCGCACAGGACTCCTCTTATCTCGTTCGGGCCGAGTCTTTTCTCCAAGATGCTTTCGCCACAGACGTACGTCCTATGATTCGTGATTGGCGGCTGGCCAAGGGCCTGCCCGCAGACCCTATGGACGCGTTTCGTCAGAGTGGGTATCTCGAACGCATTACGCAAGAGCGGTCGTCGAAGAACTCTCAGAATGTAACCTCGTATGCCTAATCAGAATTCTCCCAAACCATATCTGGCATTCGATCTCGGGGCGGAAAGTGGTCGCGCCATCCTCGCTCACCTCCGTCACGGAAGTTTGACAACGCAAGAGACTCATCGTTTCAAGAATGAGCCGGTCGAGTACGGTGGGTCGCTACACTGGGATGTCGCGCGTCTGTGGTGGGAGATGCGCAAGGCGTTAGCGCAATTGGAAGATGTGGAATTGGCGGGCATCGGCGTAGATGCCTGGGGCGTGGATTATGCGCTGCTGGGAGAGCGCGGCGAATTGCTGCAGAACCCGTATCACTATCGGGATTTCCGCACCGCCAGCATGATGCAGGAAGTTTTTCAACGGGTTCCCAAGGAAGACATTTACCGTTCCACGGGCATTCAGTTTATGCCGATCAATACGCTTTATCAGCTTTACGCCTCTAAGCAGCAAACGCCCGCGCTCTTGCAGAGCGCACAAAAGCTGCTGACGATTCCCGACCTTTTTCATTACTGGCTGACTGGCAAAGCCGTCTGCGAATTCACCAACGCCACTACGACCCAGCTCGTGAGTCCCCTTATTCGCAACTGGGCGAAGGATCTGATCGCGCGACTCGAGCTCCCGGGCCATTTGTTGGCTCCGATTGTTGAGTCAGGGACGACGCTCGGCCCGTTGCAGCCAAGCATCGCAAGAAATACCGCGCTTGCGAACACACCGGTGATTGCTCCTGCGGCACACGACACAGGCTCTGCAGTAGCTGCCATTTCTGCGCACGAAGATACCGCTTTCATCAGCTCCGGCACCTGGTCGCTGGTTGGAATCGAAGTGGATCAGCCTGTTCTGTCAGCGGAAGCCATGCGGCTGAATTTCACCAACGAAGGCGGCGTGCAAGGCACGACGCGGCTGCTGAAAAACGTCATGGGCTTGTGGTTGCTGCAGCAGTGTCACCACGCGTGGGCCGCTCAAGAACAGAATCATAAACCGAGCGAACTATTGCAAAGGGCGGCGCAAGAAACTCCCTTTCTTTCGCTGGTCGATCCGGATCACGAATCTTTCCTGCGTCCGGCAAACATGCTGCACGCCATCGACGCTTTCTGCGCCCACAGCCAGCAACGTGCTCCGCAGACTCCCGCCGCTTATGTCCGCGCCGTTCTGGAGAGCCTTGCGTTCAAATACCGCGTGGTCCTCCGCAATCTGGTGCAACTGACGGGCAAGCCTATCGAACGAATCCGCGTCATTGGTGGCGGCTCCAGGAATCGTCTGCTCAACCAACTCACCGCGGACGCCACCGGCAGACAAGTATTGGCAGGTCCCGCGGAGGCGACAGCACTCGGCAACGTAGCCGTGCAGATCCTGGCAACCGGAGGCGCTGCCTCTTTGCAAGAGGTGCGCGCTGTCGTAGAGCGTTCCTACCCTCCGGAAGTTTTCACTCCGCAGGCTGTGGAACCGTGGGATCAGTGCGCCGAGCGCTTCGAACACTATTGTGAGGTTGTCTATGCGTGAAGTAAAACAAATGCTCCATTTGCGCGACCTGTGGGACTCCGCGGAAGCCGCAAAGCTCGATCACGATCCGTTGGCGCTCCTCCGTTATCGCTCGAATCTCTTAGGCGCCGATCTGCGCATCACCAATTTTGGCGGCGGCAACACGAGTTCGAAACTGCAACTCCGCGATCCGTTCAGCCAAAAGCCCACCCGTGTTCTCGCCGTGAAAGGCAGTGGCGGTGATCTTGGCTCCATTAAAGAACATGGTTTTGCGCTGCTTTATCTCGAACGCCTGGAACAGCTCAAGGAACTGTATCGCGGCGAAGCGCACGAAGATGAAATGGTCGGCTATTATCCCTTGTCGGCCTTTGGCGAAAATCGCGTTGCGGCTTCGATTGACACGCCGCTGCACGCCTTTCTTCCTTATGAGCACGTCGATCACCTGCATCCGGATTGGGCCATTGCCCTGGCTGCAAGCGCCAATGGAGAAGGAAAGCTCGCTGAGTTTAACCAAGAATTCCACCGTAAGATTGTGTGGCTGCCCTGGCAACGCCCCGGGTTTGAACTGGCGCTCATGCTGGAAGAAGCGGTGAGGAACAATCCGGGCGCGGAAGGTATTCTTTTGGGTAGCCACGGCCTGTTTACATGGGGCAAAACTCAGCGCGAATGCTATCTGAACAGCATCGCCACTATCGACGAGATGGGCCAGTTCCTTGACGCGCATCAAAAGAAAAAAGGCGCTGTATTCGGCGGCCTTGAAGCGTCGCCGATTCGCGACCGCCGGAAAATCGCCACACAGATTCTCCCTTCAATGCGCGGCGCGATGTCCTCGAATCGCCGCGTCATTGCGCATTACACGGATGATCCGGACGCGCTCACTTTTGCCGGGTCACAATGGTCTCGGGAACTTGCCGCTCTTGGCACCAGTTGCCCGGATCATTTTTTACGCACCCGGATCTGTCCCCTTTTCGTCCATTGGGATCCCGCGAAAGACGATGTGGCCGTTCTGAAATCGCGAATCGCGGAGGAAGCGCTTGTCTATCGCGAAGAATATGAGAAGTATTACCAAGCTTTCGCCACGGCGGATTCTCCGAAGCTGCGCGATTCGAATCCCTCGGTGGTCCTTGTTCCCGGACTCGGCCTGTTTGGTTTTGGCAAAAACAAAAAAGAAGCGCGCATCACCACAGAGTTTTTTATCAACGCGATTCATGTCATGGCTGGCGCGAATGCGCTGGAAGGCGAGAAACCACAGCGACCTTTACCGCAGGCACGGCACGTCGAGCAATCCGACCAGTTCGTTTGTTTTCACAACTACGTGGCGCTACCTCGTTCGGAAGCGTTTCGCATCGAATATTGGGCGCTGGAAGAAGCCAAATTGCAGCGCATGCCCGCGGAGGCGGAGTTCAGCCGGAAGATCGCTTTGGTGGTGGGCGGGGCCAACGGTATCGGCCGCGAAGCAGCGCTGTTGCTGGCGCGCAAAGGCGCTCATGTCGTAGTGGCTGATTTCGACCCAAAGGGAGCTGCGATGGTTGCTGAGGAAGCCGCCGCCCTCACGATTCCGGAGCTGGTCGCGCACACAGCCGTCGATCTCGCTTCGGCGGAAAGCCTGCGCGAAACGGTCGACTTTACAGTACGAACTTTTGGCGGCGTCGATTGCGTGGTGAACACCGCGGGGATCTATCCTGTAACGGGCCCCGATGGCCAGCTTACCGAAGCACAGTGGGCTAAAACTTTTCTCGTCAATGTTACCGGCAATTATCTGCTGGCGCGCGCCACGGAATGCGTCTTCCAGGACCAGCAACTCTCCGGCACTCTTGTGTTGACCGGTTCGGCCAATGCGGTGGTTCCCAAAAAGGGCAGCGAGGCTTATGACACGAGCAAAGCTGCGCTGAATCATCTGATCCGCGAACTCGCCATCGAGCTGGGCCCGTTGGTTCGTGTGAATGGCATTGCTCCAGCAACTGTGGTTGCGGGCTCCACGATGTTCCCGCGTGATCGCGTGATGCAGTCCCTCGCGAAGTACAGGATCGCGCACTCAGACTCCGAATCCACCGAGGACCTGCGAACGAAATTGGCCGGGTTTTACGCCCAACGCACGCTGACGAAGAAACCCATTCTTCCTCAGGACTGCGCCGCTGCGATCGTTTGGCTGGCCGGGGAACAGAGCGCCAAAACCACGGGGCACGTGATCCCCGTCGATGGCGGCTTAACCGAAGCCTACCTGCGGTGAGCGAGCCTGAATGCGAATCTTTCACTTTGCTACTCTGAGTGGCACATGACTCCGAATCCCCTCCTCGGAGTGTTTCTTCACTGGCTCGGTGGCCTCGCCTCCGCTAGCTTTTACGTCCCGTTTCGACGTGTGAAAGGCTGGGCGTGGGAGACCTACTGGCTGGTCGGCGGAATCTTCAGCTGGATCGTAGCGCCCTGGCTTTTGGCACTGGCCATCACCCATGATCTAGCAGGTGTTCTTAGCGCTGTTCCTCCCGCGAGCCTTTTCTGGACTTATTTTTTCGGCGTGTTGTGGGGACTCGGCGGGCTCACGTTCGGCTTGACCATGCGCTACCTGGGAATGTCCCTGGGAATGGCAGTCGCGTTGGGCTTCACGGCCGCATTCGGCACGCTCATGCCTCCGATTTTTCGCGGCGAGTTTCGCACCGAGGTATTGGGCACGCATTCCGGGATGGTAATTTTGTTGGGCGTGGGGATTTGCCTTTTGGGAATTGCGTTCGCGGGTGCCGCCGGCGTGTGCAAAGAAAAAGAATTGTCCGAGGAGCAGCAACGCGCAGCGATCAAGGAATTCAACCTGAAGAAAGGCCTGTTGGTCGCGACCTTCTCCGGCGTGATGAGCGCTTGCTTTGCGTATGGCCTCGCCGCGGGCGACCCGATCAAGCAACTCGCTATTCAGCATGGCACGCCGCCGCTCTGGCAAGGCTTGCCTGTGCTGGTCGTGCTTCTTGCCGGTGGATTCACGACGAATTTCATTTGGTGCTTGATCCTGAATGTCCGCAATCGCACCGGTTATCAGTACTTCACTTCCGAACTGCGGCAACCAGTTCCCGGTCGCAGTGACGAGTACATCCTCGAATCACCTATCGATGCTCCTGCGGAGGAGATGGCCGTCGCCGCGGGCAAAAACAACGGACTACTCGCGAAAGTCCCTATGGCTTCCAATTACTTTTTTTCTGCTCTCGCCGGAACCACTTGGTATCTCCAGTTCTTTTTCTACACCATGGGAGAAACCAAGATGGGGCGCTTTCGCTTTTCCAGTTGGACGCTACACATGGCCAGCATCATCATCTTCAGCACCCTGTGGGGTATCGCGCTGAAGGAGTGGAACGGAGTCAGCCCTCGCACCAAGCTGCTCGTGGCGCTGACCCTGCTGGTTTTGGTCGGCTCAACCATGATCGTGGGCTACGGGAACTACATAGCCCTGGCCCATGGCCTGTAAAACCCACAAAATCGGCGCACCCAAAAACGCTATCTCTCTGATTGTGCGAGGGATAGCTGAGTTCGTTTCACAGAAACCGCTTCGGCATCAGCCGCTTATGCCACAAGTTAGTTAATCTATAGTTATTACAAGCTACGGTAATTTGAAAATCCGGGAAGCAACGGCGACTTACGGAAAAAGTTCCTTATAGTACCCCTTCAATGCAGAACAGCGCTGGAGGAAGAGCTTCTTGCAAAGAAGCAAGTCGGATGTCGAAATGGCCTGGGGCTGAGCGACTAACTTGTGGGGAGAGATTTAGGGCACCCCGCACGTGTAGCGAGACAGCCCGTGAAGAGATAGTAGAACCGAACCGGCGCAAGCTGTCCTGAGTCGGACTAGGCAATGAACGCCTCTAATGATTTACAATCTCCTGGCTCAGCATCGGCCATAAGGCTGCCACTTTGACGCAACAGGGGTGAACAAATGGCATTCGTCCGCGACCTCAAATTTGCGATCCAATCGTTAACACGCACTCCAGGCTTGGCTTGCGCCGTGATCTTGACGCTGGCGCTGGGTATCGGCGCCAATGCCGCTATCTTCACGCTCGTGCGCGGCGTGCTGCTCAAACCGCTCGTCAACCGCGACGAGAACCGTCTGATTTACATACGTCAGAGTGCGCCCGGTCTTCGCGACGAAAACACGACCTTGTCCGTCCCGGAAATCAAGGACATCGAATCCAACGTCCACTCCATTGAAGAGTATGGTGATTTCTCGGTTATCGGCTTCACCATGATCGGACTCGGCGAGCCGCGCGAAATTCGAGGCGGCGTAGTAGGCGGCACCTATTTCGACGTGATGGGTCTGCGTCCCGTTCTCGGCCGCCTTATTGGGCCACAAGATGACGGTCCCAATGCGCCCGGTGTCGTAGTTCTGACATATCGCTTCTGGTCCACGGTCCTAAGACAAGATCCCAATGTCATCGGCAAAAGCGTTCGGCTCGGCAGCCTCGGTGACCGTATGGCTACGGTTATCGGTGTACTAGAGCCTTCAATTCCCTATCCGGCGGACACCGATATCATGGCCAACATCGTTACTAGCCCGCATCACCTCTCCGCGACCATGGTCACGGGCCGTATCCATCGCATGACCGACCTATTCGGCAAACTTGCACCCGGCGCCACTCTCGACCAGGCCCGCACCGAACTGCAAACTGTCTACGCGAGCATGAAGAAGGACCATCCTGACGCCTATCCCGCGAATGCACAGTTTACAATCAGCGCGAAAATGCTTCGCGACCAGATCACTTCCGGTGCCCGCACGGTTCTCCTCGTTCTCCTCGCCGCCTCAGGTCTCGTGTTCGTCATTGCGTGCTGCAACGTGGCCAACCTGATCCTCGCCCGCACTATTCGCCGCGAGGGCGAACTGGCCGTGCGCTCGGCGCTCGGAGCAAGTACGTGGGCCCTACGACGTATGTTGCTGGCCGAAAGCCTTTTGCTCTGCGGCGCCGGCGCAGCCATCGGCGTTTTGAGTGCTCAACCGCTAGTCACAATTCTGGCGCGCTACGCATCTCGGTTCTCTGTTCGCGCACTTGACCTCACCGTCGATTCGAGCCTGCTCTTGGTTGGAGCCGCTCTCGCCCTCATCGCGGCCATTATTCTAGCCTTCGTGCCGCGCCTGCCTTCGGCCGGAAAGGTCAACGGACTGAACATCGCCACTGGCAGCGTGCGTATTACCAGCGGCACAAGTCGCCGCCAGCGTGTCTTCGCCGTTACCCAAATCGGCGCCTCCTTCGTTCTGCTCGCAGGCGCATGTGCCTTGGTCACGACGCTGCTCTCGCTGCAAGCGGTGCAGACCGGCTTTGATATGCCCCATGTCCTGGCCATTGACGTCCCGGCGATGACCTACGGCAAAACGCCGCAGCAAGTCCTCGACTTCTACAAGGAAGTGATCCGCCAAATTGAAGCCCTGCCGGGCGTCACACGCACTGCTTTCGGCCTCGTTGCTCCCTGGCGCGATGCTGGAAATTTTGGCCCGGGGTTTCAGTACGCCGCCGATGGTCACGCTCATGGCAATGATGATCCTCGCGCGCAGTGGCGCACCATCTCTCCGGGTTTTTTCGCGGCCCTCGGTGTTCCCATACTGCAGGGACGGGATTTCAACGACCTCGACACCAATAGCACAGAGCCTGTCGCAATCGTCAGCCAAACGCTTGCACAGCGCATGTTCCCCGGCCAGGATGCCGTCGGTCGTCACGTGTACTGGACTGATCCAGTCTTCCAATTCATCGTCGGGAGCGACGCTGAAAAGGCCCGATTCATGGCACCGCACCGGATCATCGGGGTTGCCGCCGACGTCGACGATGAACACGTTGTCCCCGAGGCTACCACTACTATTTACGGCAGCTTTAGCGATAATTTCCTGTTCGGAGGCCACCTCTTTGTCCACACGAATGGGAATCCGTATCCACTTGTTACGCCTGTGACGCGTATCATCCGCAACCTTTCAGCCGATCAACCTGTGGAGCACGCTTCGACTCTGGAAGATATCCGCGCAGAAGTCTTGGCGCCGGACCGGTTAAACTCTCTCGTCTTTGGAGTTTTCGCAGCGGTTGCGTTGGCGATTGCAGTCGTAGGAGTCGCGGGCGTACTGGCGTTCTCGGTTAGCGCCCGCACACGCGAATTCGGCATTCGCCTCGCGCTTGGCTCGGAGCCAAAGCAGCTCTTGAGAAGCGTCATCGCGCAAGGCGCAGTCTTGGCCGCAGCCGGTGTCCTCGCGGGAGCGGTATTCGGCTTCGTCGTCGCGCGTGTGGCACGCAGCTATTTCGGCGACCTGAAAATGCCCGGCGCACTGCCGGTCATCGTTTCGGCTGTGCTGTTGCTTGTCGCCGCGGTGATCGCCTCGTGGCTGCCCGCAGCTCGCGCCGCTCGCGTCGATGTCATGCAGGCGCTGCGGTCGGAGTAACGCCATCAGCCTCGTCGACCACTCCGCATGCGATCTAATACGGCGAACTTGCACCCAGGGCAGCAGTCATGCTGAATCCGTCGCGCGGCAACTAACCGGGGACTTACTTTGTCGAGCGCGAATGACGGGCTCCTCGGAAGCACCACCCTGGCAAACGCCGTCACTCTTGGCTAAGTCTAGGGTCACATCAGTTGGAACAGACACTGTCCAAAAAACGGGTCGGCGCTGCCGAGCTAAGTGCACGCCAAATTGAACGTCTTAACGCCGGTCCGATTGATAACCGGGGCCACGCAGAGGACGCCCAGGCCGCTCCTGAGTAATGGCACCATCCCAGATCACCGGCCGTCCATTCACGAACACACACTTTACGCCAGCCGAATAACGCATCGGTTCTTGGAACGTGGCCGCGTCCTTAATCGCATTAGGATCGAAGATCGTGACATCCGCAAACATTCCGGGTCGAAGTATGCCACGATCCATCAAACCCACGCGGCTGGCAGCCAGCGAGGTCATCTTGCGCACGGCTTCCTCGAGCCTCATGCAGTGTTGTTCACGAACATAAAAACCAAGAACGCGAGCAAAGGTCCCGAAGGAACGCGGATGCACCTTCGACTGGCTGAGAGGACCGTCCTCAGCGTGCTCCTCCGAATCCGAACCAAAGGTGACGAGCGGATTGCAAACCGCCAACGTAACATCCGCTTCGTCCATGATCGAGATGACTTGGCCGGTTTGACCGTGATCCTCAATAGCAATATCCATTGCAGCGTCTTTGGGGTCTTTGTTCATCAGGTGACCGATTTGCTCGAGTGTCATACCCTCATACTTGGTGAGTTCGGGGTTTCTGATTCCCACGAGCATGATGCCTGAGCCGCCGCCCGAACCACGCCACTCGTTTTCCCAGATCATGCTCGGCTCGTCCATCTCTTTTTTAATGCGTTGCCGTAGAGCTGGATCCTTCAACCGGGTGATCATCTGTTCTGTGCCGCCTTCGGAAACCCACGGCGGGAACGAGGCGATTAAAGAATTGCTGGCGCGCGTGTAGGGATAGACACTCGCGGCGACATCGATGCCGCGTGCGCGGGCGGCTTCGATGCGGCGCAGGACTTCCGGCATCTTGCCGAAGTTTTCGCTGTAAGCGGTTTTTAGATGCCAGATCGTGGTGGAGATTTTCGCACGCTGCGAAATAGAAAACACTTCGTCAAGGGAGGTAAAAATGGCGTCGGTTTCGGACCGCTGATGAGTAAAATACACACCGCCGTATTGCCGAGCAACTTTCGCCAGCTCAACAATCTCGTCGGTGGAAGCGAAGGTATCCGGAACGTATTCCAGTGCGGTACTGACGCCAAATGCGCCGTCCTTCATGGCTTCCTCAACGAGCCGGCACATTCGCTGGAGTTCCTCCTGCGAAGCAGGCCGATTGATCGATCCCATCACATAGTTGCGGACACCACCCGCACCAACAAACGTTCCAAGATTGATGGCGGATTTTGTGCGTTCGAGATGTTGGAAATACTCGCTCAACGAAGACCAATCCAGC
>DATJOO010000026.1:0-46192 GCA_035506955.1 Verrucomicrobiia bacterium
AAGGGTCGCTAGGTTCGAGAGAGAAGGCGTTGCAGCACTTCTGGCAGCCACGTTTTTACGATTTCAATGTGTACAGTTCGGAAAAGCAGAAAGAGAAGTTGAAGTACATGCATGAGAATCCGCTGACGCGGAGAGTAGTAACCCACCCTGGCGATTGGGCGTGGAGCAGTTACTGGTTTTACGAGACCGGGAAGCAGGGCACCATTCCGATTGATCCTGTCGATTAGAGTCGAGGCCGCTGCTGAACGTGTGGACCCCACATGCAAAATCGGCATGTGGGGCACCGGTGGAAACCCTAGCGTTAGAGGCGCTCGAAGATGCCGGCGGCGCCCATGCCGCCACCGATGCACATGGTAACCATGCCGTAGCGGGCGTTGCGGCGCTGCAATTCGCGGATGAGCGAGGCAGTGAGTTTGGCGCCGGTGCAGCCGAGGGGATGACCCAGGGCAATGGCACCGCCGTTGGGATTGACGCGCGCGGCATCGAGATTGGCTTGCTGAATGACGGCCAGCGATTGTGCGGCGAAGGCTTCGTTCAGTTCGATAGTGGCAATATCGTTCAAAGAAAGCTTGGCCATACCCAGCGCCTTTGGAATTGCGTAGACGGGGCCGATGCCGAACTCTTCCGGCGGGCATCCGGCGGTGGCGTAGGCGACGAAGCGCGCTTGCGGCTTTAGACCAAGCTGAGCGGCTTTGGCATCGCTCATCACCACAACCGCGGCGGCGCCATCGCTGATGGGAGAACTGTTGCCCGCGGTGACAGTGCCCTTAGCGTGAAAAGCAGGCTTTAAGCCGCCGAGGACTTCCATGGAAGTTTCCGGTCGCGGCATTTCATCCTTGTCGAAGACGAAGGATTGCGTGGCCGCTTTGGGCGCGGGCTTGCCCTTGGCGCCATTGCCATTCGGCACCGAAGTGATTTTTACTTCGACCGGGAGGGTCTCGTCTTTGAATTTATCGGCAGCAAGCGCGGCGACGGCTTTTTTGTGGGAATCGACGGCGAACTGATCGGCCTGCTCGCGGCTAATGCCGAATTTGCGAGCGACGTTTTCGGTTCCCAGACCCATGTTGATGTAGGCGTCGGGATAGTGATCGACGAGCCAGGGATTCGGCGAAATTTTGTTGCCGCCCATGGGTACGAGCGACATCGATTCGGTGCCGCCGGCGACAATGACCTGGGCGGAGCCTGCGCGGATTCTTTCCGCGGCGAGCGCGATGGCCTGAAGACCGCTGGCGCAGAAGCGGTTCACGGTCATGGCGGAGGTTTCGACGGGGAGGCCGGCGCGGAGGGCGGCGATGCGAGCGACATTCATGCCTTGCTCGCCTTCGGGCATGGCGCAGCCGAGAATGACGTCGTCAATTTCCTTGGGATCCAGTCCGGGCACACGCGCGAGGGCTTCTTTGATGACGAGAGCCGCGAGGTCATCGGGCCTGCTAGTGCGCAGTGAACCTTTGTAACCCCTGCCGACGGGAGTTCTGACGGAAGAAACGATAAAGGCTTCGGCCATGACGAACCTCTTTCTGAGCGATTCAAGTGATTTTCGGCCGGTGATGGGGAAAAAGCAAATTGGTTGGAAAAGTGTGGGAATAGACTACGCGCAGATATGTAAGGGCGGTGGCAAGACGCATCGATCCAAGAGGGATTCCTCGCTCCGAAGACTTCGCTCGGAATGACTGTCATTAGTAGCCATATTTTCCAGGACGAATGGACCAGTGCAATGAGCCAGAAGAGGGGAAGCAGGTCCCTCGAGCGAAAGGCGCTCTCGGGATGACAGGGTTTTTTGATTGGGGCAAAGCCTGACGAATCTGCCCTCAGCGGCTGAAGTCGTGCGGTGACGGAAACACAAGTTGTATGCGCGCGAAGGCCCGTTGAGAGGTGAAAGATAATGCCGAGATTTCTGAACCTGGTGCCATGCAAATTTTCGCATTAGAACTGCAGGCGCACGGCGAATTGCATGACGCGAGGGCCACCGCCGCCGAGACCGGGGTTGCCTTGAGCGACGTCTGGAGTCTGGGTGATGAGACCAGCGGCGCCGGCGTTGGAATTAGGGGTGACATGGTCGGACAAGAAGCCGGGCGTAATCACGTTGGAAGGCAAGGCGAATTGCGGGTGATTGAAGATGTTGAAGAATTCCGCGCGGAATTGAAGCTGGTAATGTTCGCGGAACTGGAAAGTTTTGGTGGTGGAAAGGTCGTAATTCCAGAATCCCGGACCGTAGATCTGGTCTCGGCCAAGGTCGCCGAAGTAGCCGTTGGGATCCGCGGCGGTGAGCGCGGGATAGGCGAAAGCGGCAGGATTGAGGTAGCCGGTGGTGGGCGTCCAATGCGGCAAAATCGGATTCACGCCGGGAAGAATGTCAGGACGCTGGACGTAGTTGGAGTTGACGCCGGGAGCATCGGTGATGATGTTGATGGGGCGGCCGGATTGCACGGTGATGACGGAATTGAGTTGCCAACCTGCCGCGAGCAAATGCGGAAGGCGATGGAATTCGGGCACCTCGTAGTTGAACGCGGTGGTCCAGCGATCGCGGGTATCAAAGGTGGAAGGACCCTTTTCCGCAGGGAGATTGGTGGAGTCTTGAGGAAAGGCGGCGTTGGCGAAATTGAAGTTGATGCCGTCAGAAGCGCCGTCGAGAGACTTGGAATAAGTGTAGGTAGAAAAGCCGGAAAAGCCGTGGAATTGCTGGAAGCGAACGGTGGTCTGCAGGCCGTTGTAGGTGGAATTGGCGCTGTCGGAGAAGACATCGACGGCGGAGTATTGCGGGTAGGCAGGATCGTTGATGCCGGGGTCGCGGCCCTGGTTGGCGTCGTAAAGGCGAGTAAGTCGGGTGCCTTTGCTGCCGACGTAGCCGACTTCAAAGGCAATGCCCTTGCTGACCTGCTGTTGGATGTTCAGATTCCAGCTTTGCACATAGGGTGTGCGGAGGTCGGGGTCGGTGACGAAGATGGATTGCGGGTAGATCGTCGGAGTGAAGACCGGGCCGGTGGCGGTGCCGGCAAATTGGCTGGAGTTGAAATCCATAGCGCCGACGAAGTAAGGGCTATTCGCTAAGGACGCGACCGGGTTGGTGGCGACGCCGGCGGAATTGGTGTAGTTGGCGATCAAGTTGTTTTGCGGGGTGTAGTCGTAGTACATGCCGTAAGCGGCGCGAACCACAGTATTGCGAAGAGGGTTCCAGGAGATGCCGAGGCGCGGGCCGAAGTTGTTCATGTCGCGGCGATAAAGCAGCGGCAGCGAGGGCGAACCAACCTGCACGAGCGCGCCGTTGGCGTTGAAGTTGGAAAGCAGATTATTTTTCTCGGAGAGCGGCGAGAAATATTCCCAGCGCAGGCCGGCAGTGAGAGTCAGATTGGGGCGAAGGCGGATTTCGTCTTGGCCGAAGAAACCGAGATTATTGTTGAAGGTGAAGCGCTGGGTGTTGCCCATATCGGCGATGCCGTAAATGTTGCCGATGTAGAAGTTGGCGAGTTCGTTGACGACGGGATCACCGGAGAGTTCCTGACAGGAGCCGTCGGAAAGATAGACGCAGGTATTGACGTCGAGGAGGCCGCGCTCAAGGTTGTCGTTGTAGCTGCGCACATCGTAGCGATGATATTCACCGCCGAATTTGTAAGTGCTGCGACCGAGAATGTAGGTGAAATTGTCGAGAATCTGGAAGGTTTGGCTGGTGCGGCCACGAGGGACGCTGTAAGCAGTGGCGCCAAGATTTTCGAGGTCGCCATTGAAATCGATTTCGGGCAGGCCGGCGTGATTGGTGCCCATATCGAGGTTATACGGCGCCGCGGTTGGGTCGATGTAATTGGGATTGCCGGGAGTGGCGTCCGCGGAATTGAAACTGGTGCGGAAGCGGGAGTAGCCAAAGCGGACTTCGTTGAGTTCTGAGCTGGAGATAGTGGTCAGCCAGTTGACGGAGACAACCTGGACGCGCGTGGGAGAAAGCTGCTCGAAGTTGGCGAGGCGTGAACCGCTGCCGTAACCACCGAGTGAGCCCAAAGGAAAGGCCTGATCGCTTTGTCCAAAGGCATAGCGGGCGCTAATGGTGTTGTTCTGGTTTAGCCGGAAGTCGACCTTGCCGATGAGGTTGTTATTGTTGTTGGTGTCCTGCACGGTGTAGGCGAGCGAACCGGTATTGCTGTTGGGAAAAAGATTAATGATGCTGATCAGGCCGGGATTGATGGAAGGGACGGAGGAGTAGGGATTGTTGACGGCGATGTTTTGCGCTTCGGCAATTTGCGCGTGCGAGGGAACTAAGATGTCGAAATCGGAGCCGACGGTTTCGCGCTGGCCCTCGTAAGCAAAAAAGAAGAAGAGCTTGTTGTGCAGAATGGGTCCGCCGAGAGAGCCGCCGAAATTGTTGTTATTGAAGGGGGACTGAGGATTGAAGGAACCGTCGGATTGGTAGGTGGTGTTGAAGTAATTGCGGGCGTCGAATTCGGAATTGCGATTGTACTCGTAGAGGGAGCCGTGGAATTCGTTGGATCCGGAGCGAGTGATGATGTTGACCACGGAACCGGTGTTGCGGCCATATTCGGCGCCGAACTGCGATTGAATGTTGAACTCCTGGATGGCGTCGAGCGGGAGCAGGGTGGCGGGAGCACCGGTGATGCCGACCTGGTTGAGCGCGGAATTGTTGAAGAAGGGATCGTTGTTGTCGGTGCCGTCGAGATTGTAGTTGTTGGAGCGGTCGCGGTTGCCGTCAATGTTGAATTGCCCGAAGCCCTTTTCGGAGCCGGCAACGCCAGAGCCTTCGACGGTGACGCCGGGAGTAAGCGCAACGAGTTTGCCGAAGTCGCGGCCATTGAGCGGGAGTTCCTGGACGAGTTGACGGTCGACGACTTGAGACAAAGTGGTGTTGGATGTCTCCACCAACGGCACGCTTTCTGTGACCTGCACCTGCTCCTGCGTGGCTTTCACATGGGAAAGCGTGAGAGCGACGGTGGTTTCCTCGCCGACATTCACACGGACCTGGGGAACGCGAACCTCTTCGAAGCCGGCGGCAATCGCGGAAACTTCATATTCGCCGGCCGGTAGTTCAAGAAAACGATAATTGCCGCTGTCGTCTCCAGTGATCTCGCGGGTCTCGCTGGTGCCGAGATTGCGAGCGATCACTTTGGCATTAGCGACGGGCAAGCCTTGCGAATCGACGACTTCACCGCGAATGGCGCCGCGGAAAGATTGCGCGGAGAGATGGCGGGCAGTTGGCAGGAGAACGACTGCAAGAAGAACCACAAAGAATGAGCGAAAGCGCAAAGAGGATAAGTTCCGTAGGTTCATGAGCTGGTCCTTTTATGAAGGGTTCCATCGATCTGGGATGGAGCCCGTGCACTGGTGGAGCGGCAGTGCAGAAGATTGACACCGAGAATTCCGTACGAGGCCGAGCGATTAGCGCAGGCTGAGACAGGCCGCGGGACATCGCGGTGCGCAGCTACATCGCCGCGGCTGGCAGCGCGAAGCTCGCCGTCGAGCTATCGGCAGGGCGCTCATTTTCCCTTCAGTGGTCCGCCTTTTTTCGGAATGAACAGCGAGACCGGCGGGGTAACCTTGTGCATCTGCGAAAAATTGCCCTGGTTAATCGCTAAACCAATGCGGCCGCGGGAATCGACATAGAGCAATGGGTCGCCGACCGGGACATCCATAAAAGTTTTCGCATAGGGCAGCGTGAACGGCTTCTTGTCGAGTTGCACGGTGACTTTGTCGCCGAGCGCATAGCCAAGCTTTTTGAAATCGTCGCCTGGAATATCGGTGATGAGAGAGCCGAAGGGATCGTCGAGGCCGATCACTTGGCCGTCGATGCCCTTGTCGGTCACGTTGGCGACTTTGGGAGTAAGACGCACGAGTTCGGGGACTTCGGGACCGGCGAGAGTGTAATCCCAACCGGCGGCGAGATGGGCACCGGCGGGGGAAAAGATGTCGCGGCCATGGAAGGTGGAAGAGACCTTGTCGCCGATCATCCAACCGGGATTGGTGACTTCGCGAGCGGACTCCAGGCCATCGCGATCGACTACGGGGCTAATCAGGCCGTTGTCGGGCAGGACGAAATATTGGCCTTTCTTGGTCTTAACGATAACGGCCTTGCGCGACGTGCCCACGCCGGGATCAATGACCACCACGAAAACAGTTCCCGCCGGGTAATAGGGAGTGACGCCGTTCAGGAAACGAGCGCCCTCTTCGATGGAAAAGGGAGTGACCTGGTGGGTGATATCCATGATGCGCGCATCGGGGTCTATGGAGAGCATAACGGCCTTGCAGATAGCGACGGCATCATTGGCGGTTCCGAAATCGGTCATGAAGACGATGGTGGGGTGTGTGGTGCTGGCCGGAGCACTGTTATGCAGTTCTTGGGGAGGTTTGGAACAAGCGGCCAAAAGAACGCCCAGGATGAGCACGCCGCGGAAAACACCAAGACCAAAAGTGCGTTGCAAGAGGAGCCCCCAACAAAGAAATTAGCCAGGGGTTCCTAAGACTACATGAAAGGAACTAGCGACTCTCGAATACCCGAACGGATTGCACGAGATCGAATGCCGTTATTGGCGCGCGTTGTTGCGACGCGACCTCACCCCGGTCTTGTAGTCCATTATAGACCAGGACGACCGGAGGCTGACGCAAATCTCTTTCGTTGCAGGTGGTGAAGGGATTCACTAGAATACCTACGCTTGATGGCTGCGGAAGGTTGAATTGCTTCTCGGGCCGCCCACGTGAAGTCCAGCTCATAACTCAACTGTACTCGGTAACGAAGAAAGGCAAGGAGGACGCTAATGCGTCGTAGTTTGCTAGGTGTGTTGTTCTGTGTGATGTGCGCGTCGGTAGCGCTCGCCGACCAAGTGACATTGAAGAATGGGGACCGCTTGACCGGCACGATTGTCTCCGGGGATGGGAAAACGCTGCACTTAAAGACGGACTTTGGCGGAGACATCAACATCGACTGGACCACGGTGGCGGGAATTGTTTCCAGCGAGGATTTGACGCTCACCACGAAGGACGGAAAGAAGGCCACGGGTAAAGTCAGCATGAGCAGCGACGGAAAGTTCGTGGTGAACGGGGGCCCGCCGATTGCGATGGAAGACGTGACCGCGGTGCGCAATCAGACGGAGCAGCAAGCCTTCGACGTTGCCACGGAGAAGATGGAGCATCCCAAGTTCAATTATTTCTGGGGCGGAGTGGCCGATGGGGGATTGGCGTACACGCACGGCAACTCCAACACCATTAGCTTCACGTTTGATGCGAAAGCGGTGAGGACTACTCCACGAGATAAGTTGACAGTGTATGCGAACTACATTTTAGCGAATAATGAAACGACCATCCCGAATACAACGACGGCGAACTTGTTCCAGGCGGGGATTCGCGGGGATTTAAATCTCAGCCCACGCACGTTTGTGTACGCCACCGCAGACTTCACGACCAACCAATTGCAGCACCTACAGTTGCGCCAAGTTTACGGCGGCGGCTTCGGTTATCACGTGATCAAGAATGACACCACGCTTTTCGATGTGTTTGGCGGACTCGATTACGACCGAGACCAGTTCGGCGCCTACACCATTGCGAACCCGACTCCGCCGCCTGTGCTTCTGGCGGTACCGAGCAGTTCGTTGAACAGCCTTGAAATCAACGTGGGAGAGCAGTTCAACAAGAATTTTACGAAACGTACGGCGCTTACGGAAATCTTCGTGATTTTCCCGAATTTATCGCATACGGGGGATTACCGCTACACGTTCAACGCTTCGTTCGCCGTTGCGATGAAGAACTGGCTGAGCTGGCAGACGACTTTCCAGGACTTGTACATCAGCTACCCGCCCCCGGGTTTGAAGGGAAACGACCTGGTGCTTTCCACGGGTATACGAGTGCTGTGGGGGGCCACGCTGCAATAGTGTCGAGTTGGGGTTGTGTTGTTCACTGAAAACATCGTTCAAAAGGAGGCAACGCGTATGGGCTTTCTTACGTGGATCATTGTTGGGCTGATTGCGGGCTGGTTAGCGGGCCAGGTGATGAAGGGTGGGGGCTATGGCGTGCTCGTAGACATCATCCTTGGGATCCTGGGGGGACTGGTAGGAGGCTGGATTTTCGGGATGCTGCATCTGTGGCCGGGTGGGGGCATCATCGGTTCGATCATCGTGGCGTTTATCGGTGCGGTGATTCTGGTTTGGATTACCCGGCTGATTAAGAAGGCCTGAGCCGGGACAAATAAAGAGGTAGAAGACACCGCGCGACAGCCCGAAACGAGGTTGTGGCGCGGTTCTTTTTTGGGAAACGGGGCACCTGTACCCTGTACGAAAGGGCAGGTTTTCCACAGGACCTGTACAGGATCCCAGCCAGTTGAGGTACTGGATTCACAGCATGTAATAAGCATTTTGCTTTCAATAGATTACAGCAGTTAAAGTGCCCTGTGGCAGTACTAGGAAAGTCGTTTAAAGACCATTTTAGTGCTCCTGTACCATAGGTTTTCTTCGGAGCCACCTGTCTAATTGGGCAGGTCAAGCTGATGAAGCCCCCCGGTCAGGGGCAATACGTTTTTCAAAGGCTGGATCGAAAGGTTGGGAGTTGAGCCAGACATGAAAAAAGACAATCTCCGAAAGTGGATGTGGTTGTTCCTGGTGGTGCTCGGCGCGATACAGATGTACGCGGTGCGAGAACTACTGGCGGCATTCGCGATATTCATCCTTGGGTTCGGAGCAATTGCGGTGTGCGTCGGTCTGGTCTACTTCCTGCACAAGGCTTGGGAGGCAGGGGTCGCCTGGGCGGTGGCAAGCAGGCACCCGGTGTTCTTGGCAGTGCGCCGGAGTGTGGCAATGGTGGAGGACATGGCGCGGCGCCCGATTCGACGTCCTGGTTCGGAGCCAGCCGCGTAGGCGGGGTGGTTCAGCCCGAGAGTTTGCAAGCCAGAGTGAGCGGGTTTGGGAGTTGCAGAAGGGTTCTGGCAGGTTCCGATCCCGCGAAATACAAAGGCCAGCCGTCCTGAGAGAGCGGCTGGCCTTTCTTAGTTTGCAGTTAGCAGTCGTCCGTTTTCAGTCACCGTTCCGCGCTTTAAGAGGGATCCCTCCGCCTCATGCTGCGAAAGCCCTGCCCGCCGCCAAGTCGCGGCAGGAGCTTTAGAAAAAGGCGGCGCCGCCGTCTACGTTGATCGATTGGCCCACCATGGCGCTGGAGAGATCCGAGCAAAGGAACAGGGCGGCTTGCGCGATTTCGAGGGCAGTTTGACCGCGTCCCTGCAGCAGGGAACTGAGGAAACCCTTCAATTGTTCCTCTGGACTGACGCCTAATTTAACGGCAAGCGTTTTGCCGAGTTCTTTGCTCATCGCTGTTTCGGTTACCGGGCCGGGGCAAAGCGCATTCACGCGCACACCCTGGCGGGCCGCTTCTGCGGCCATGACGCGGGTCAGGCCCAATAGACCCGCTTTGGCAGCAGCATAGGCGGAGCCCCAACTGAATGCGGACTTCGCGGACAGGCTGGAGATGTTGAGAATGACGCCGGAGTGGCGCGCGTACATTTCCGGCAACAGCAACTTGCAGAGAAGGAATGGCGCGCGAAGATGAATGGCGAGCACCTTGTCGAATTCGGCTAAGGGATAGTCTTCGACAGGCACGACGGGGCCGTAGTGTCCGGCATTGTTTACCAAAATATCGACTCGGCCGAATTTTTCGCGGACGGTCGCGACCAGAGTAGAACACTCGGGCTCGAGTGTGAGGTCGGAGGCGCGATAGCCGCAAGTTCCACCGTAGGAGGTGATCGCGCTGGCGGTGGCGGCGAGTTCATTTGCGGTTCTGGCGGATAAAAAAACGCTGGCGCCCTGCTGTGCGAAAAGAAGGGCCATGGCGCGGCCAATGCCCCGGCCGGAGCCGGTGATGAGCGCGACTTTGTTGTCGAGGAGCATGTCCGAGAGACGATACAGCGTTCGTCAGAAGAATGCCACCTGGCTGCGAGGGCGAGGCGAGATTTGGTGACGAAATGTTGATTTGCGCGGGATTTGGAAGAATGTGACAATCAAAAGATGTGCCAAACAAAATATCGAGTTCTGACGTTATCCCTGGCGGGAACGCTGTTGTGCGGGGTTGCTTTCGCCCAGCAGTCTTCGACGCCGTCCACGAATCCGCCGGCGTCGTCGGGCACCGCAACGGCTGCGCCAAAATCCCAAACTACGACAAAACCCGGGACTTCCACTGCCGCTAAAAAAGCTCCGGCTCCGTTGACCTTGACTACCCAGAAAGACAAAGCCAGCTACGCGATCGGCATGAACATCGGGAAGGGCCTGAAAGATAGTTTGAAACGCGACGACGTGGCCGTCAGCAACGAGATTTTGCTGCGCGGGCTGCGCGACGCCCTTGCCGGGAACAAGCCGCTGCTGACCGACGTAGAAGCGCAACAGGTGCTGACGACGCTGCAAGCGGATCTGCGGAAGCACAAGGAAGAACTGCAAGCTGCCGCCGCTACGAAGAATTCCACTACAGGAACTGCGTTTTTGTCCGAGAACAAGAGCAAGCCCGGGGTTGTAGCGTTGCCGAGCGGGTTGCAATACAAGGTAATCACCCAGGGCAATGGACCGAAACCAACGGCCGCCGACACGGTGGAGTGCAATTACAAAGGAACGCTGATCGACGGCACGGAATTCGACAGCTCGGCAAAGCGAGGTAAGCCGGCGACGTTCCCGGTGGGGCAAGTAATCAAAGGCTGGACCGAAGCGCTGCAGTTGATGCCGGTTGGGTCGAAGTGGACCTTGTACATACCGCCGACGTTGGCTTATGGAGAGCGCGGCACGCCGAACGGGCCGATCGGGCCGAACGAGACGTTAATTTTTGAGGTGGAGTTGCTGTCGATTCAGCCGAAGCCGGAGGCAAAACCGATGCCTGCTCCGGGCACGGCGCAACCACAGGCTCAACCACAGGCGACACCGCCGCCAGCTACGAAGCCGCAGTAAGTTGGAAGTGGGCTAGACAAGAAAAGAGGGATTCCTCACTCCGCAGACTTCGTTCGGAATGACAAGTGAATTAGATTAAGAAGCCGGGAGGGACTGAGAATGTCCCGCCCGGCTTTTGCATTTTTCGAAATGGGAGTGCTGCTATTTGGCCGGCTTGAAGCTTTTCAGCAGGGCACCGACGGCTTCGTCCGCTTGGTAAGGTGTAATGGTCGGTTTGTTCTTGAGTTGATTCTGGCTGACGGCGCGATACGCGAGTTTACGCGGATTATTGAGCGCGATATCCAGCACAAAGGTGCCTTCATGCCAACGAACGGTGCGATAGGCTACTTCCGGCGGGCCCCAACCCCAACCCGACCAGCAGCCGTACGGCCCGCAGGCAGGATAATAGCCGGGATAAACGGTGCCGACCGTGGCTTTCTGGGATTTCACCGCGACGTGATAATCGACGAGAAAATCGGCGGTAGCGGCATCATTCACTTGAAGCAATCCCTTGGACTTTAGAGAGCGCTCAATCGAAGCCTTTAGAACGTCGCGATTGGCTTCTGTGTTCCAGTCACGATTGCTTTCCAAATGCTGCTGCGGAGGCTGACTGGGAGTGATGATGTCGCGCGACACCACGGGACGCCCGCCCGCATTGGCGGCCGCCGCCGGTGGCGCCTGATCGAGTGGACGCCAGGCCCAAGTCATGCCCTTTACGACTCGGACATCCGGATCTCGCAAAACCTCCACGTTATCGTTACATCCGGTTAAGACCATGCTCCCCATAAGCACGGCTGTCATCAAACTTCCAGTGATTCTCTGCTTGCCCAATTGCACGTATACGTACCTCCACACTATTGGAAACACCAATTCTGACAAAAAGTTGGCTGCAGAGGGAGCTTATTACCTGACCGGGGTAGCGACCCAGTCGGCCGGAGGGAAAACAATCGGCCAAAAATTGGGGGCGGGACGATCGAATTCGAAAGCAATTTTATAGAATTGCAGGCCATCTTCCTCGGTACGGACGACCCGGCAGCTCATTTCCGAACCGTTGCGGGGATTGGAAAGCAGAAAGGATTGGCCGACGTGAAGGTGCTGCCGCATGAGCAGAAGGCCCCCATGGGCGTTGACGACGTGGGTCTCGGCCTCTTCTTGGATTTGGTGACGATCTTCATTTTCCGCTACCACCAGCACGGTCATACGGAGAACCACGCGCTCGGAGCGGCGACGGTTTTCCAGGGGTTGGGGCATGGGATTAGAGTTTCCTCACGGCACCATTTTAACTTGCCTCCAGCACCTGTGAACTGGCCGAACAGGCAGGGTTGCAACACCGTGAGGGGACAGGTGCCCGGCAAGAAGGGGCGGGTCGCCTTAGAAGGCGGCGGCGACAAGGGCATGCCCCGCCGGTGGCAAGACCAGAGATGCAGATATGGGCGTGCTCATACCTACCGCAGGGGAGGGCCGAGTCGTCCAGAAAGCAAGCAGTAGAACCATGAGTTTGGTATGATAGAATTTTGAAAATTTCATAAGTGCAAGGAACAGATGGATATACAAACTGAAACAAAAACCCTGCTACGCGTGAGGCCCCGCGGATTTTGTGCAGGGGTGGTACGAGCGGTCGACATTGTGGAACTGGCCCTGGAGGCCTATGGCGCGCCCGTGTACGTGCATCATGAAATTGTGCACAACACGTATGTGGTAGAGCAGTTGAGGCGGCGTGGAGCGATATTTGTGGAGGCGATCAGCGAGGTGCCTTCGGGTTCCGTTTTGGTGTTTAGCGCGCACGGGGTGCCGCCGACGGTTCGCCATGAAGCGAAGGATCGCTCGCTGCGGGTGATTGACGCGACGTGCCCCTTAGTGACGAAAGTGCACCTGGAAGCGCTGAAGTTCGCACGGGAAAAGCGCACCATCATATTGATTGGTCACAAAGATCACCAGGAAATTGTGGGTACGTCCGGGGAAGCTCCGGATCGCACTTTGGTGGTGGATTCGGTGGCGGCGGTGGATGCGCTGGAAGTGGAAGATCCAGAAAAGCTGGCATTTTTGACGCAAACAACGTTGAGTTTGTACGACACGCAGGAAATTGTGACGCGACTGCGCCAGCGGTTCCCAGGAATCGTGGGCCCGGCGAGCGACGACATTTGCTATGCCACGCAGAACCGTCAAGAGGCCGTGGAGCAAGTGGCCAAGGACGTGGATCTGATCCTGGTGGTAGGCTCGCAGAATAGTTCGAACAGCAACCGGCTGGTGGAATTGGCGCAACGGCTGAACGTGAAGGCGCGGTTGATCGATTCCGCGGAAGACATTGATCCCATGTGGCTCGACGGGGTACGGCGAATCGGGTTGACCGCTGGCGCATCGGCGCCGGAAGTGTTGGTGGAACAGGTGAGCGAGCGGCTGGCGCAATTCGGATTTAGCGACCAGCGGGATCTGGACTTGATTCGTGAGGACGTGCGGTTCACGTTGCCGTCCGAACTGGCGTCAATCGCTCCTGCGCCGCGCCGCTAAGAGCGGGCAGCGTATCGACAGGTTTTGTTTGCCGGGCAGGGAATTCCCGGCGTCGTTGCTGGTGTCCGGCGCAAACTAAAGCGTTACAAGGAGCGCACCTTGGCGGTCAAAATCGTCCGTCAGCCGAACAAGATTGTCCTGATTGGCGCGCCGTCCAGTGCAGCCGGCTTCGCTCTGGGTACGGAGAAAGCGCCAGCGGCCCTCCGCGCCGCGGGTTTGGTGGAGAAACTTCAAGCGATTGGATACGAAGTAACGGATTTAGGCGACTGCGCGCCGCGCTTATTTGCGGAAGATGAGGAGCACAAGAGGGCGCGCAATATACCGCAAATTGTCGCGGGGTTGAATGACCTGAAATCGCGGGTGGAATTGGCGGCCAAGTCAGGAGGGCTGATTCTGGTGCTGGGCGGCGATTGCGTGCAGGCGGTGGCCGTGCTGACGGGGGCACGGCGTTACTACAAGCACATTAGTCTTCTATGGATGGACCGGCATGCGGACTTGAATACCCCAGCGAGCACGCCATCGGGCCGCTTGGACGGCATGGCAGTGGCGGCCATTCAGGGCCGAGGTTCTGCCGAACTGGTGCGGTTCTGGGGCGAACCGCCGCTGGTGCGCGAACCGGACACATTGATCTATGGACTTGAGCAAGTGGACCCGGCGGAGCAGGAGTTCCTGACACGCTCGCCGATGCGCCACGTATACGCCGCAGATATACAGCAGAGGGGCGCGACGGAGGCGGCGCAGCATACCCTGGGACAATTGCACACCGAAGCGCGCGACTTTATCGTGCACCTTGATCTGGACGTAATTGCGCAGGAGGAATTCAGCGCGACCAGCGTGCCGGGAAGCGGCGGGCTTTCCTATGCGGATGTGCAAGCGTCGTTGACGGAGTTTCTGAAGCAGAAGAGTCTGTTGGGGCTGGATGTGGCGCAATACAATCCAGACCAGGATCCCGATGGTTCGGGAGCCAAGAAAGTGGTGGAGCTGCTGGTAGAGGCATTGGCTGCGCGTTTCGCGTATTTTGCGCCCCCAGCACCCCCGACGACGACGGATGCCGATGCGACCGAGCCCTCATCTTCTCCGACGGCAGACTAGCCGCAGTAAGCAATCGTCAGATCACTACGCGACAAGAATCACCAAGATCGCCAAGGGAATCGATGCGTTTTAGAGTCCGGATACACATGCCAGGGTGCGCGTGGTGCGTCACACCTGTTCGCGAGCCGTGAGTGCGAAAAGCGGTGCGAGGGACACCTATAAGCGGGATTTATCGAATCTTGCGTTTTGAGAAACGCGGGCAATCGCTAAAATGAAGAGAACGGCCCGTGCAGGCCGGGGTGTGGATTCAATTCTGGCGACAAGATGGAGTGAGATGAGTGCCCGGCTACAAGTAATGAAATTTGGCGGAACTTCGGTTGGAAACGCGGAGTGTATAGCGCGAGCCGCAAAAATTATTGCGGAGGGAGCGCGCGAAGGACGCTGTGTGGCGGTGGTTTCGGCCATGAGCGGAGTGACGAATAAGTTGATCGAAGCGGCGAAGACGGCGCAGACAGGAAATGGAAGCGGCGCGAGCGCTGTGATGGAAGGGTTGCGTACGCAGCATGAAGCCGCGTTGACGAGTTTGATTGCCGGTGAGGGAGAACGCGAGCATGTGCGCAAGAAGTTGAACGCAGTGCTAGCGGAAGGCTTGCGATTTTGCGAAGGGACAGCGCTGCTTCGGGAATTGTCGCCGCGGACGATGGACACGATTTCGAGCTTGGGAGAAAGGTTGTCGGCGCCGCTGGTGTCCGCCACAGTAAAAGAACTGGGCCTGCAAAGCGAGGCCGTGGATGCAACGGAATTAATCGTGACCGATGAATTCCATGGTGGGGCGGAACCGCAGATGGCGCAGACGCGGGGCAAATCGCATGCGCGGATACTGCCTTTACTGGATCGCGGAATCGTGCCGATCGTGACGGGGTTTTTGGGAGCGACGCCGGGCGGCGAACTGACCACCCTTGGGCGCGGCGGGTCCGACTATTCGGCGACGATTCTGGGCGCCGCGTTGGACGCCGACGAAGTGATCATCTGGACGGATGTGAATGGAGTGCTGAGCGCAGATCCACGACTAGTGGCGGAAGCGCAGACGATCCCGGAGATTTCTTATCGCGAAGCAGCGGAGTTGGCGTATTTCGGGGCCAAGGTGCTGCATCCGAAGACACTGCGGCCGGTGGTGCAAGCGGGGATTCCGGTGTGGATCCGGAATAGCTTTGTACCGGAGCATCTGGGAACGAAGATTACACCGCAAGGACAGACGACGAATGGAGGAGTGAAAGCGCTGACGGCGATACGAGATGTGACGCTGATCAGCGTGGGCGGTCCTGGAATTGTGGGGTTGCCGGATGTGGTGGGGCGCACATTTTCTACGACGGCGGAGGTACGCGCGAACGTTTTGCTGATCTCGCAATCGTCTTCGCAAAACGATATTTGTTTCGGCGTGTACTCGGCGGATGCCGAAAAGACCGTGGAAGCGTTGCGGGAGGAATTCGCGCAGGACCTGGACCATCACAAGGTGGAGCACATTCGAGTGGATCCGCACATCGCGATTGTGGCGGTGGTGGGGCAGAACATGTGCGGTACGCCGGGAATCGCGGGCAAGACCTTCGCGAGTATGGGAAAAGAAGGAATCAACCTGATCGCGATTGCACAAGGGTCTTCGGAGACCAACATTTCTTTTGTGATTGAAGAACAATCGGTGGTGCCGGCGCTACGCGCGCTGCACCGGGAATTCGGGCTGGACAAGTCCGCTACGGCGGCGTAAAGCCGCCGCTGCATATGCAGCAGTAACGACCGGGCAACATCCATCGACCCACAGGCAGATACGTCTTGTCGAGCACCCGCATGTACAAATACCGCGACGTAAAGGTGCCACTACGTCGGAAAACCAATGGCCCGCCTGAGAAGGCGGCCGCTACAACGGACTGGCGGCGCTAGGATGAGGCCGGAAGCGTGGCGGCCTCCGCGCGCTTGCGGTGATAGCGTGCGAGGCCTAGCCAGGAGAGGTGCAAAGCACCGTTGAAGAGGTAATGCGAAACTTCGTCGGGTGAGAGGAACTGGGCAGCCTCGGCGGCAATTTCTTTGGCGAACGCATGGGTGGCCGCCACGTCGTCGAGATTACGAGCGTAGATGTCGGCGGAAAGGTCGCGCCAGCGGTGCAGGCGCTCGCGGTAAGTGGCGATGTGAACGTCGGGATTATGGGAAAGCGAGAAGTGGGTGAGAAACAGTTTGTTGGGATGAAGGCCGGCAATGAGATCGAGCGAGGCATCCCACGATTCGATGGAAATGTCGGGCGGTGGAGTGACGGGAAGAACGAAGGGATGACCGTTGATGGAGATGCCGGTGGTATCGCCGACAAACGCGATGGAGTCGTGCGGATCGAAATAGCTGACGTGGTGAGAAGCGTGGCCAGGAGTGTAGAAGACACGGAGTTGGCGAGCACCGAGCCGGATGGTTTCGCCGCCCTCGAGGACCTGAAGGTTGTCAACGGGGACGGGCAGAAATACACCGAACTGGCGCTCCATGCTGTCGCCATAGAGACGGGCAGCACTCTGAAGGAGTTTGGAAGGATCAACCATGTGGTTCGCGCCGCGGGAGTGCACGTAAACTTTTAGACCAGGATTCTCGCGAACGAGTGCGCCCGTGGCGGCGGCGTGGTCCAAATGAATGTGCGTTAACAGAATCGCTTGGAGGTCGGAGATGCGAATGCCGTGCTGCTCAAGCGTTTTGCGGAGATTTGCAACCGTAGAAGCGGGGCCGGGATCGACGAGCGCCGCAGAATTTTCGGAGAGCAGAAGAGCGGCAGCAATGGAGCGGGAATGTGCGGTCCAAAGAAGATCGAGAGGAGTGATGGAGTTCATAAATGAAGACGAGTGTAACGCAAAGAGGGAACAAGGAGGAAAGAGGCCGGAAAAGGGGGCCTGGAAGGAGGGCCTGTCCAACGGGCCAGTGGCCCTGAGGAAATACTTGCAGAATGATGAAGTTATGGACTATGCTTTTGACCACAGCGACTTGTTCTATCCGTTCTCGCTCCAAGCGAGTTTGTCCTCTGCGGAACCGCCCAAGGTTTCAGAACAAGCACAACGCTGCGGGTTGTTGTCCTGTGGCCGCTTCAAAGCACGGCAGGTGGTCCAGAGGCAGGCAAGTGAATATACGGGATTCTTTAGGTTCATTTAGGGAGGAAGAGACTATGCGCAAATGGTGTGCGATTGTGGCATTGGGAGCGCTGTTGGCCCTGCCGCTCTGTGCGCAGCAGAAAGACGCGAGCACAGCAAGCAATACGAACGGAACGGAAAGCACGACAACTTCGAATGCGGCGAGTGACTTCAGTATCGCTCCGGCATCGCCAACGCTGTTCGCGATGCCTGCAGCGGCCGCGGCGAACCCGGCGGATATCTATTCCGACTGGGCAAACAATCCCTGGAACCGGCACGCCTGGGGCTTGTTGACGCCCAAATTCGAAGTTGCGGGAATGTTTCAGTACATCAATTTCTGCCCGTGCTCGTTCAATAATTTCAACAACTACGGCGCGACCGGGTCGTTTACGTATAACGCGACGAAGTGGTTGGGCCTGACCGCGGAAATCGGCGGCTATTACTACACGCGGCAAATCTATGGCGCGCCGACTTCAACGGGCGCATACAATCTGGAATCGGTGTCGGGAAGCCAGCAGAGCTACATGTTCGGCCCGCGCATCAACTTCCGCCATTTCGATCACTTTGTGCCGTTCGGAGAAGTGATGTTCGGCGCGGCGCGTACCGGCATTCAGTTGACCGGCAACGCGAATTCGCAGACGTCGTTTGCGCTGTTGGCGGGCGGCGGTTTGGATGCCGTGCTGTTCAAGAACTTCGCGTGGCGCATATTCGAAGCGGACTATTACATGACCAACTTCAGCGGTCCGCTGCTTGCGGCGAACGGGCGGCAGAACAACTTCCGCATCGGCACGGGCGTGGTGCTCCGTTGGGGCTATCCGCCGGAACCGCCGAAGCCGATCCATCCGCCAACCGCTTCGTGCTCGGCGAATCCGACGTCGGTCTATCAGGGATCGACCGAAGCAATTGCGATCCACGTAGACGCGACGGATGTGGACAAGGTTGGTTTGACGTATGCATACACCGCGACCGGCGGCACCGTGGAAGGCACCGGGCCGGATGCACGCTTCAACCCGTCAGGGTTGGCGATCGGCACCTATACGGTGAACGTGAAGGTCGACAACGGCCACGGCGGCACGGCAACGTGCGCCGCGGATGTGCAAGTAGCACAGCGTCCGAACCGGCCGCCAGTAATCTCTTGCGCGCCGGAACGCAACCCGATCATCGCCGGCGAGCGCGTAGCGATCAATTCGACCGCGAGCGATCCGGACGGCGATCCGCTGACGTACAGCTACTCCGCTTCGGGCGGCCAGGTTTCCGGCAACGGCCCGACGGCGCAGTTTGACTCGACGGGTCTGTCGGCAGGCAGCTATACCGTCACATGTACGGCCGACGACGGTCGTGGCGGACGCACCAGTGCGAACACCACGGTTGACGTGCAGCAGCCGGCTCCGCCGCCACAGGCCGCGAAGATCGGCGATTGCGGCTACAACAAGGTCGGCGCAGCGCGCTTCGACAATGCTTGCAAGCGCGTAGGTGACGACGTGGCCCTGCGTCTGAAGAACGACCCGAATGCCAAGGTGGTGATCGTTGGCTACGCTGATCCGAAGGAACCGCGTGCTGAAAAGCTCGCGCAACAGCGTGCCGACGGCGCCAAGAAGTACCTGGGTGAAAAGGGCATCGATGCTTCGCGCATCTCCACGCGCGTTGGCACGGCGTCCACGGAGAACACTGCCGAGGCGAAGAAGGAAAACCGCCGCGTCGAGTTCGTCTTCGTACCCGAAGGCGCGACTTACTAAAAACCTGATGTCCGGAACGGGTGTAATACACTCGTGACGGGCGTAACATCCTAAGCACAGACGGGCTCTCCGACGAAAGCTTCGGAGGGCCCGTTTGCTTTCGTTGGGTTGAGAGCGGTGGATTGACACAGGCAAGAGCGTGTGTGCCGCCGTGGTCCGAGAAAGGACGGAGACGCGGTTTGCGATGGAAGATTCTGGCAGTGCTCACGGCGGCGCTGAGCGCCAGCGGCGCGATTCAGGCTCAAAAGTGGGAAAGGCTCGGCCCGGAAGGCGGGATGGTGGTGTCTCTGGGAACGACGGGCGCCGGACCGGTGTACTTGGGCGCGGCGGATGGGCATGTGTTCGCGAGTGGAGACAGCGGCGAGAACTGGGAACTGCGCGGGCGGGTTGGGCAGAGATTGGATGCAGTGGTGACACGGCTGGTGGTCGATCCACGAGACGGCCAACGGGTGTTCGCTTCCGTTTGGTATCAACGGGCTGACGGCGGCGGGGGCGTGTTCGAAAGCGCGGATGGAGGGCGGAACTGGCGGCTGCTGGGGCTGGGGACAGAGGCGGTGCGCGCGCTGGAGATTGCGCCATCGGAGCCGAACGAATTGGTAGCCGGGACGCGTAGTGGGGTGTTCCTGTCGAGGGATAGTGGCAAGACGTGGTCGCGCATTTCTCCCGAGGGCGACCCAGAACTAAAGAATCTGGATTCGTTGGCCATTGACCCGCGAGATCCGCAAGTCATTTATGCAGGCACTTATCACCTGCCGTGGCTGACACAGGACGGCGGAAAAACGTGGAAGCCGATCATTGCCGGAATCATCGATGATTCGGACATTATGAGCCTGCGGCTGGACGCAACGAATCCGGACCGCGTTTATATGAGTGCGTGTTCGGGCATTTATCGCAGCGAAAATCAGGGTGGGCAGTGGACGAAGCTGCAGGGGATTCCTTACGCGGCAAGGCGCACGCAAACGATTGTGCAAGACCCGGGTTCGCCAAAAACGTTTTACGCGGGAACGACCGCAGGCTTGTGGGTGACGCGAGATAGCGGGGAGAACTGGGCGCTGACGACTTCGAAGGAGTGGGTGGTGAACGCGTTGGTGGTGCTGAAGAACAATGGCGCTGCGGGGCGGGTTGTGCTGGGAACCGAGCAGGGATTGGAGATTAGCGATGACGGGGGTGTCACGTTCCGCGAAGCCGATCGCGGATTCACGCATAGCGCGGTGAAACGATTGGTGGTGGACCGTCGAGATGCGCGGCATCTGTTGATGGCGGTGGAAGCAAACGACGCAAAGCTGCGCGAAAGCAGCGATTTCGGGAAAACCTGGTCTGCGGTTTCGCTGGAAGCGCTGGCGCACGGGCAAAGCTCCGCACTGAATGCCGACGAGATCGCGAGGGTGTTGGCCAGTCCCTGGGGATGGATGGTCCGGCTGCAAAACGGGAAGTTCTGGCTTTTGGCCGACGGCGCAAAAAGCTGGAGGGAGTGGAGCCCGCTCTTACCGGAAGCAATGAAACGACCCGCTCCCACAGCAAACCCCCGGGTGACGAAGTCCGAGTCGATGACAACGCTAAAGATAGGCGCAGCCATCGCGTTTTCAGAAAGTGAAGCGGTGCTGTCCACGAATCTGGGTGTGCTGCGCTGCGCGTTGTCGGGGCGATGCACGCGGATGAAGGCGTTCGAATCGAAATCGCAAGTGCGCGAAGTTGCGTCGGGCGCAACCGGCGAGAGCATCGCTGTAGCGATGGATGGCAAGTTCGGGTGGTCTGACGACGGCGGACAAACTGCCGTGTGGCGCGATCTCCCGGTGCCGATGGAAGAGGTCGTCTGGGTAGATCTTGCGGAAGGCGACAAAAATGCGGCGATATACCTGGGCAGCAGCCGTGGTCTGTTCGCTTCGAACGATGCAGGTGCATCTTGGCAACGAATAGAATCTGGACTGCCCGCGGGACCGGTGGAACAGTGGCTGCGCGGCGTGGGGCTTTGGGCGGTGAGTGAAGAGGGTGGCAGCTTTTACGTATCGAAAGATCGGGGAGCCACCTGGCAACGCGCGGATCGCGATGCAGAACGAAGTATCTTCAGTGGATTCGCGGCATTGCCGGAAGGTGGAGTGTTGGCAGGATCGGAGAGCGAAGGGCTGCTGCGTTTCGAGTTGAAATAGCGAGCGAGCAACAGGCGCAAGAATGGAATAGGGAAGAGGCGTATTCGTTTTAATTTGGAACACGCCTGAAAGTGTATAGCCGCGTATTTACGCTATTGACACTATTATCAGTTATAACTAAAATGATACTCAGTTGTTTCCCGCATTGATACGACGGATACCCCTTCCCGTAGTGGCGACGGAGGCGCTAGGGTTGGCGAAGAATTCGAGGATGCGGCGGCGGAATTCAGCTGGCTGGTAGCCGAGGGCTCCGGTGTGAAATGCGTGCGGCACTACCCATAGCGTTTTGGGCCCACGCGCGGCGGTGTAGATTTTTTCCGTGTGGCGGCAGGGCAGCGTGGTATCGGCGCCGTCGCAAATGAGAAACACGGGGAAGCTTCGCGCGGTGACGGCTTGTTCAGGCGAAACGTTGGCCGCCGGGAAACCAGCGAGAGCTTGGCCGCGCGCAAGCATCACCCACGCGCCGGGAGCGAACAGGGTTTTCCCCAGCCACGGGTATTTTTGGAGACCGGCGTAATCGTAAGAAGCTTCGCGCAGATTGGCGAAGGAGGATTCGGCCACAACGGCCTCGATGCGCGGATCGACCGCAGCAGACTGCAGAGCAATCCCTGCTCCCATGGATTCACCCAGAGCATAAATGTGGACGGGGTGCTCAGTGGCCACCAAGACATCGACGATCGCGCGAGTGTCGTTGCGTTCGAGCCAGCCGTAGGTGCCGATGGAGCCGTCACTTTCACCGTGGCCGCGGGCGTCCATCATCGTTACGCCATAACCCGCACGCAGCAGGATGAGCGCGGGTTCGAGAACACCCATGCGGTTATCGGCGACGCCGTGGAAGAGGAGAACCCAAGAGCTATTCGGCTGCGCAGGCCGCACTTTCCAGCCGTGAAGAAACACGCCGTCGGGTGCGCGGATATCGAGGGGTTCACGGAGCGCTCCAATTTGTGCGAAGGAAACATCGGCTTGCTTCACGAGGTCGGACGGAAGCGGGCGGCGCAAGGGATGAAGAAAAGCGGGTGCGACCAACCATCCAATGACCATGGCTACGAGGGATGGAGCCAGAAGCAGAACGAGTGCGATGCGAAGGAGGCGGCGGCGCATGAGACTCTAAAGTAAGAAACGCAGTGAGGACAATCTTAGTTCCATACAACGAACGGCGAGATGTACGGACCCCTCATGCAAGTGCGGCATGCAAGACACCAATACGATAAACCAAATACCGACCCTCAGAAACCGAGGGTAGGGCACCCCAGGGAGCAACCGGGAAAGCGGCAGCCCTTGATCGCTCAGAAGAGGCCAAACTGCGGCGCTCCAAAGAATACAGACTAAAGTCTGTGCTAGGAGCGGAAGAGCACATCTTCGCGCTGGAACATTTTGACGGCGAGGAATAACGCTACCGCGGCATAGACGCAGGTGGAGAAGAAGATGATGGCGATGAAATTCCAATGGTAGGTGCCGGTGACGAGTTCCTTGCAGAGCAAACTGGCGTTGAGAATAGGCACAAAAGCCAGTTTGGCGGTGAGATCGATGGGGAGCATGGCGGCCACGGAGGGAATGATCACGACGAACATCAGCGGGCTGATGTAGCTCTGGGCTTCCTTGTAGCTTTTGGCGAAGAGCGCCACGGTCATGAGACCGGCGGCAAAGAGCACGGCGACGGGCAGAACCATGATGAAGATGGAGAGCACGGTGGTGAAGTGGATTTGCAGTTGCATCTGCTGCGCGTCCGGACCGGCCTGATCGAAGGCATGCGCGTGTTCCAGCACCGCAAACGAGACGCCCATGGAGATCACGGAAAGCGCGGCGGTGACGAGTGCGGCCGTGAGTACGAGAAAGAATTTTCCAAAGACCAGGTCGACACGGGAGATGGGGCTGGAAAGAATGGTTTCCATGGTGCCGCGTTCTTTTTCTCCGGCGGTCAGGTCCATGGCGGGATACATGCTGCCGGTCATGCAAAGCAGAATGACCATGTAGCCGATCAAGCCGCCAAAGGCAGCGCCACCGACTTTCTCCGGAGGCGCCACGTTGTTTTCCTTGATATCGAAGGGTTTCAAGGCGGCATCCGGAACATGTCGGGCGGCCAAGTTTTCATGAACAATGCGGTCACGATATTCTTGCAGGCTATCTTGTATATAACCCGTGGCGAGCGAGGACTTCAGATCGCCATTGTAATTGTGAATGAGGACCGTCGTGTTTTTTTGGTGGGCGATGTCGTCTTGCAAGCCCGGAGGAATCTCGACCGCCGCGCGAATGTCTTTGTTAATAATCTCGTTTTTCCAATCCTCTTTGGTGGGGACGATTCTCAATTTTGGGGTCTTTTGCAGTTCGGCCAAGATGGCGGGCGAATCCTGACCGCCGAGAACCATGATCGGTGAGATACCTTCCTTGGCTTTGCCGATCAGTGCAGAAACGGCAGCACCGAGCCCTGCGGTGAGAAGGGGAAAAAGAATCAGCGGCACGAGGAGCGAGGAAACCAGGGTGCGGCGGTCGCGAAGCGCTTCGCGGAGTTCCTTGCGGTAAACGACGCCAATATTGCGGAGGTTCATGTCAGTTCTTCTCCTGAGAGACGTAGAGAGGAGCAACGACACGCACAAAAATTTCCTCGAGATCGCGTTCCTGATAACGCTCGCGCAAATCTTCCAGCGAACCTTCGGCGAGGAGCTTGCCGGACTGAATGATGCCGACGACATCACAGAGCTTTTCGACTTCGGTCATGATGTGCGTAGAAAAAATGACGGTTTTACCGCGCTGGCGACATTCGCGGATGAAGTCGATGATGGTGCGCGCGGTCATGACGTCGAGACCACTGGTGGGTTCATCGAAAATCATCACTTGGGGATCGTGAATCAGCGTGCGGGCGATGGAAGTTTTCTGCTTCATGCCGGTGGAGAGCTTGTCGCAACGGGTGTCGCGAAAGGAGTTCATGTCGAGGCGGGAGAAAATGTCATCGATGCGTTTGTGCAGAGTGGATTCGTCGAGTCCGTTGAGACGGCCAAAGTATTCCACCATTTCCAAAGAAGAGAGGCGGGGATAGAGCGCCGTGGCGGTAGAGAGAAAGCCCACGGCGGAGCGTACTTTTTGGGGCTCGTCGACGACATCATGGCCGTTGACGATGGCGGTGCCTTCGGTGGGTTCCAAGATGGTGGCCAGCATGCGCAGCGTGGTGGTTTTCCCGGCGCCATTGGCGCCGAGAAGGCCATAAATCTGGCCGGGCTTGCAGGTGAAGGTGACGTGATCCACGGCGCGAATACGGCCACGTTTCTTGTCGTGAAAGTCCTTGATAAGACCACGCGCTTCGATCATGGAAGATCCTCTCGAGCCACCACCGGAAATGGGCCACACCGTTTGCTAGAGGGAATACGCAGGAACCCGGGTGAGAATATCAGCAGACCCGGCCTGCGGGGAGCCGTTATCCTTTGTGGCAGTTTGGGCACTGTTTGGCATCAAATTTATCAGCAGGCACGCGAAAGACGTTGTTGCACTGGACGCAAACGCGGTGGATATAAGCCTTGGGCGCGGTTGCGGTAGTTGGCTGAGCCGTGTTCTGTTCGGCAGATGCCGGAGCGATGGGCGTGTTGGGCATGGCGGCATTCTACCACGTGATTTTCTGCAGACGGCATCCCTGTGGGACGAGCGGGCATCCCAGAACAAAGGTCCGAAGTCTGTAGAGAAATGGAGTAACCTCCTGATAGACTGTAAGTTAGCTTTACCGCCAGAAGAAATCGGGCAGCCCGTTCTTACCACCCCGCGATGAAGTCGCAGCGGAACGCGTCCGCCAAGGTGGACCCGTGGCGCCTTATGCAAAATGAAGGAACGATAAAAGCTCATTATGGATAGGAAGTTGCGAAACCGGACGCTGTTGCTGCTGGGACTGGCAGCAATTCTAGCGTTTGTGTTGATTCGGGTGAGCGGGCGGCAGCCGGTGGCGAAAATATCGGCATCGAAGCCGATCCGTCAAGACATTACCGCGTACATCACCAGTAACGGGAAAGTAGAGCCGATTGCGCCCTATATCATCAATGCGCAGCTGGATACCTTCGTGAAGAAAGTCTACGCCACGGAAGGGCAGAACGTGAAAAAAGGCCAGTTGCTGATGGAGCTGGACGTGACCGACGCGGCTTCCCAACTGGCGGCGGCCAAGTCGAAATTGCTGCACGCACAAGATAACCTGCGGGCTGCGAAAGCCGGCGGAAGGGCGGATGTGGTGGCGCAGATGTCCAGTGATCTGGCGAAAGCGCAGGCCGACCGCGACCAATATCAACGTGAGCACGACTCACTGGAACGCCTGCTGGCAAAAGGCGCGGCGACCAAAGACGAGTTGGCTGCCAATGAAGTGCTGCTGGCCAAAGCAAAGGCGGATGTGGACAGGTACAGCGCAGCGAAGCTGGAATTCCGCCGGGAGCAGGGCGTAAACGCGTCGAGCTCGGAACTGGCGATCGAGCAAGCGCAAAGCGACGTGACGCTGCTGGAAGAGAAAGTCCGGCAGGGACGCATCGTCGCGCCGATTGATGGGACCTTGTATTCGTTGCCGGTGAAGACACGCCAGTACGTAAAGACCGGGGACTTGCTCGCGGAAATGGCGGACCTGCATGAGGTGCGGGTGCGCGCGTTTGTAGACGAACCGGACTTGGGCGGCTTGGAGCCGAATTTGCCGGTGAAAATCACCTGGGAGGCACTGCCGAATGAGGTCTGGCAAGGCAGAACGGAGAACGTACCCAAGCAAGTGGTAGCGCGGAACCTGCGCAATGTGGGCGAGTTGCTGTGCTCGGTAAATAACCAGAATTTGCAACTGCTGCCGAACACCAACGTGAATGTGCGAATCAACTCGAAGGAACGCCGCAACGTGGTTACCGTCCCGCGGGGAGCAGTGGAAACGGAGAACGGGAAGCGCTACGTGTTCGTGGTGAAAGATGGTGTAGGAAAGCAGACGCTGGAGAAGCGCGAGATTCAAGTAGGCATCGCGGATGCGACGAATTACGAGGTGCTGGGCGGCTTGCAGGGAAATGAGATTGTGGCGTTGCCTGGCGATGTGGATTTCAAGAACGGCATGCTGATCAAGGTAGTAAATATGGACAATTCCAACATCGAGAGCCAAAAGGATGCGGGGATTTAAAGGCGTTGTCGCCGCCGCGCTGTGCCTGTGTGTTTTACAGGTGGGCGCGGCTGGACAAAGCAATTCCGTGGATGCCGCGAAAAACGCCTATGAGAAAGGCGACTACAAGAAGGCCATCGAGATACTGAGCGCGGAGGCGCAAAAAGCCCCGAATAACGGGGAAGTTCAGCTGCTACTGACCAAGGCTTACCTGGAATCCAACCAATACGACAATGCGATAAGCAGCGGCGAAAAGGCCGTATCGATCGAGCCGAACAATTCCCTGTATCACCAGTGGCTGGGCGAAGCATACGGGCAAAAGGCCGACCATGTGTCGATGTTCAGCGCGTACTCCTGGGCGCGCAAGACGCAGAAGGAATTCGCGACGGCGGTGCAGTTGGACGACCACAATTTCGACGCGGATCAGGATTTGGTGGAATACGATTGCACCGCGCCGTCGATGGTTGGAGGCGGTGAAGACAAAGCCGAGGCGCTGATCCAGAAAATGCTGACGCTCGATCCGGCGGAAGGGCACTTCGCTCAGGGTGTATGCAAAGCGGTGAAGAAAGACTACGCCGCGGCGGATGTGGAGTATGCCAAGGCGCTGGAGCTGAAGCCCAAGACCGCTGACCGCGTCTACGACATTGGGGACTATTTCCTGCAGCGCGGGCAGGGCGATAAATTGCTGCAAGTGGCTGCGGCCGGCGAAACATTAGCTCCGCAAGATCCGCGCGGAAAATACTATCAGGCGGTCGGATGGATTCTGAGTGGGCAGAACTATGCGGAGGCGGAGCAACAGTTGCGGCAGTACTTGACGGCTGGGCCGATGCGCTCCACCTATCCAGCTCCGTGGGATGCACATTACTGGTTGGGTCGGCTGGATGCCGCGCAAAAGAATACCGCGGGGGCGCGCAGCGAATATCAGGAAGCGCTGAAGCTGAATCCAAAGTACAAGAAAGCGGACGAGGCATTAAAGCAAGTCGGCGGCCAGTAAGGCGTCGATTTCGAGTGAATCCGGCGAAATGCAACTGAAAGAAACATTGACGGTAGCGGTAGACGCATTGCGCGCGAATAAACTGCGCGCGGTACTGACTTCCATTGGAGTGATTATTGGAAGCGCTTCGATTGTTCTGGTGGTTACGGTTTCGCTGACGAGCCGGAGATTTGTGATTTCGCAGATCGAAGCGGTGGGCTCAAACCTGGTTTGGGTAGAGCTGGTGAAACGGCCGGGGAAGGCGCAGCCGCTGAGCCACGAACTGAACCTGGGGGATCTCGAGGCGGTAAGAGCAAGTATCCCAGATCTGACCGCGAGCGCAGGGCTCACGGACGTTCCCATGGTAGTGGTGTTGAACGACCAGGAATTGCCGGTAACGTTAATTGGAGTGACCGAAGGTTACCAAGCAATCCGGCGGCTGGTGGTGTATCGAGGGCGTTACTTCGACGCCGGCGACATGGCCACGCGAAGTAAGGTTTGTTTGATCACCAGTGACTTGGCGAGGCGGGCGTTTGGATTGGAAAATCCCATCGGGCGGGAACTGCGCGTGGGCGACGTCACCTTTACGGTGATTGGCGTGTTTCATGAGCGAGCCTCGACCTATGGCATGTCCGAAATCCAGAAAGACACGGTGATTATCCCGTTTCCGTTGATTCAATACTTCACGGGCGACAGCCACATAGGGACGCTGCAGGCCCAGGCGAAAACTCCCGACGAAGTGCCGGTAGTGGAGCGGCGCGTTCGGGAATTGCTGATCAGCCGGCATCCGCCGGAGGCCGAGTGGAACGTGCAAACGTTGATCGGGATTCTAGCAGCGGCAAAAAACATTTCCCTGGGACTGACGGTGATGCTGCTGGTGGTCGCGTTTATCGCATTGTTGATCAGCGGCGTGGGAATCATGAATATTATGCTGGTTACGGTGAAAGAACGAACGCGGGAAATAGGAGTGCGGCGAGCAATTGGCGCGGCGAAAAAAGAAATTATGACGCAGTTTTTGATTGAGGCGTTCTTGATTAGCGCGGGTGGGGCGGTGCTTGGAATCTTGATTGGTTTGGCAATTCCGGTGGGGGTGCAGCAGTTGCTGCCGGCGAATTTGCGCGTACCGATATCGGGAATGAGCGTGGTTGCGGCGTTTTTGGTGTCCAGTTTGACGGGGTTGTTTTTCGGCTGGTTGCCGGCGAATCAGGCGGCGAAACTCGATCCAGTGGAATCGCTGCGCTACGAATAGAGGAAGCCGGTGGGCAGGAGGAGAGCTATGGGGTGGACGCGTCGAGTAGTGTGCGCGGCATTGTGCGTTACAGCCAACTGGGCACCGTTGTTGGCACAGAACTCAACGAACAGCGAACCGACGGCCACGGCGATGGTGCTCACGCTGAAGCGCAGCATCGAACTGGCGCTGCGGAACAGTAAAGATATTCAACTGGCAAAACTCCAAGTGCGCGTGTCGGATAACACCGCGAGCATTACGCAATCCGAGTTTCATCCGAATTTCTACGCGGGATCGGGGGCGGGATACACCTATGGTTTGCCGGAAACGCCGGGTGGAAGGCCACCGTCGATTTTCAGCCTGACCTATACCCAGGAAATATTTAACGGCCCGCTGAAAGGACTGGAAAGAGAGCAGCAGGAACAGGCCAAGGCGCAGCGTTTGGTGCTGGAAGACACGAGAAACGCGGTAATCGAGCGAGTAGCTGCGTCGTATCTGGAACTGGTGAAGGTGCGGCATTCTTTAGAACTGCTGCGCAAAGAAAAGGAAAGCGCGGAGCGAATTGTGGGTGTTACGCAGGAAAGGCAGAGCGAGGGCTTCGAATTGCCGACAGAAGTAACGAAAGCGCAGTTGACCCAAGCGCGAGTGGTACAACGAATTTTGCAACTGGAAGGACGGCAGGACGAACTGGAAGTGTATCTGCGCGACCAGATGGGAATGGCGCCGGAGCAGCCGATCGACGTGACGCCGGAAGACCTGCCCGGTTCGGCGGAACAAGAAGGCGCGACACTTGTCGCCATGGCCTCGCAGGGGAACACGAGTTTGGCGTTCGCGGAGTCGGATGTGAAGGGTAAGGAATTTCGGCTGCAAGGGGAAAAGAAGGGCTACTGGCCAACCCTGCAACTCGTAACCATTTATGATTTGCTGGCGAAATACAACTTCCGGAACTACACGAATATCTACCAGAACTTTACGTACAACAATCTGAATGCCGGGATCAATGTGAACGTGCCGATTTTCAGCGCGAAGACGCGGGCGAACGTGGCCCTGGCGCAGGCCAGCCTGGATGCGGCCAAGCTGAATCTGGCGAGCAAGCGCACGCAAGTGAGTGCGGAGGTGCGGCAACGGTCAAAGAAGGTCCAGGAAACCGACGCGGCCAAAGAAGTGGCGCGTCTGGAATTGCAGTTGGCCCAGCAAAATCTTGCGGTGCTGCAATCCCAATTCAACGAAGGCAAAACCAACTTGCGCGAAGTGGAACGAGCGCGGCTGGACGAAAACGAAAAGTGGATGGCGTACCTGGATGCAAATTTCCAACGGCAACAGGCACAGCTGGAGCTTCTGCGCAGCGCCGGACAGATTGAGAAGGCGTTGGAATAACGCACATGCTCGAAAAAGCAGACCTCGGATTCCTGCGCCAGGCACTGGAAAAGTTAGACGAAGGGTTTGCTGCGCTGCCGGAGGATTCGCGAACACCCGCGGATGCGAAGCGACTTGTGGAGGTCCTGACCGCAGCGGCCGAGCGGCTGCAAGATAACTACCCTTACTTTCATCCACTGTATGCGGGGCAGATGATCAAACCGCCGCATCCTGTGGCGCGTCTGGCCTATGCATTGGCGCAGTGGATCAATCCGAATAATCACGCACTGGATGGAGGGCGCGCGTCTTCTGCCATGGAAAAGGAAGCGGTCGCTGGGTTAGCGGAAATGTTCGGCTGGAAGGAGCACCTGGGTCATTTAACGAGCGGCGGGACGATGGCCAACCTGGAAGCGCTTTGGGTTGCTGGGCAGTTGACGCCAGGGAAGACCATCGTTGCCAATGAGCAGGCGCATTATACGCACCACCGGATCAGCGGCGTGTTGCAAATGCCGTTCGAGTCGATTCCGTGCGACGAGCGGGCGCGTATGGATGTGCGGGCGCTCGAAGCGCGCTTGGTGAAGGGCGATGTGGGAACAGTGGTGGTGACGATGGGGACGACCGCGACCGGGTCGGTGGATCCTTTGGCAGAAATTCTCGCGCTGAAGGAAAAGTATGGGTTCCGGGTGCATTGCGATGCGGCTTATGGAGGATATTTCGGATTGGCGGGTAACCTGGCGGATGATACGCGCCACGCGTTCGATCACATAGGTGATGCGGATTCCGTGGTGATCGATCCGCACAAGCACGGTCTGCAGCCTTATGGTTGTGGATGCGTGCTGTTCCGCGACGCCAGCGTAGGGCGTCTGTACAAGCACGATTCGCCGTATACCTACTTCAGTTCGAAGGAAATGCATCTTGGCGAGATCAGTTTGGAGTGCTCGCGGCCAGGAGCGGCGGCGGTGGCGCTGTGGGCGACGCAGATGCTTTTGCCGCTGGTTCAAGGTGGCGAGTTTGCACGGGGCCTGGAGAAGTGCAGAGAAGCGGCGGCTGAGTTTCACCGGCGAATCGCGAACGACACGCGGTTCCTGGCGGCATTTGTTCCGGAGTTGGACATTGTGATTTTCGCGCCGAGCGCCGCAAGCGTAAGCGCATCTTCCGCGTTGAGTAGACAAATTTTTGAGGCTGCGGCAAAGCACGATCTGCATCTGGCTGTGGCAGAACTGCCGGTGCGGTTTTTCAGGATGCCTGAGGGGATGAAGCAGGATCGAGCGAGTCTGACTTGCTTGCGATCTGTGCTGATGAAGCCCGAGCATGTGGAATGGGTGGCGCGCATTTGGGAAATTTTGGCGGAGTCGACGGACGAGGTGCTGGGGAAGACGGTCTAGGTCCCGCTTTCGCACAGGCGGGAGTGCCTGTGGCGCTGGGAGAAACCCAAGACCCACCCTCACAAACCGAGCGTGGGGCACCCAGCGTTTGGAGGCACGACGTAGAGAGTGAGGAAAGATTCCTCGCTCCGAAGACTGCGCTGAGAATGACGGGAGTGTCTTGGGGTTGTGGCAGCGCAGAGGGTGAGATTCTGGCGCAGAAGGGGTGCTCGTCGACGTGGCAAGTGCCACTTAATGCGGGATTTAGCCATTGGATGCATCTTTGGAGGCTTTTGCAGAAAGGCCTGCCGGGATGTAACCAAGTTCGGTAAACTACGATCTAGACCTTTTGGGGGCACGGGAACCAGCCACGAACTGGGAAGGACAAGTGTGGCTGCCCAGATGCTGTTTTTGCGCATCGAATTTGACGGACACTGAGGGTGACGAATGCCTGATGTAATGAAGACATTGCTTTTGAATCCGCCGAGTTTCGAGAACTTCGACGGCGGAGCCAGTTCGCGTTGGCCGGCGACACGCGAGATTGAATCGTATTGGTATCCGGTATGGCTGAGTTATCCGGCGGGTTTGATTCCGGGCAGCCGGTTGTTGGATGCCTCTCCGCACAAAATCAACTGGCAGCAGACGATCGAGATCGCGAAGGACTATGAGTTCCTGGTGCTGTTCACGTCTACGGTAGGTTTCGAGAGCGACGTTAAGCTGCTAAGGAAGATCAAGGAATCGAATCCCTCGATGAAGGTCGCGTTTGTTGGACCCCACGGTCACATCAAACCAGACGAAACGCTGAACGCCAGCGAGGATATTGACTTCATTGTGCGCGGCGAATTCGATTATGCAGTAGCCGAATATGCGCACGGCAAGCCGCTGGACCAAATCCTGGGGGCGAGCTACAAGAAAGACGGCAAGGTGGTGCACAACGCGCCGCGGCCGCAAATGCACACCGAAGAGCTGGATAAGCTGCCGTTTGCCACGGATATTTATAAGCGGGATTTGCAGGTGGAGCGGTACAACGTGCCGTTTCTGCTGAATCCGTTCGTTTCGTTTTACACCTCACGTGGCTGTCCGGCGCTGTGCACCTTCTGCATGTGGCCGCAGACGCTTTCCGGGCACGCATGGCGCGTGCGTTCGGTCGACAATGTGGTTCAGGAAGTGAAAAACACGCTGGAATACTTCCCGCAGGTGAAAGAAATTTTCTTCGATGACGACACCTTCAATATCCGGAAGGATCGTGCCATCGAGATGAGTAAGAAGTTCAAGGCGTTGAAGTTCCAGTGGTCTTGCACGGCTCGTTGCCATAGCAAATATGAAGAGCTGAAAGCCATGGCCGACGGAGGTGCGCGACTGTTCATCGTGGGTTTCGAATCGGGCGATGCGCAGATCCTGAAGAACATCAAGAAAGGCGCGACCGTGGAAATGGCGCGCGAGTTCATGAAGAACTGCAAGAAGGTCGGCATCAAGGTGCACGGCGACTTCATTATCGGTTTGCCGGGCGAAACCAAGGAAACGATCAACAAGACTATCGAGTTCGCCAAGGAACTGGATTGCGAAACCATCCAGGTTTCCCTGGCCCATGCCATGCCGGGGACAGAGTTGCACGAGCAAATGTCCAAAGAAGGTTTCCTGCGCGTGGAAGCTTTAGCCGATCAGAGTGGGCACCAACTGCCGCACATTGAGTTCCCGCATCTGACGAAGGCGGACATGATGGCGGGAGTCAACCGGTTTTACGACCAGTATTATTTCCGGCCGAAAGTGGTGTGGCGCATCGTGAAAGACGCCTTGTGGGATAGCCACGAACGGAAGCGCTTGTACCACGAAGGCGTGGACTTCCTGAAACTCCGCGCGGAACGCATGAAGTGGGTGCAGGGCGGCGGAGACGCGGCAAAGACCATGGTGGCGATGCCGGGATCGTCAGCCAGCGGCAACGACTAATCTGCGAAAAATGAGTCACGAGCACAGGCTCAGGATCAAGACTTTGTCTGTGGTCCTGCTGATGGTGGTGTGCGCCAATTTGGGCGACCTGATGTTGAAGCGAGGGATGCTGCAAATTGGTGCGGTACAGATGAGTGCGCCGGGAATCTGGCATGCGCTGTGGGCCACCGCGCGGAACGGAACAATCTGGCTGGGCATTTTCTTTCTGATCGGATTCACCATTTGTTACATGACGGCAGTGAGCTGGGCCGATTACAGCTACGTGATGCCTGCCGGGGCATTTGGGTATGCGCTGCAAACCATGCTGGCGGTGGTGATTCTGCACGAGGCCGTGAACGCGCAACGGTGGATAGGCGTGGTGCTGATTGTGACCGGCGTGCTGCTGGTCGGACAAACGCACCCGGTAACCACGGAGGCCAAGGCGAAGACCGCGACTGAGACGGTGGCGCCATGATTCGCGTTGGCCTGATGCTAGTGTTTTTCATTTGCTGCAGCACTGGCGGCGAGATCGCCATGACATATGGCATGAAACAAGTGGGCGAACCGGAGAGTTTCCGGCCAATGGCGATGTTACGGTTCATCGGCAAAGCCGTACGCAATGGTTGGGTGTGGTTCGCGTTGCCACTGCTGGCTGCGTCTTTTTATTCTTTACTGATTCTGTTGTCATGGGCGCCCTTAAGCGTGGTGATTCCGGCGTCAGCGTTCAACTATGTTGTGGGAACGTTTGGAGCAAAATACCTGTTGAACGAGCAGGTATCGGTGAAGAGATGGATGGGCGTAGTGATGGTATGCATTGGGGTGACGTTGGTGCTGCTCACCGGGCAAAATTAATATGACGCTGCATATGCCCATCTGGCACCTGACCATCTTGCTGGTGGCCCTGGTGCCTTTGGGATATTACGTTGTGGCGATCCTGGCGGTGTTGCGATTCTTCCGGAGGGAAAGAAGGCGGCCGCGTCCGGACTTTTGTCCTCCCGTGAGCATTTTGAAACCAGTGCACGGGTTGGACTTTGGTTCGTATGAGAATTTTGCAAGTTTTTGCCGGCAAAACTATGCGGATTACGAAATTCTTTATTGCGTCAACGAAATGTCGGACCCGGCCGTGCCGGTAATTCAGAAAATCATGGCCGAATTCCCGGAGCAGCGGATTCGAATCTTTGCCGGCGCGGAGCAGATCGGAACAAACCGCAAGGTAAACAACCTGGCGTTATTGACCAAGGAAGCGCGGCACGAGTTTCTGGTGCAAAGTGACGCGGATGTGCGCGTGGACCCCGATTATCTGCGAGAAATGCTGGCGCCATTTGCGGATCCGGTCGTCGGGGTAGTGAGCTGTTTTTATCGCGGCATCACGCAACCAAATTTGTTTGCCGAAATGGAGGCCATTGGGGCCGTGAGCGATTTTGCCCCTAGCGCGATGGTGGCGGATTGGGTGGAAGGGGTAACGTTTGCGTTGGGAGCCTCTGTGGCGACGAGGAAGACTTGGTTGCAGAAAATTGGAGGCTACGAGAGTTTCGCGAATTATTTGGCGGACGATTACGAAATTGGCTATCGGGTGCATAAGGTGGGAGGGAAGGCTCTGCTGTCACGCGAAGTGGTATGGACGATGTTTCCCGCACTAAGCCTGCGGGAATTCTGGGAGCATCAGGTGCGGTGGGCGCGGACGACGCGGTTGGCGCGGCCTGCGTCGTTTATGGGCCTGATTGTGACGCACGGGTTGCCATTCGCGATAGCCGCGGCGCTGGTAGCGCCGGCAGGATGGATGGCCGCGGCATATTTGGGAGCTTACTTGGTTTTGCGGCTGACGCTGGCGTGGGTGGCGGGCATCTGGGGAATAGGAGATCAGGTGTTGCGCAGAAAATGGTGGCTGGTGCCCATTCGAGATGCCGTGCACTTCATCGTGTGGCTGAGTAGCTTTGCGTCGAATCGCGTGAAATGGGGCGACACCGAGTACACGATCGAACATGGCCAGATGCGCGAAGTAACTTCTTAACGAAGTCCGTCGGAACATTCTTGAATCGCCCGGGAATTCGGTGTCATGATGACGCAAAGACACCGGCCGCCTGTGCTGTAACCGCAGTTCGCCCAACCAGAACGCCGTTTTTAGTCCGGAGCAAAAATGGCCAAGCCGAAATTGAAGAACATCCACAAGTTCATCGAGCCGTATATCGTCACTTCGGGGGAGCATTTTCGGTTGAAGGATTACCGGCCCGAGGACACGCATCACCTGAATTCCGAAGACAAGCCGGAAGCGAAAAAATGGCTGCAACGAGGGGTGGAGTTGCTTTCCGATCTCCAGCAGGTGCTGTATGCACAAGGAAACTGGGGACTCTTGCTGGTCTTCCAGGCGATGGATGCCGCCGGAAAAGATGGCACGATCAAACACGTGATGTCGGGAGTGAATCCGCAAGGCGTGGATGTGCATTCCTTCAAGTCGCCATCGGCGGAAGAGTTGGCGCACGATTTTCTGTGGCGAACGAACCGTTGCATGCCACCCAGAGGCAAGATCGGGATTTTTAATCGCTCTTACTATGAGGAAGTGCTGGTGGTGCGGGTGCACCCGGAGTTTTTGCAGAAGCAACGATTGCCGGATTCCGTGCAGGGCAATCATTTCTGGAAGGGGCGCTACGAAGACATTGGGGCATTTGAGCGTTACTTGACGCGGAATGGGATAGCGGTTTGCAAGTTTTTCCTGCATCTGTCCAAGAAGGAACAAAAGCGCCGTTTTCTGGAACGGTTGAACAACAAAGACAAGAACTGGAAATTTTCCGCGGCGGATTTGAAGGAACGCAAATACTGGGATGAGTATCAGGATGCCTACGAAAAGATGATTCGCAACACCGCCGCGAAACACGCACCGTGGGTGATTGTGCCAGCGGATAACAAATGGTTCAGCCGATTGCTGGTGGTAGCCACGATCGTTGCGACCTTGGATAAGCTCAACTTGCAATATCCAAAGATCACACCAGGTGAAATTACCGAATTAAAGGAAGCGCGAAAGCACCTGGAAAAAGAATAGGCACTTGCGAAACGCCGCTTAGTGATCTGGGGGCGGAGATGTAAGCGACGGGTCGGGAATCACCTTCAGGCGATTCAAACCCAGGTCGTGAAAAAACACTGGCCAGTAATTCTTGAACATATTGCCGCCGAATCTCCAGGCCAAGTCGATACCAACACGTTCAAAAGTAGGTCCAGCGCCTTGCTGAGCGCCGGGCACGTAAGCGTTGGATAACCCTTCTGCGGCCACGGTGCCCAAAATGCCGGAAGAGTTGAACGTCTCTCTGCCGGAATCAGTTCGGGTGACAAACACGCGTTTTGCCGAGTATTTCACGCTGCCCCAGAAAGTAGGGCGGTACTGAGGGAAAAAGCGCGGATCCTGGTGAAAGGCGGAGGCGAATACGAATGTGCCGAAGAAGCTATTGGAAGAAGCTCGAGCCATATCGGTGCCGAAACGGTAGGCGTAGGCGTCCCAGCCTTGGCCATACCCTTTGGTGTTGATGGCTTGATCGTAAGCCGAACTGACGGCGGCCACCACAATGTAGGGAGGCGAGATACTTTGATTCACAAAGAGCCGAAATTTTTGGCCGGTAGAGAGTGGACCTTCGCTGTGGGCAATATCTGGAAAGATGAAGGAAGGGTTGGTCATGTAGCCGATGAAACGGGCGGTGGTGTCGATCGCTGGATTCCCGTTGTCTTGGGGTTTGGGAGAGTCGGGCAAGGAAGTACGGCCGGTTCCGGCGCCGGCTGGTTCTTGGGCGAGAGCGGGAAGGGAACTCAGAAGAGCAGCGACAAGGAGGATAGCAGTGGAAATGACGGGGTTGGGAGCGCGATACAACGCCCTGAGTTTGATTCGATTCAGCAATGAAGTTTCGTCGTGGTTAGCAGTGTTACCTAAAAGATGATAGTTACGCACTGAGGCCTTTGCTGTAGAACTTGGATGTATAAACCTGAGAAATAGTCAAAATAAATTCCAACCCGCTGCTTGGGGACTTCAGCAGACAAAGTTGCGGCAAAATAACATGGCAGTGCCCAGCCTCGCAAGCGCTTTTAGGCGATCGGCATGCGGTATCGGTAAGGTTTCTTGTGGGAGAGGCGAAGGCCTTGGTAACTCGGGGTCGCGCATCCCCTGCGGTGCGATCACCAAATCGTTTCACGGAAGGGGAAGCGGGAAAACTTCTGCAAACGCTTCCAGGCGAAGCGCCGCTCAACTGTTGGCCGTGGCAGCGAGCCTTCTTACCGGAACGGCTATTTGTGCGGTGATTTCCGTGCCCTGGTCCGGGGCGGATTTAACACCGAGCATGCCGCCACAGATGCGCAGGCGCTCGCGCATGCTGATGAGCCCAATTCCGCCGGATTGCGCAGCGGAATCGAATCCAACGCCAAAGTCCCTCACTGAAAGACATACTCTTTCGGAGTCTTGCGTGGCGGAGACGCAGACCCTTTTGGTCTGACTATGCTTGAGAGCGTTGGCAATGGCCTCTTGCGCCACTCGGAACAGGCAGAGGGATACGTCGGAAGACAGTTTGGGGTCGAGTGTTTCGGCGTGGAGTTCGATCTGCATTTGGTGGTTGTGCGCATACTTCCAGCAAAGATCCTTCAGTGCCACCTTTAGTCCGCAACATTGCAGGCTTGCGGAATGTAGCTCGTGCGACAGCTCATGGATATCACTGGCAACTGCATCCAGTTCCTTTCGGACTCTAGGAAGCAGTGCAGCGCGTTCCTGCGCGGCAGCATCGCCATGCAACTCCAAATCGAGTTCGCACGCCAGGAGCGAGATGCGCTGGCCGATATCATCGTGAAGTTCGCGACTGATACGGCGCCGCTCTTCCTCCTGAGTTTTAATGAGCTGCCCTGCGAGGCGTTGCAACTCCTGGTCCCGTTGGCGCAAGCTGTACTCCGCGTTCTTTTGCGCGGTGATGTCGCTGACCATGCCAATCACCAGAGGCGTCCGGGCATCGCTGCGGTCGAGAAGAGAAACGCTGACCTGGCCCCACATCAACGAGCCATCTTTGCGAAAGAAACGTTTCTCGATCTGGTAATTTGGCCGGAGGCCTTGGCGCAGTTCTTGGAACAGGACCTGTTCGATTTTTTCGTCGTCGGGATGGCTGATGCGTGCGCAAGTGGAGCTGCAAAGCTCTTCGGCCGAATAGCCGATCATGGAGCAGAAGGCCGGGTTTACCTCGATGATGAGACCATCCATGGTCTCCAAAGCAATGCCGATGGAAGCCTGAGCAAATAAATGGCGGAAACGCTCCTCGCTGGCCTCACGCTCGTTTTGCTCGTTCATACGCTCCAAAGTAGCGCCAATGATGTTTGCGGCAATGGCCAATTGGCTGATCGACTCTTCCGGCCAAGTCACTTCGGTGGAGTACGACGCCAGGCCGAGAACGCCCTTGCGCCGCGGACTGTAACTGGAGGGAATCAACAGCAGCGATTGAACGCCCAGGCTCGTCAGAAACTGCCGGTCGACATGAGCCTTTCCGGGTAGATCGTCGACACTCTGCAGAATGACCACTTCATGCAGACGCAACCGTTCCGCGAGGTAAGGCATTCGATCGGAGGGAATGGTATCCGGCGAGGACGCACTGTCGGGAGTTCCGGCGGTATATTTGTGGAGAAGCGTTACGGAGTCTTCCGCAACTTCGTACCAGCAAATGCGATCGGTGTTTACCGCTTCGATGATGTGGTTCAGGCCATCGGTGATGGTGATGTCGACTTGATGGAGAGGGCTAGCCGCTAGTCGTTCACAAAATTCCGACACGCGCTTTCCCAGCACGTGCACGCCAGTTTGAGTTTGGCGCGACTTCAGATGCCAATGACGCTGAAGGAAAGCCACCGCCAAAACCCCACCGAGGATAGCCGTAGAAATTGCGGCTTGCGTATACGCAGTCCCAGGGTTGTCCATAGAAAGGAACAGGGCCACACGCGCGGAAAATGTTGCGAAGTCTGGGGACATGCTCGACTCCACCGAGAGCGCGAATTCACTCGCACGCTCGCTTTAATTTGTGACCCGGGCGTTGAGTACGTCACCCCCAACCTTAGTGGCAGTAACCTACCCGCAATGAAGTAGTCCGTCAAGAACGGAATTGTTATAGGTGGAGACTAGGGGCTGACTCGCAAAATGTGGGAGGGCGTGAGGAGGGGCGTTGAAACCGAACGTTCGTACGACAGTAACATGCGATTAAATGCTACAGTGTCAAAGTTTTCTTTTGTGCAAAGTTGAAGGGGGGAAAGAGCCACGATACAATAGAAGCACCATTCACGACTTCGACGCTCAGCCATCCAGAAACCAGCTAAGGCAAGCGTGCCGGAGAGGTAATCAGCGCGATAGATCGGGGCGCGGACTGAGGCAGTTTTTGAGCCAAGTCGCGGATGGTGAGGCGGTACTAAGCGCTGGTTTTTCAACTGCTGGGAGGTCGTCCAATTGGTAGGACTCCAGACTCTGGATTCTGTAAAGGCGCGCCCCTGGACTGTGTTTGCAACGATTTACCTGCGGATTCATTAGCGTTTTTGAGGGTGTTTTTGAACCCTTTGGTGTACAGGTTTGGTGTACAATGCGCCTGACCTGCCGCTAAAGCGCAGCTAAAAAGCGCGGTTATTTCTAAAACTCCCACTAGCTCGATCCCTGCTTGCGCTGCCTCTTAGCGAACGCACGCAGGTCATCCAACCTCTCAATATGCTTCTCTAACCACGCTTCATACGAATCTAATCCCATCGAAAATTGGATCAGGTGCCCGCATGGTTAGAGTCCCTCACTCAAACCATGGATCTGTAACAAAGAACAACAGGAGCAGAATGCCCAAAGCTCACTATATAAAGGTTGCTTCCGCATCGACCGGCAGCAGGAGCCAGGCCCGGCAAAGATCCCGGAATCTCAGCCGCGGGTCGAGGCTCCGCCGACTCCGGCTGGACTGTGCTATCGCTGAATACCTAGGGGATGTCCGAGCCAGGCGATCGGCACGGGCGGCCGATCGCCTGGAATGGCTCTTCAACGACTTTCGCAAGTTCTGCCCCAAGCTCCTCCTGCGATCCATCAAACGTCGGGATTTGATTTTCTACATGGCTGCGCTGCGCGAGCGGGGTCTCGCAGATCGTACGATCTTCAACCGAATCTCGACGATGCTGTCATTTCTGAAATCGTTCGGAATCGAGGGGCTTCTGTCCCGCAAGGATCTACCCCGCTACACACAGAAGTCTGTAGATGCCTACAGCGAAGCCGAGGTCGCTGAGCTGCTGAAGGGAGTGGACGAAAGATCTCGCGCCATATTTGGGTTCTTCCTCGGTACAGGCTGCCGGGAGCAAGAAGTTGCGTACATGACTTGGAGCGATGTCGATCTTGACCAGAAGCTCGTGCGAATTACCGCAAAGCCGCAGTGGAATTGGAAACCGAAAGACTGTGAAGAACGATATGTTCCGATTCCGGAATGGCTGATCGATACCCTGAGGGAACTGAACGTCAACAGTGGCAGTTCACTAGTCTTTCCCAATCAACTCGATCAGCCGGAAGGCCATTTTCTCGCGAAGCTAAAGACTTTGGCTCTGCGTGCGGGTTTGAATTGCGGGCATTGCACCAACAAAAGAGGACAATCCTGCAAAGACAAACCGGTCTGCCGTCGCTGGTCCCTGCACAAGTTCCGCCGAACATTCGCGACCATGCACCACGACTCTGGGGTTTCTGCCCGAACGTTGCAGGCCTGGTTGGGCCACTCGAATCTAGAAACCACGCTGCGGTATCTGAAGGTCGCGGATTTGAGGAGTGAACGGATCCGATCTCAGGTGGATAAGACTTTCGCTACAGTGGTCGCTACTCGGGGCAACACCATCTAGGTTGGGTGCTGCAAGGCTGGTCAAAGTGATCTCGATGTCCTGCCCAAAATCATATGATTTGCGGCCATTAGTTTCACCGGCTAGAACCGTCTCATTCCGGGCCGATTACGTGATTTTCGCTGGTTTCTGGGCGAGTTCAACTATGGACAGGCAGGTTCAGTCCCAGCAGTAAGTCCGATTGCCTGTTGGCACAACGAAACTTCCCACAAGCGGACAGCGAAGACAGCCTGCGCGCTATCGTCCAAGGGACCCGAATGAATTCATGCTCGTTGCACGCACCTGCAGGTAATTCCCATCGGCTCTCCGGGCTAGATACAAACTAGCAACCCTTCGGTTAGGAGAATACGGTGACCTACAAATAGCTGCCCTTCATAGGCCCGTGCGGTCCTCGCGAATTTGCAAGCCAGGCACGAAAGCCGGGTTGACGACATAGACCAAGCCTTCCTCCTCAAGCTTTCTGATAATTCCCTTGAGTATCGGCATCTCGTAATTTACGTTATAGATATACGTTGCTGCCCCATCCATTCGCCTGACACCAAGAACGCCGTACCACAAAAGAATTGTGATTATGTCAGCGATTTTCTCGGTTGCAATTCCCCCCCCGCGTAAGCAGCGTGTTTAGTTCAGCCGATGGCAGAGTCTGTGGTTCATCAATGAACGCATATAGTACATTTTCTGCCTCGGGCATAACATCACGAATCTCATAGCCTATGTCGACCACCAAATCACTCGAAAAGGCTTCAACGCCCTTCGCCACATCCTCAATTTCGATCCTTGAGTGTGAGAGGTTAACGGCAAAACCACGACAGTGATTGACCAAATCGATCAAGCCTCGAGGTCTCATTAAGCATCTGTCGATCAAAAATTGCGACGACTCCTCCCCTTTGATGTGGCTCACGCAGATACTGCGCCACAGTTCCTCAAACTGTCGATCTGGCAAGGCGCTGTAGACCGTCCGTCGACGGAGCAACTCACGCAACAGGTCTGAATCGGACCAATCGAGAGCGACCCGACCTTCTTTTCCACGGTCCGGAGTCTCACTAACAAGCAACTCGTAAACATCGTTCCGCAGGAAGGCGAGGGTCTTGCAGTCAATGTCTCGTCTTTGCAACTGATGTTCTATCTTTCGGGTAGCTTCCAACAAGGCTCGTAAAATGACGATGTCTGTCGCCGTCAGACCGTGGGTCGGCCAGCCTTTATCCAAATTGTCAAAGAGAAGCAAAAGCCCCTTCTTGACCCTTAAATATTCCACAACCTGGTCTCTCAATTCATTGACGTCGTGCCGGTAAAGCAATTCAGTGATTTCCTGTTGACTCAGCGTTCTGTCACTATCCTCACCATACTTTGCGCGATAGTCTTCAGTTAGGTGTGACAACAATCGAGAGAGCCGTTCTGAAAAATCACCCTCCTTAACATAGCGATCGGAGTCATAAATTGCCGCCAGCTTTTGGTATGGCCTCAGGAGTCGGGAATCTCGAGTATGAGGCAGGCGATCTTTTTCGAGTAATTTGTAACAAATTTCCAAAAGCAGGAGATATTCCCAAAATGCTGTAATAGTGTGCTCGAGCGAACCTTGTCCCAAATACTTCAGAACCATTTCTTTGAATTTGAGTAACTGGTATCCATCTGGGCGAAGGTCCACAACAATGTTTTGGCGTTCTTCGCGTGCGCGGTCTCGAACTTGGGCGAATATCGCTGTTTTTCCAGATCCTTTCCGGCCCACAACCAGACGGACCTCTCCCCTTAGAGCGCGCTGAAATTGATCCGTTTCCAAATAATAACCAGCGAGGTCACGAAATTCATTCTCTGCGGCGGACGCACCAAAACTCACTTCTTCAATGAGGCTATGTTCTTTGTCTATCGCTTGATACTGAGTCTGCTGCATCGCCTCGGTAACCTGCGTAGCAAAATCTGAAATCGGTTCGTCGACGCCAGAAGGGTCCATAAACACTTTGACTAGATCGCGGTAGTCCATAGGGACTGGTTCTTCGCCGTCTTGTAGAAGAAGTAAGACTTTTCCGAAACCTTCGGACAGTCCACCCAAGAATGCCACTCGTATGTTATGCGCTACTGCATCAGTGATGTGATTTGGCAAGAGATGAAGAAGCACACCGAAGGATTGGGCAATCTGCTCGAAAGCGTCGCTGGCAGATAGGCGCGGTGACTCACGAGGATCAAAGCTGCGATAAAAAAGTCGGGCTTTCTTGACGCGAGAAATGATCCTAGTTACGGAATCTGTTCGGAACCTCGCTTCGATTAGGAAGACCGGCGCGTTTTGGTTTAGAGGCTGGACATTTCGAGCTGATGGTGAGGGATCTGTTATCCCGCGGATGTAATTTTCCAGTTCCGGTGCATTTTCATATTCAAGGTATCCAATCGCATCAAAAATACCTACATCTGCAACCAAAGGTCGATGTGGGGTGACTCCTTTGTGCCGCGTAAGCACAACTCTTTTTTCTTTGGCGAGTGCAAACCCTATTTCGTATGCGACATTGAAATTAAGTTGTGTGACATCCGCAATCAAGGCCGTGTGTTCGCAGATTTTCTGGAGGACCTGATCAGCAATAAAGCGCCCCGCAATATCATTTTCTCGCCAGGATTTGACTACCGTAATCCCCGATTTGTCCCGCAGGTTCCCTATCGCCTGTTCAATTGTTTCACCCACGATTGTCGGCGCTGAGGGATAGGCGAAAAAAGACGACAAGACTTTTGGCATATTACTTCTTTCAAGGGAGCGCTTTCGCTGACGATACCACGCAAGCCGTGGTTAACAAAGATCCCACTTGCATCGATTGTCGAATGCCACAAAATCGAAATTGATGGTTTGTTAGGATGTGAGCGTTACACCTGCCCAAAATCCTACATTCATTCACTCCGCAAGCCGTTGATTTCATTCGGCAGTTTTGCGGCGGTGATCGATGCCCAAAATCACATGTCTTTGGGCAATTGCTCGAAAAACGCGCTTCGGCATTGATACTCGAACGGTGACGGTGAATATGCCACTTGTACGTATCGCGCGTTTTCCAGCCAAGTGGATTCATCACCCTTGCGTAAGAAGCTGGAATCACAAAGTATGTGTAGAGCGTTGGCCTTGGAACGGAGGTTTACGCATGGAAAATGAAATAGACGATCCGCATATATTTCAAAACCAGAGTGTCTCTGCAGTTCAGTCATTCATTCGATGTCTTGGACCAGTTCACGTAATTTTTCAATGCCCGCCTTGATCTCCAGGGCTAAACTCGTAATCGCGAGCGCTGCACTCTCTACGCCAGGGGTTTTCGAGAGCATGGTATTCACTTCGCGGTGCATTTCCTGCAAGAGAAAGTCGAGCTTCGTGCCCAGTTCGCCAGCGGCGTCGAGTAATTTCGTAAATTGTTGCAGGTGGCTTCGCAGCCGGTCCAATTCTTCACTGATATCACTGCGTTCTGAAAGGAGTGCCGCCTCCTGCGCCAGCCGGGTAGACTCGATATTTGCGCCATTCAGGATTTCTCTCAGCCGCGCTTCCAAGCGCCGCGAGAATGCAGGGTGCAATGTGCGGACTAGCGCACGAACTTCATCGGCTTCGTTTTCGATTTTTGCTACTCGGGCACGCAACTCCTCTGTGAGCTGGCGACCCGCAATCCTGCGCATGTAGTCCAATTTCCCGAGCGCGTCCTGTATAAACGTGTCGAGTATCCTGCCCAACGCTTCTTGAGCTTCCTCGGTGTCCGGCAATACCGATGCCATCCCTGTAATCACACCCGGCAATCGCAGTAAGGCGACTGTGTCCAGCTGGGTCTTGGCGCCTGTCTGCTTGCGCAATTCGTTCGCGGCATTGACATAGGCCTTGAGCAATCCCTGATTTACGTGCACGGGTGCGCCTTCGCTGGGCTCGATACTCACGTGCACATCCACGTGTCCGCGGAGAATTCGTCCGCACACTGCTTTGCGCAGTCGGTGTTCATATGGCTCCAGAGAATCGGGAATTCGGAACTTCACGTCCAGGAATCTATGGTTGACGCTTTTCACGCTAACTCGAATCAGCCATCCTTCGGAGCCACCGCGCACCATGGCGTATCCGTTCATCGATCGGCATTCGGTTGCTCCAGTTGAACCTTTCGTAATCATTCGACCCCCGTTGAATTATACTGTGTTCGGATTTGGAACATCCGCGAGAACGAACATTTGTAGGTGGTGGCTTGCCAAGTCCGATAAACCCAAACGAGTGTAACCCCGTCCACCGCAAGTAATTTCGCGTGCATACGGTTGCCCGGATGAATCCATCCAACACGGGAATCTTATCGGCTTTGCTCATAGTACCCAAGCGGCGTGTGTAACAGGGGGGCTGAAGCTGGGGACAAATGTGCAAGGACGAATGGCGCGTGGGCCGGGCGCGGGAACGAGTGTTTCAGAGGGCGAGCCAAGGTAGGAATCTAGCAACGATTATACTTTCCTAGCGTGAGGTTCGCATGGAATCGGCTTCGAACAACATTGGCCCGGAGGATGCGCGAGCCGCGTCGAAAGAGCAGATTCCCGCTCTACTGCACGATGTTCGCGAAGCCGTTCTTCGTGGACTCCTCGATAATCCGGAGTTTAACGAGAGGCATCTCTGTCTTTTACTGCTACAAAAGGAAGTTCCCAGTGCAATCTTGGAAGAGGTTGGCCACCGAGAACGATGGCTACGCAGCTACGAGGTACGCCGTGCTCTTGCATTTCATCCACATGTGCCAAACACGATTGGACTACACCTGGTTCGAGAACTGTACGTAACCGACCTAGTCCAGTTGACGATGGCCGCATCCGCCGCCCCACCGCTGAGACAACTTGCGGAGGAGCTGGTATTGGCACGGTTGCCGCAGTTGCCTCCGGCCCAGAAGATGATCCTCGGGCGGCGCGGATCGGCGCGGATGGCTGGGGCTCTTCTCGCCGATGGACAGCCGGAGGTAGTTCCCACTGTGCTCGAGAGTCCTT
>DATJOO010000027.1:0-7554 GCA_035506955.1 Verrucomicrobiia bacterium
CTTGGCCACATCCTCCGCGCGCTCCTTCAGCTTCGGGTCCACCGGAAAGGTCATCTCCGCCACTTCGTCGATCGGCGCAGGCACCGCCGGCGCTTCCGTGAATCCGTCCCCCGCCCGGTACGCCTGCAGTTCGTAGGTGTACACCTTGTCGGTGACTTCGTGGAAAAGCTCCCGCAACTGCGGGTCGCTGTTCGGGTCGTACCCGCTCTCCAGGATCCAGTCCACCGAATCGTCAAAATCCCGCCGCGCCGCCGCCAAATGGCCGGCCTGGTAATTCGCTTCGCCCGACGCGAATTTCACCTTCACCTGCTCGATTAAATAAGGAATGCCGCCCGGTGTCGGCGGCAGCAGAGAAACAAATTCGTCCGCGCTCCAGCGCCCCTGCGGCAACTCCAGAATTTCCGGCGCCTGCGGCTTCTGTGCTGGCGGCGCTGGGGCCAGCGCCGGCACTCTGGCCTGCACCGGCTTTTTCGTGGCGTCGTCGCACCCCCACAGACACACCAGCGCCAGGATGCCGCAGCCTGCACCCGCTATGGCCCTGCGCTTTCCCCGGAGGCGCATCGTTCCATGGTATGCAGCCTCCCCTGCCCCGGTCAACGTTCCCCGTGAAACACGTTTCACATCCCGCAACTCGCCTGCGGGCACGCCAACCGCGTTTGCCCCCGCGTAGCCCACCGGCGTGGTCGCAATACCAGGCGCACAGAGAACTGTTCCCGTGTAACATATTTGCCGACATTGCCCCAGCCCACGAACAGGCGAGCTTATGAGTATGCTGGACTTCATCATGCGCCAACCCCTGATTTACCGCCTCTGGATGGCGCCTTTTGCGGAACAAAAGTTCAATCCTATCGCGGCCCGCAATGACATGAACAAGGTTCGCCGGGTTCTCGACGTTGGCTGCGGACCCGGAACCAACGCCACGCAGTTTGCAGATGCCGATTATCTTGGCATCGATTTGAATCCTCAATACATTCGCGACGCCGAGCAGCGCTACGGGAATCATGTTGGCCAACGCCGCTTTCTCGCTCATGACGCCGCCACTTTTGTCGCCCCACCCGGGCAGCGCTTCGACTTTATTTTAGTCAACAGTTTCCTTCACCACGTGGACGATCCAACCGCCAAAAGCATCCTTGCGAATCTGAGCCGCTTGTTGACCGAAGATGGTAATGTACACATTATCGAACTGATTCTTCCTCCGTCTTTATCTGTCCCGCGGATCGTTGCCCGGTGTGACCGCGGCAAATATCCGCGCCCGGTCGAGCACTGGCGTGCGATGTTCTCCGAGTTTTTCGAAATCGAACAGTTTGTCCCTTTTGACGTGGGAGCTTTCGGTCTTCCTCTGTGGAAGTTGATCTATTTCAAGGGCCGCTCGAGAGTTTAGCGTGGTGCGCCTTTAGTGGTCTTCACAAGATACACCGCGCCATATCCTTCTTGTGCACCCAAAAGCTCCATCGAATAACCGTTCTCCAGGAAAACACGCGTGTTCCAGTCGAGCGCCCCTCGATAGAACAAAAACTCTTCATGGTTGCTGGTAAATGCGGAAAAATTCGCCACCTTCAGTGGAAAGAATTTGCTGAAGAGCAACTGCGTCCGGCTACTCGTGTCTGCTTTCGTCACTCTTAACTCACGTTCTGGATCCAAAAGATAGACCATCCGGTCCGTTAATTTTGGCTCGAAATAATAAACAAATTGCGCCTGCAGCAGGCAGTCGCTCACTACTATTGGTGACGTCGTTCTCCCAGCGTCTTCGATGACTTTTTTCATGCCGCCCAGAGCGCTTGCCGAGGTTGCTGAGAAGTATGGGCTAAACGAGTAATGCTCCGGACGCAGCCAAAAAGATCGCTCTCCTAATCCCGCGACCGAAACCACCAACAGCCCGTAGATCACTATTCCCTTACGCCCCGCGTTGGAAAACGCCATTGCCATTCCAACCGCAACTCCAAGTGTGGCTACCAACGCATAACGATTTAGGAGTATCCCCCCCATGAACTTGAGCGGCACAAACATGATGCACGGCAGCGCGACCAAGCTCACAAGTAATGCCGTTTCCTCAACGCTCGTTTTTTCAGCGTGCTCCGCATCGCGGGCTATCAAGGCCGACCGGATAACGGCCGCGATCGCCAGTAAAACCAACGCGATTCCGAGGCGGTTTCGGTTCAGCAAAAAGTACGCCGCATAGTATCCCTCAATCGCTATGAACACCGGCCTCGCAAACACATGCGGGCCGTAGTTTGCCTTGATTCTCAGAAGCATTGGAAAAAACACTATCAGCGGAACCATCGCGCAAACTAAGGGAAGCCACACTCCCCACCGGAATCGCCGCGTGCGCAGCACCATTACTCCTTCGGCTATCCAGAACGGGATCATCGCGAACACCGCAAAGTAGTGCAGCAGTTCCGCTGCCACCAACGCTAAACCGAAAAGCACAGCCCAGCCACGCGTGCCTATTCGCTGGTAACACACCAGCGCAACTGCCATGCACGCAATGACCATGCTGTAAGCGCGTCCTTCGATTGTGTAGATGTTAAACAATAGTGTGGGCAAAAGTGACATAGCGCAGAGCAGCGCGGCTATATCGCCAGTCCTTCTCCGTGCGTAAATGAAGATACTAACCAACGTAACCGGGAAGGCCAGAATCGACGGAAGTCGCAGGTTTAATTCGGTATGTCTTGTCACGTGCAGCGCCGCGCGCTCTACCAGATAAAAAGCCGGCGGCGCACTATCGAATCCGGATTGGACCGCGCGCCACCAGTCGTGCAGATTTGCTTGGCTCGCAATCGTCAGCGTATACAACTCGTCGTACCACAATGGCCTCCAGAGCGCTCCCACAACTCCGCGGATGACCACGTAAATTATGAGTAGTCCGAGGAAACCATATACCACTGCTTTTTGCTGGCTGTCAGAAACTTTCCCCTCTCGTAGTGCGAAAAATCTCTTTGCCTCAGTGGAAGCCATTTTCATTGGTCTCCCACTTCCAGAACAGCCATCAACGATGTCCCGGCTATCTTTTGTGGGATAACCTCAAGTTTCGAAACAATACCCATCACTCGATTCACCAGGCCGCTGCGCACGCCGAATCCGCTGCAGTAGTTCTGCTGCTGGTTTCCGCTACTGCTCAACATTATCTTGCGCACCAGCAGCACGGGACTCAAGGGAAGTCCCCAATATGTCCATTTCAGCACCTGCAGGCCATTGCGACCCAGCACAGGGAACAAGTTGCAATCGGAGTAACGTCTTACATGTCCGGCGGCCGTGTCGTACCCCGAAAAAGCCCACTCGCCCGCTGGCACGTTTATGACTACGTGTCCACCCTTTGATAGATGGAAAAGAAGAGCCCCCAGAAACGAATCTTCATCGGAGATATGCTCGAGAACGTCCCACAGGAAAACCAGGTCAAATCGATGTTCGAATTGTGCGTCCCTTTGAAAAAGGTCGTAACAATATACGCTGCCTGACTCACTCAAATTGTGCTTTAGTCCGTTCTCGTTCAGGTCAAACCCCGCAACTTCCCGGTCATAGGCCTGCTCCATCTGCCTCTGAAGCATGCCTTGCCCACAACCAACATCCAACAGCTCTTTGGCGTTCGCTACCAGCTCGCCGGCCATCCGTTGAAATACCTCGAACCGGCGGCGCACCCAAAAATGGTCCAACGAAGCCAATTCGAAATAGCCATCTGTCATGCTGACAGCCGCAGGAGCTGACAAGTATTTGATTTTGCGTGGCGGGAACACGGCAGCTGGCCGGGCACTCACTTCAAGAGTTCCTTCTCGAGTTCAACCCGCTCGATTGCCCCGGATTGTCCAACAGGGTTTTCAATCCTCCGCCCAATAACATAGTGCGGCCTCGACTTAATCTCTTCGTAGATGCGCCCGACATATTCACCAATGATCCCCAAAAAGAACATGACCATTCCCGACAAAAACGTTACAACCACGATCAACGCTGTGAACCCTCGCGGCGATCTCTGCAGGAACATTCTTGCGTACACCGCATAAACGACGAATATCGCCGACACCAGCATGACGAAGCTGCCCAGCAACGCAGCGGCGCGAATCGGAACCACCGAAAACGCAAATATCCCATCGAACGCCAATTTCAATAGCCTTATCAAGCTGTATTTACTTCGCCCCGAGTGCCGCTCCGCCCGTTCCACCTCGATTCCCGTTTGCCGGTAGCCCACCCACGTCCTCATCCCCCGCAAATAACGGTGATGTTCCGGCATGCCGCGCAGTTGAGCGACTACCCGCTTGGACATCAGCCCGAAATCTCCAGAGTCCAGCGGCAACTGAATGTCAGACAACCGCGCCATCATTCGGTAAAAAACAAAGTAGCAGAGCCGTAGCAGCCACGGCTCCTTTCTCCGCACTCGTTTGGCATAAACTACGTCGTATCCCTCCTTATACTTCTCCACGAACTGCGGAATCACTTCCGGCACGTCTTGCAGGTCCCCGTCCATCACGACCACCGCATCCCCGTTCACGTGGTCCAGTGCTGCCGTAATCGCGGCCTGATGCCCGAAATTCCTCGAGAGCGACAACGCGAGAATTCGAGCATCGGTCCCAGCCGCCTCCTCGAGCATGTCGAACGTTGCGTCCGTGCTTCCATCGTCCACAAAAACGATTTGGTGTGGACCGCCCTTCAAATTGTCTAGGACCGTACGCAGGCGGCGCAGGAGTTCCGGTAACACACTGGTCTCGTTATGGACGGGAATCGCTACGGATAGACGAAATGTGTCAGACATGAGAGTAAGAGCTTGTTCTTGTTGGGAGTTTCACCATATCCGAATCCTCCGACTACTTCAAGGCAGTCTGCGTATATCCTTCGCTCTTTCCATAACCTCGCGGGTGGGCCTGGTCCCACTCCCAGGCCGAGCGCACCATAGCCGCAAGATTCGACCGCTGCGGCCTCCACCCCAGCACCTTCGCCGCTTTCGTGGCATCCGCAACCAGGCAGGCAGGATCCCCGGCACGCGCAGGACACATCCGCATCGGGACCGGTTTTCCCGTCACCTCTCTTGCACACTCGATCACTTTCAGCACGGAGTGGCCGCATCCGCTGCCAAGATTCAGGAATTCCGACCTTCCCCCATCCCGCAGATAATTCAACGCCTGCCCATGCGCCTCGGCTAGATCGCCCACATGCACGTAATCGCGAATGGCTGTACGATCAGGCGTGGAGTAATCGGTTCCAAACACGCACACTTCCGGCAATGTCCCCGCGGCGCTTCGCAGCACGTTAGGAATTAAGTGCGTTTCCGGGTCGTGGTCCTCGCCACATTTCTCGGTCGCACCCGCTGCATTGAAGTAGCGCAAAGCCACAAACCGCATTTGATATGCGGCGTCATAGGCAGACAACGCCCGCTCCAGAAACAGTTTTGTCCAGCCGTACGGAGAGGTCGGCCACTGCGAGGCATCTTCACTGATCGGAATGCGAGTCGCTTCGCCGTAGGTTACACAGGAAGACGAAAAAACAATCCGCCGCACTCCGGCTTCCTGAAGAGCTGCAAACAGCGCAAGTCCCTGCACTACATTATTCTCGAAGTACAGTTTCGGCTGCTCAACTGACTCGGAAACGTATGCGTACGCTGCGAAATGAATACACGCTTCGATCTCATTTTCGCTGGTGATACGTTTGACCAGCGTGCCGTCTCCCGCATTACCGCGATAGAAACCGAGACCCGCCGGCAGCGATTCCCGGTGCCCGCGGGAGAGGTTATCCAAAACCACCACTTCCTCTCCACGGGCAACAAGGTGTTCAACCGTGACGCTGCCCACATAACCTGCGCCTCCGGTTACCAAGACCGCCACTGGCGACTCCCCCTTACCTCTTCAGTTCTTGCTGAAACTATTCTACAGTTCGCAATGCGCGAATTGTAGCTGGGAACCTCACCACTGCACGCCCGGATACATGCTCCCGATTCTCTGGCCACGGTAGGCGTATTGCCCAGTGATTTTCGTGTGCCACACGGTTTGCGCACTGGCGCTGGGATTGACCTCATACACATCCGCCGCAAGGCCAGTCGGTTCAGCGGCTTCACAAAACTCAATGTCGCCGTTCGCCAATACACCGTTGTTCCCGCCAAAGAAATTATAGTATGGCGCAGTCATGTGAAAGTTTAGTGTCGCAGTCATGCTCGTCTCATCGATATCGAAGACCGGCACCGTGCTGTAGCAACTGGCTGACGCTGCGGTGCATAGCACCTGGCCCGACGGAAAAAATCGGTCGTCTCCGTTGTCGAATACCGCTAGCCCGAATTGTCCCGTCGTGTTGGTTGTGGTAAATGAAGGTCCATGCTGCGCGTAGAACCAGTCCGTAGGATCCGTTCCTCCCACCAACGTGAAATCACCTTGATATCCGAGATGCCAAAGGATATTCCCCGTTCCATTTCCGTTCTCGTAATCAATCTTCACCAGCCAGTTCTGGTGACGGATCGAGATGATCAGGTTTCCGTCGTCCGGCGAATACAGAATTGCGTTGGTATGGGTCCAGTCGGGCCACATGTACGGTCGCCGGTTCGTATCTAGGTGGTCGAATTCGTTCCACACCCACACGGGGTTGTGGTTCTGATCCAGATCGATTATTACGTCACCGTAGACTGTTGTGCCCGAAATGTCTTGCGTCGTATTAGCTAATATAACGAGATGCCCGTTTGGCAACTCCACGAAGTCGTGATGCGTCGCCAGAATTGTTATATTGCACCCCGAACATGGTGCTGCAGCCAGAGCTTGATTAAGCTGCGCGTCCGTCATTTGCCAAACAACCTTGCCCGTTAGATCTACTTCTTGCAGGACGGAGCTGAGACTGATTCCCGTACTGGTGATGGTCGCGAAGTTGATTAAGAAATTTCCATTAGGGAGAAGTTTGACCGGAGCAGCACCAGCGCCAGCCGGTATCGAGGAGCCGGGATTGTATGACCATAGGATATCACCCGCCAAATCTGTAACCGCGATGGTAGCCACGCTTGGAGGTCCGAAGTCGAGGTTCAGCAGCTCCACCCCGCTCTGCGGCGTAGTCCCTGGCGTCGTCGTGGTGCTAATCACCGGCAAATTCGCCGCCGGCACCGCCTGCGTCGTGAACGTCTGGTCCGCATCCAAGAATTCCGAGCCATCCGCAAACTGCACCACTCCCCGCATGTGATACAGCGTGTTCCCTCTCATCCCCGCCACAAACAGGCTCACCGGACCGCCCCCCGTTGGCACCGGCTGCGTCCACGTGGTCAGCCCATAATTCGTGCTGGTTCCAAACTGCACCGATACATTGCCGGCCGCCGCGGGCGCAACCATGTAGTTCGCCACTTGTACGTTCGTGGTGCTGGTCACTTGCCCCGGGGCCACGACGTTAACCATCGCCGTCGCCGTTTTGCTGTGATTTACCTTGCTGGTCGCCGTGATTGTCACGGTCGCGCTTTGCGTTCCCGAAGGAGCTACGTACACTCCATTCGAATTAATGGTCCCGGCGCTGGCCGACCACGTGACGCCCGAGCCGTTGGTGGCAATCGACGTGAACTGCACGCTCTGGCCGGTGCCGATGGCCGCGAATTGCGGGCTGATCGCT
>DATJOO010000028.1:0-52716 GCA_035506955.1 Verrucomicrobiia bacterium
TTATTCATCTTGAAGCAATACTGCTACAAGACACTCATAAAAGCAACAACTGTCATCGAATGCGAAAATAGAACGCATCCTACAAGAATCAACTTACTGCTCGAAATGCTTGATCTTCAAGGACTACCTATCCCGCCCACCCTGGATCTTCCGAAACGGCTGTCTGAGAAGCATTTCTGGGCGTGCGGTTTAGACGCGGATATCCGCAATTGAAGGGTGATGGCTCGTTTTAGGGAACCGATCTAGCAGCCAATACCAGCTAAGTATCACATTTTCAGTGGTCTAGCGCCTCCCCAATGGTCGGTGTGATTTCTCCCCATTCGTCGGGAGAATCGCGAAGGTTGGTGGTCGCGTCTTATTGGCCATAAGGAATTTATTCGCAACCTGAGCGTGTTGGTGCAGCAAGGTGCGAACTTTTTAAGGAAGGTCACATGACAGTCGAGAAATCCAAATGGTTGTCCAAACCCGCGATTCTGGTGGCGGGACTCGTGTTAGGGGCCTCCACTTTTGCGATTGCCCACTCCACTCAGAAAGCGGTGACGAATCCTCCCGCGACTCTGAAGGTGGCCGACAGCAACGAAGGACCCAGCAAAACCAGCTATGCTCCGGTACTCAAGAACGTTCTGCCTTCGGTCGTGAATGTCTCCACTTCGAAAGTGGTGAAGGCCTCGCACGAAATGGGCGGCCAACAGATGGAACCTTTCTTCCGTCAGTTTTTCGGCAACGGGGAAAATCCCTTCGAAGCTCCCAGAGATCGCAAGGAGAAAAGCCTGGGTTCCGGCGTGATTATCAGTCCGGAAGGCTACGTCCTGACGAACAATCACGTGGTCGACGGCGCCACCGAAGTAAAGGTCACACTCTCTGACAAGCGGGAGTTTACCGCGAAAGTCGTCGGCACCGATCCCAAAACCGATATCGCCGTGTTGAAGATCGATGCTTCGAATCTGAAGCCCATAACTCTCGGCGATTCTTCCAAGGTGGAAGTTGGTGACACCGCTCTAGCCATTGGCGACCCCTTCGGTGTAGGACAAACCGTGACTCGCGGAATTATCAGCGCCACCGGCCGTGGCGGCCTCGGTATCGAGGACTATGAAGATTTCATCCAGACCGATGCGCCGATTAATCCCGGCAACTCCGGCGGCGCGTTGATCAACGATCGCGGCGAATTGGTCGGCATCAATACCGCGATTCTCACCCATGGCGAAGGAAGCGAAGGCATCGGATTCGCGATTCCCGTCAACCTCGCTCGCCAGGTTATGAACGAAATTTTGGAGAACGGCAAAGTCGTTCGCTCTTACATCGGCATTTATCCGCAGGACATCACGCCAGAAATGGCCAAAGCTTTCGGACAGAAGGATGCGCAAGGAGTGGTCGTTGGTGATGTCACTGCCAACAGCCCGGCGCAGCAAGCCGGCGTGCACCGCGGCGACATTCTGCTCGACCTGAATGGCAAGGCCATCGCGAACAGCAATGCGCTCCGCATGGCCATCTCCATGATGGAGCCCGGCACCGAGATCAAGCTCGAACTGCTCCGCGACGGCAGCCAGAAACAAGTTACCGTGAAGCTCGCGGAGATGCCCACGGAGACGGCGATGGCCACTCCTGACAAGGATGATTCCACGGCGGCGCTCGACGGAGTCGAAGTCGCCAATCTGACTCCGAACATGGCTGACCGCCTGGGCCTGCCCTCTACTTCCGCCGGTGTTGTGGTCACCGACGTGGACCCCTCGAGCAAGGTCGCGGATTCCGGGCTACGCAAGGGGGACCTAATCCAGGAAGTGAACCACGAGCCCGTGAAGAATGTCTCTGAGTTCCAAAGCGCGTTGAAGAAGGGTGGTAGCGATCCACTTTTGCTGGTGAATCGTCAAGGTCGGACCTTCTTCGTGGCCGCCTAGGAATCGACGGAGAACGAGGGCTGGCTCCGCCCCAGCCTTCGAAGAACAGGGGGAAGCCGGCGGTGGGCTGGCTTCCTCTTTTCTTGAGATTGAATTGGACGGAGCGAGGAACCAGGAAGTCGGTCCCAGCGCCGACTTCCTCGGTTCTCGAAATTTGATGGAGATGTGAAATGAGAAGAGAACGGAAAAAAAAATTAACGGAGGACTTCACCGGTCCACTGTGGGACGACCCGCACACGAACTTTGGCGAAACCGCTATGGAAGAACTGGCCAGCGCCTCTCGCGAAGAGACGTTCCGCCAGGACTGGCTGTATCCCTTGATGGCCGAAGGGGTGGAATTAGAACAGATCGTCGACTTGCTGCTATCCAGCCAGACCCGCCCAAACTAATCCCCGGCGTGCGTCCGCGAAATTCCGTGCACAATGACTCAGCCGCTCAACCAGACCGGCCGCCCGGTCTGGTTTTTCTTTGGTAGCAGTGGCTTTATGCCCCTTCTCTGCGATACCGTTCCCAGGGCGTTCAATTTTTTTCGCAACCCCTTCTGCCTCTGATGGGCATACAGAAGCACAGACCGTTGCCGTCTGGATCGCTGACCGCGAATTCACGGAGTCCCCACGTCTGATCGATGGGCGCGGTGTGAACGGGAGACTCGGGACGTTTTGTGGTATCGAGACCCCGGCTACGAAAGGTCGCGTAACGCTCATCCACATCATCGACAAACACGCGGTTCACCGAACCAAAGACTCCATCTCCGGCGTGACGGGATAGCTGTAGTTCCGCGCCTTGGCATACTAGGTCAATGACCCCGTTGCTCATCTCCCGTTCTTCGTATCCGGGCCACCTACGTTCAAAGTCGAGAACTTCCGTGTAAAAACGCAGGGACTTCTGCAAATCGCTGCATTTGATCACCGGCACGATCTTCATGACTTTCCCCCAAACCCGCCGCCAAAATTCCCGAGAATCGAATCATAAAGCAACTGCCGCAGGCAGGCGCGAGGAATGTCTCTTCGGCCGTCGCGCCTCGGCGGCCGACCTAAGGGACGCTGTTTCTCTTTTGCTTTTAAACTCTTTTGCTTTTCGACGCTTCCTTCGGTTGTGGCTGCCAAGTGCGCCTGCTACACTGACCGTCCCGCATGTTCGCTTCGCCAAAGGTTGCGGGATGCTGGAAGGTGACTTGGCCAGCGAAACCCTAGGTCGATTCGTCCCTCCCACGGAAGAACGCGCCCGCACCGCGGTGCGCGAGTCTTTTCCTGCAAATACAAGCCTCAATTCCGCCGTTGAAGAAGTGTCGGACTCCTGGCACCGCTGCCTGGTCGACTATCATGTAGATCCCAGAAGCCGCACGGCGCCGAGCGTAGTCACGCAAAACGAGTTAGAGGTTTCGAAAGAACCGGTTGCCGATGTGATCGTGCAGTCTCGCGAGGAGATCGATCGCCTGTATGCCATAGTGCGACAGCAGGGTTACGTGGTGCTGTTGTGCAACAGCGAAGGCGTAGCCATCCATCATCGCGGCGATGCGTCTCGCGCCGACGATTTCAAGGAATGGGGTATTTGGCTCGGCGGGGTTTGGTCCGAGCGCATTGAAGGCACAAACGGCATTGGCACTTGCATCACTGAGCAGCGCCCGGTCTTGGTTCATTGCGGCCAACACTATCGCTCGCGCCACAGCAGACTGACTTGCGCCGGAGCGCCCATCTTCGATGCCTTGGGCAAACTGGCCGGCGTTCTTGATGTCTCCGCGGTGGCTTCCGAAGGCCCGGACCGCCCGCAACAGTTGGCGCTCGCTGCAACCATCGCATCCGCGCGTGCTGTGGAGGAGCGACTTTTTCGAGAGCACTTTCAATATGCTTGGGTCATGGCGGCGATGCCCACCGACGAAAGTGTGCCGGGACTGCTGCTGGCAGTGAACGACGACCAGCGCATTGTTGGCGCAGATCGAGTAGCGCGTGGCGTTTTCTCGCTCGACGACACATGTCTAGCGGCGGGTGCGCACTTGTCCGCGCTCTTCGAATACAGCGCCTCGTTATTTCGCAAACGCAGCGCGGAAGACATTCCGGTCCTGCTGGGCCGCTTCGGGAGCAACGAGTCGTGGCGCGCATTGCTCACTCCGCCGCTGACGCGTTCGAGCCTGTCGCGCGTCTGGCCGGAAGCCATGGTCCATTCGCGGCCCCGCCTGAGTATGTTGAGTTACCTGCCGATGCCGGAAGCACCAGACCTGAGCCGAGGCGGCTTGTCGCCCGCGCTGAAGAGTCGCATCTGTGATTTCATCGAAGAACACATCGGCGAAAAAATCAGCCTGGATGCATTGTCCGCGATGGCCGGCCTCTCCCCAAATCACTTTGCCCGTGCGTTCCAGCAATCCGTGGGCATGCCGCCGCACCGGTATCTGCTGCGCCGAAGGCTCGAGCACGTCGAGCAGATGCTGCGCGACACCCAGTTGCCACTGTCGCAAATTGCCCAAGCCGTCGGCTTTTCGGACCAGAGCCACTTGGCCCGCCATTTCCGCCGGCTGACGGGTATGCCGCCCAGTCTTGCTCGGGAAATGCAACGCTGACCGAATGTCCTCAGTAGAACAGGCCTCAGCCTGTGTTTGTCTTGCCACTATAGTGGGTGGTGTCATGGCTCCTAGTACCCCCACCTCCGAAAAGAAAGCAAGAACGTACCGATCACCCCGAATTCGTTCAAGACGTCCAGCCCCGGCCGAGGCACTATCGGCGCCAAGGGGGAACGCACATGATTTGGAAAAATGGAACCGTACCGCTTGCGAGATTGCTCCGGCAGCAATTCCTTCAACGCTATCCAAGTGACTTCAACCGGGAATCCCACCTTCTTCGTGAAGAGCGTCGGCAGGAACGAATGCGCATCGCTCGAGAACTGCACGACACGCTGTTGCAAGGATTTCTGAGCGCCTCCATGCAACTCTGTTTGGCTGATCAATGGCTGCCGGCCGACTCGCCTGCCAAGCCGGTATTGCGACGTGTTCAGGACCTGATGCGCAAAGGAATCGACGAAGGGCGCGCCGCACTTCAGGGCCTTCGCTCCGTCGCCTTGCCGGAAGGCAGTCTGGAAAAAGCACTGTACCGTTTCGTGGAAGACGCTGCCTCCAGCGACCGCACGCGCTTACGAATCGCGATCGTGGGCCGCTCAAAGCCACTCGATCCGAACCTTCTCGAACAGGTCTATCTGATCGTGCGAGAGGCGTTGGTCAACTCTCTGCGCCACTCCGCGGCGACGAGCATCGAAGTCGAAATCGAATATCTTCGAAAGAAATTGCGCGTGTTGATACGGGATAACGGCGCCGGTATTGATCCCCATGTGTTGCCACACACCCAGAATTCGCACTGGGGTTTAACCGGCATGCAAGAGCGCGCCGCGAGCATCGCCGCAAAACTCCGCATCTGGAGCAAGCCGGGAAAAGGAACCGAGGTGGAAGTTTCGGCGCCGCTTAACAAGCTGCCGGACTGAGATGCGCGTGCGGCCGGACCTAATCGCTTTCCGTTTCACTATTGCGAATGAGATTGTTGCTTCTTTGCAGCGAGAGGTGTAGGCTCTGCGAATCCTTGGCGGGCACCTTTGGGATCCGACATGCACCCCAACCCAGCCGGATACGTCACAAACGTCCGCCAGGAAATCACCGCGCCATGACGGCTTAAGAATAGATGTTCCATGAAAAATTACGCCAGCAACTTCAACTATTGGCTGCGTCTGCGAAACTGGTATTGGGTCAAAACCAAACCGAGGGCTTTCCTGCTTGAGAAAGTGATGACCGCCACCGAGAACGGCCTGACAAGAGAGTTGGCCAACCAGTTGGCAAAAGCGGCACGAAAAAAGCCGGTGGAACACGGAATCCGAGCTTCCTAAGCCTCCGACTACTTCTTGGTCACCACAAGCACCGCGTCGCCACTCTTCCCCGGGCCCGCCGGCATCGCATTGCTCCGTTCGCGAGTCCCCGCGACGCTCATTTGCGCCGATGGCACGCCATCCGCTGCCAGTTCTTGCTTGATTTTTTGGGCTCGTTTGGTAGAAAGCTCTGCGGCCGCTGCGGCGTTCTGCGCCTGGTCCGCGGCGCCTTGAATTTCGACGTTGCTCGTTGGATACGCCTTCAAAATCGTGGCGATATTCTTCAGTTGCTCGTCCGACGAGGCCTGTAGCTTCGCGGAGCCATTCTCGAAACTAACTCGATCCAAATCCACGGATGCGCTACTCGCAGATGATCCTTCCGGCGAATTCGTCAGGAAATTCGCGAGTGCCGCTTCGGCTCCTTTCGCTGGCGCTGCCACTTCTGTGCCATTCGGCAAGCGCACTGTCGATGTTGTGCCCAAAGCAACCGCCGCCGTATCCTTAACGGCCTTCGCTGCATCACCCACCACGTTCGCGGAATTGACTGCCGCGCTCGCCGCCGTGGAGGTCACCGGAGTCCAGGACATGTTGTGAAAATTCAGCGCGCGATAGGATACCCAAGGCATGACGATCGCTCCGCATATCGCCAGAATCAGCAGGCGCATCGCGCTGTGCCCCATGCCCGGTCCCGTGCCCAAATCTTGCGCAGGTATTCCCGAGCGACTGGGTCTTGGTTGCGTTTCCATGGCTTTTTCCTCCAACAGGTGAACGCTTGAACACGGCTCCTCTTGCCGCGTGTTTCAGGTCAAGTAGTCCGCGAACCCACAAAAAAATGAACCAGCAAACAAATAATGGCGATCAGCAGCACCAGATGAATCAAGGCGCTGGCGACGTGAAACACGACGAAGCCGCCGACCCACACAAGGAATAACAGCAAAGCGATAATCAGAAACGGTCCGAATCTCATAGAGCACCTTGTTCCTTACGAAGCACAACTCTCCGCCTGCCGGCTAATTTAGCCTTCCTCGAAGGCACGGCACTATCGGATTGACTCCTGAGAACAAACAAAAAGAGCCTTTACCCTTTCAACCCTAACTGCTTATTTTTTGTCGAGTTTACCTTAGCGCGCGGCGAACCAAAGGATGGATGAACTAGCGTCTGTAGGAGCCGCCTTCTGTGGCGTGCCGTTGGTCGTCCACCAAGTCTGGCCTTGGCACCGACTGGTGGGCGGATCTACAACTGCCTCGGTTACTGACCTTCGACGATACGAAAATCTCTTTCCGCCCCATCGCCGAGCGCCTTCAACGCCGGCTTGTACAGGTCGCTCTCATACGCAGCCATGGCCTGCTCTAAGCTCTCAAACTCGACCACAACAACCGTCTGCTCTATTCCAGCTTCGTGGATCTTTGCGGGCTTTCCTCCAAGAATCACGCGGCCTCCTAGAACGTCCAGAGCCGTCCGGGCACGCTTCATGTATTCGGAAACCGCCGCGGGATTGGAAATTGACTTGTAGCTCACCACCCAATATCCCTTCATGTGTTGCCCTCCAATGCAGCAAGAGAGAGGCCACACTAGCACACTGAATGGTCTGCTGCATTACGCAGAGGTAAGTGGGCACGGCGATTCGTCGACCCGCTCCTGGCAGACTGCATTCGCGGGAGTGGGCCGAGAATTCTGCACTTCCAGCAAGTTCCGCCGGAGCCGGCATTTCGCGCGAAAAATAATCGTTTTTACCGTGGGAATCCGGCGATTCAACCGTTGCGCAATCTGCGAGTAACTCATGTGGCGGTAATACCGCAAGACCAATGGCACCCTGTAATACTCGGGCAACCGATTCAGTTCGTCCCGCACCTGCTGTTGCGCTTCCTGGTGCAACACCTGCGACAAGGGCGACGGCCTGGAAATATCCGGCACCAGGCAGAGATCGTTGCCGGGTACCGCCGAGTACTTCTCTCGCTTCCGCCGCCGCAACTTGTCGATGCAATGCCGCCCCGCCACCTGGCACACCCATGGCCGGAACGGATGATCCTCGTCCTTCTTGTCCAGCACCGTGTGCAGCTTCAAGAAAACTTCCGCAGCGGCATCTTCAGCGTCTTCCGGATGCCGGAAAAACCGCCGGCACACCTGCAGGACGTGCTGGTAGTGCGTGATATAAATCGAGCTGATTAGCTCCGGGCAACTGTGCAGCGCCTGGCTGAAGGCGGTGCTGAACCCAGCTTCCTCGAGGAGCGTTGTGGAGCGAGTCGCCATGACAACTCCTTTGTCTTCGAAATTAGGCACACCACTACTGACGAATCCGTCTAACGCAATCTCCGGACCCGGCTTTTCCTGAACCTATCGCTTTTGGACTGTGTCCTCCTCCGCCTGACGCTTCGGCTGGCGCGCTCGAGGCAGCCGGCGGGAAGGAGCCGAAAATTCCTTGGTTTGTGCGCGACCCTGTTCGCTCTTTAGCGCGTCACGGCGGCGAATCACCAGAAGTGTCAAATCGTCATGCAGGGAGCAGGCCTGCGCAAAATCCAAAATCGTTGCCAGTAAAGAGAACAGCGCCTTGGTTGCGGGGAATCGCGATACTGCTTGCGCCGAAGCCATCAGCCGGTCCACTTCAAACTCTTCGTCTTGTGCGTTGCGGCTTTCCGTCACGCCATCGGAGCACGCCACCAGCATGTCGCCGGGTTGCAAGATGATTCGTCCGGTCTCGAACGTCGCGGTCCGCATCGCGCCCAGCATCGGTCCGCCTGCCTTCAGAAACTCCACGCTCTTCTCGCTCCGCAAAACCAAGGGCGAAGGCAAGCCGGCATTGCAATAAGCCAATTCGCTGGTCTGTGGATCGATTCGCGCCACAAACAACGCCGTCAATGGCGCGCCACTTTCTTCCTGGCACAATTCCTGGTTCACTTCGGCCACGATGTCGCTGGGTTCCGCGTGCCGCCGTGCGGACCGGTGGATTAACCCCATCAAGTGCGCCTGCCAAATCCCCGCGGACAGCCCCTTCCCCGCGATATCCCCCAACATCGCTACCAGCGCCGAGTCAACCTCCGACACCTTGAAAAAATCCCCCGACAAGTGCCGCACTGGGAAAATCTCTCCAGCAATTTCGAACTGGTGCCATTCATGGGCGCGTGGTGCGCACAGTTTGCGTTGGACCTGCGCGGCTTCGAAAATCGCTTGTTGCAACTTTGCGTGATCCCGGCGCAACGCCGCGAGTTCGTCCGCCAGAAAACGCGCGTCCGCCAATCGCTCATCCTGCTCCTGTTTCGCGGCTTGTCCTGCAACTACCGCAGGCGTGGTTGGTGGGTTTTGTGGCAAGGGTCCGCCGTTAGCATTCGCCCGAACTTCGCGCATCAATTCGGCATACGTCATCATGGTGCCTCATCCTATGAACTTGTAGCCCACTCCATGCACTGTCAGGAAATAACGTGGTTCGTCCGGCACCGGTTCCAGCTTTTGCCGGATCCGCACGATATGCGCGTCCACCGTACGCGTCGTCGGAAAATTTTCGTAACCCCACACTTCGTCCAGCAAGCGATCGCGGCTCAGCGTTTCGCCCGAATGGCACAGAAAATGCCGCAGCAGTTCGAATTCCTTATTCGAAAATTCGATGCGCTGTCCCCCACGGGTAACCTGATAACTGCGCAGGTTCACTTCCACGTCGCCAAAAGCGTATTGGTCCTGATCTTTCGGCATGGTGTGCGCCCGGCGCAGCACGGCCTTTACTCGCGCCAGCAGTTCGCGAATCGAAAATGGCTTGGTCACGTAATCGTCGGCGCCCAACTCCAGCCCGACCACCTTATCGACTTCCTGCCCGCGCGCCGTCAGCATAATGATGGGAATCGAGGGCCGTTTGGCCTTCAGTTGCTTGCAAACGTCCAGTCCGCTCATCCGCGGCATCATCACGTCCAGCACTACCAGGTCTGGGGAATCCTTCAACGCGCGTTCCAATCCTTCCACGCCGTCCAGAGCCGTAATCACCTGGAATCCTTCGTATTCAAAGTTGTCGCGTAATCCGGACACCATATTCGGCTCATCTTCCACAATCAGAATTTTGCTCGAACTCATGACCTCTCCCTTTTGCCCTTTGCGAAACATGGCACCACCTCACGCTCCGCAAACCTCAAGCCATTGCCGTCCCAGCGCGTCCCGCATCCAGCGGTAGTTCTATCGTGAATTTACTTCCGCGATCCGGAGCGCTCTCCACTTGCACTTCGCCTCCGTGCGCCCGCACGATATGCCGCACCAGCGACAATCCTAATCCCGAACCTTTGATGTCGTGGACCAGCGGATCGCCGCACCGGTAAAACTTTTCGAAAATTTTGTCTTGTTCGGCAGGAGAGATACCGATGCCGTGATCCTGCACTTCCAGCTTTACGCTGCCATTCGCGCGATACAGATTCACGCCAATAAATTTCTTATCCTTCGAATATTTCAGCGCGTTGTTCACCAGGTTCAGCAGCGAGCGCGCAATGGCTTCGCGATCCACATTCACCGGCGGTATGTCGTGCGCAATGTTTTCCTCAAACGTGAAACCGTGCTGTTCGATCTGGAACCGGTAGGAATCCAGCGTCGAGCACACCAATTCCGGCAGGTTGGTTTCCTTGAATTCGTATTCCTTGCGACCCGCTTCGATGCGCGAGAAATCCAGAATATTGTTGATGAGCGCGGTCAGCCGCTCGCTCTCTTCGCGAATGATTCGAAAATATTCCTGGTATTTTTCCTTGGCGTTCAGTCGCCCCAGTTCCAGCGTCTCCGCATACAGGCGAATCAACGCCAGCGGCGTACGCAATTCGTGCGAGACATTTGCGACAAAGTCTGACTTTAGCCGCGCCAAATTCATTTCCCGCGAAATATTGCGATACGTCATTACAATCCCGCCAAGCATTAGCACCGAAAGTGCGCCCAGAATCATGTAATTATTGCGGGCAAACTTTGCGCCGATATCCGCCACGGTAGTGCCTTCGTATTTGATTCCCCAATCCAGCATCGGGAAGACCATGTCGAACGACGCTCCTACTTCGGGTTTTCCACCGTCCCAATTTGACGACACTGCCCAGGGCGGCTGGTCTTTCATGCCAAACACGGCCATAGCCGGAGGATTCGGATCCTTTCGCAGGGCATTGTTTTTGCTACTCAAAACATCTTTGATTATTTCTGGCAAAAACGTTCTCTTAAGATAATCGTCATCAAAGGAAACCAAGCCCACGCTCGCTCGTCCCTTTTCCACGCCAGAGGGTACGAACAGTGCGTAGTTAATGTACTGATGCTTGTTCCCGTTCATCATCCAGTCGCCGCCAAATTCAATGGGCGACTCTCCTTTTTCCGCCATCATCCTGGTTTTCGCGGCAACACCTGGCGCTGCAAGCGGCATCCACTGCCCAATGCCATTGATCGCAAACTGCGCGCGGCTGCAAAACTCAGGATCGGGATCCGCGCTCATCTGCATGCGCCCAACATAAACGTGGTTCTTTTTGTCGTAGAGCGCGACATATGCGAACGCTGGATGTTCCTCCAGAATCCTGTCCAGCTTGGCTTCAATGTCAGAGGTGCTGTCGTCCGGATTCGGAAACTCCGCCCGAATCGGCTCGACCATGTCGTTGGCCTTCATCCACGCTTTCTTTTCGGCAATCTCGAGGACTGTGTGCAACTCACGTTGGATCGCCGCTTCAATCGCTTGATCGTGCTGGATGAACTTCAAATTCCAGATGCTGAAGGCCATCAGCGCCACTGCTGGCACGGTGATCGCCAGCTCCAGCTTCAGCAGCATTTTGGTGCGGTCCGTTAATTGCCACTTCTTCGCCATGCGACCTCTCCACTCCCGGCTACTCCCCAAACTATAAAGACCTCTCCCGGCGAGTGTGTCAAGCCGTCGCAAAGTATTGTAAAAAGTTGTAAAGCGGTGACCCTAATTTAGGCCAATAGGGGGTGGAAATGTCGTTAAATCCAGTACGTAGCAGCGGCTTTACGCCCCTGCCCAGCCGCGCTTCGGCCCTTAAAAATTACTGCTCGAACCATCGGGAGACGGTTTCATCCCTAGAGGGGTCGATCCGGATAGATCACCCGCGGAAACCGCAGATGAATCAACAACGCGCAAAGCAAAATCACAATGAATCCCAAAATACTTCCTTCCGGGCCTGCCGAGCCCCCCGTAAGCCAATTCGGCCCCTGCACCGATGTGTTTAGCAGCCGTCCGTCGCCCAACAAACCGCTGTCCGGCGTGCCAAAGAAAAAAGTCTCTGCCCAATCCCAGGCCGCGTGAAAGCCCAACGCAAACCACAACGTGCCGGTTCGCCGGATCATCAGACAGAACAGCATCCCGATGGCAAACACTTGTACGATGCCCAACACGTTCTCGCCATGATTCCCTAGGTGCGCCACAGCGAAAATAATGGACAAAAACAGCGCCCCTCGCCAGAACCGCAGGCGCTTCGCCATCAAAAATAGCCAATACCCGCGAAAGGCAAATTCTTCGCTGACGGCCACAGCTAAAAACGTGACACCCCACGCCAACGCGTAGCGCGCCACGGCGTTTCCACTCAACGCCACGGAATCAATTCGAAAGTGCCCACCGGCGCGCAGCACCAGCAATACCGTCGACAACATCGCGAAGCCCCAAACGCAGCCTTCCCAGAACTTCGCGCCCAACGCCTTCCGCAAGGGAATCCCATAATCGTCCATAGGCCGTTTTTCCAGCCGTGCCACAATCCACGTGGCCAAGAAAATGAAAAACGCGCTCACACACTTCACAGGAAGCTCGGTACGCACGGTGAACACCGAACCATCCATGCTTCCTCGCGCGTGCAGCATCCAAAACAGAAACGGCGCCGGCGCAAGGAAGCCCACCGCAATGAAGATGAACAGATGTTTCCGCAGCGCGCGCAGCGACTCGCGCCGATCCTGTGCTGTTTGTTGTGCGGGACTCGAGACCGCGCCTGATTGTTCCAGAGCTTCGTCCTGACGCTGATTGGCAGATACTCCTACGCTTTCGTCCGGCAACGGATGGCCTCCCTGCGGAACATCGAGCGGTCTAATTCAAGTGCTATTTCTTAACGTAGGATACATCTCTTTGTGAGAACATTGACCCACTGGAACTCCGGCAGACTGGAATAGTCGCACCATCAAGTTTCGCTCCCAGCGAATCACTGCCGGACAATCCATCGAATCAGCACAATGGATCTAATTCCATGAAACACCTTCCCGTTATCCTCACGGCTCTCCTGCTATTGCTCATGGCCGTGCTCGCGGGAGGCTCCGTCCGTCGCGAATCCATCGCTCTCGATGAGGTTGCGCACCTGGGCGCCGGAGTGAGTTACCTGCAGAAACTCGATCTACGCATGAACCAGGAACATCCACCGCTCTCGAAAGTCCTTGCGGCAATTCCGTTGGTGCTGCGCGGTGTGCGCGCTGATTACTCCGACGTATCCTGGTCTTTCAGCCACAGCGTCTTCAACGCGTACTTGGGTCAGTGGGTTTGGGGACACTTCGTGGCTCTTCGTTGGAATGATCCTTACTCCACGGTCTTTTGGGCACGCGTCCCCATGCTGCTTCTCACTTTGGCTCTCGGTGCTTGCATCTACCTGTTTGCCGCCAAGCTCGGCAGTCCCTGGGGAGGAGTGCTGTGCGTGGCCGCTTACGTCAGCACCCCCGCTTTTCTCGTGTTTGGCCCGCTGGTTCTTAGCGATGTTCCCGTAACTTTTTTCGTACTGCTAACCATGTGGGCCTTCGCTGCGCTTTGGCGCAACCCTTCGCGTCGTAACATGGTCTGGTTTGGACTGGCTTTTGGCGCGGCACTGTTGACCAAGTTTTCCGCGGGGATTCTGTTGTTCGCGGCACTCGCGTTCCGCCTCAGCCTTCGTTGGGCGCCCACTTCCGAACTACCCGCGGATGCTACCGAACGGAAGCATTGGCGCAAAGTTCGCGCGCGCTATTTCTGGAAAGGCGTTTTTGTTGCAGCCCTGACTGTCTACGCCGTGTACTTAGTGCTTTCCCTGGGGCAGCCGTCGGAACCCCTGGCGGTTCTTGGACACAATTTCGCCGCCTTGGCCCTTCGCCGGATCCTCTTTCCGGCGTTTCTGTTTCTACGTGGCGTCGGCTTCTTTATGCTCACTTCTCGCCGACCCACTTTCCTTTTCGGCCATGTCTACACTCACGGCGTCTGGTTCTTCTTCCCGGTGGCCTTCGCGCTCAAGTCCACGTTGGCATTTCTCGTGATGCTGTTGCTCACCTTGTGCGTTGCGATGATCGCGCGGCGAAAAGACGGAAGCTTTGGCTGGGTCGCTAAGGAAATGCAATTTTACTGGCGCGCCGTCTGGACCTTCCTGCTCACCTTTTTCATTTTTTGCATCATCAGTCCCATGACCATCAGCATTCGCCACTTCACCATTCCCGTCATGCTTGTGATTCTGCTTATGGCGCCGGTGCCCCGCGCGCTGGACCATCTCCGCGAAAGCCGCTGGCAACCTGATCGCTTCGTCATGGCCGCCTACGTGGTTTTGGCGCTCGTGTCGCTTGCGACCATGGTTCGCACCTATCCTTACTACATGCCGTTTCTCAACAGCCTCAGTTTTGGGCGGCCCGGTTACGCCCTCATCACCGATTCCAATCTTGACTGGGACCAGGCGCTCCCGGATGTGCAGCAGTTCGTGCAACAGCACAGGATTTCGCGGGTGCTGGTGGACGAATACGGCTTCATCGACACCACCGTGTACGTGCCCAACTCCGTCTTCTGGAATTGCCAGACTCCTGCGCCGTCCGATGCCGGCCAGTGGGCCGTGGTTTCTGCCGACTTGATTGAAGACAGTCACAACTGTGTTTGGCTGCTGCAGTTTCCGCACACCGCGATCGCGGGCGGAAGTATGTACGCATTGCAACTGCCTGACGCTATTCCGCCGGTCGGCGATCCCAACGGCCCACCCGCGCCCTCAGCGCAGCACCAGTTTCCGGGCCCTCCGGGCATGGATGGTCGCGCGGTCTTCCTCCGCTGCATTCATGATCCGAACCAACTCCAACCCACCATGGACGGGATGATGGCCCAATACCAGGCCAACCGCAAGAAACACTAGCTTTTCCTGCGGGGTCGTACCGCGACTGAGCGATTATGCACAGCTTGACGTGCCCGGGCAGAGGGCATAGGATTCACCTAGAATGTCTACCAGGGAAGAAAAAGAACGTATCGCGCTGTTGCAAGGCACTTTGGACCTGTTGATTCTGCGCACACTGGTGCTGGGTCCTGCGCATGGCCACGCTATCGCAAAAACGATTGAGTTCAATTCCGACGAAGTGCTCCAGGTAGAGCAGGGGTCGCTTTACCCGGCGCTCCATCGGCTGATTAAGCGTGGATGGATTTCCGTGGAAGACGGTACTTCCGAGAACAACCGGCGTGCGAAGTTCTATCGTTTGACCGCAAAAGGCCGCAAACAACTCGCCCATGAGACCAGCAAGTGGGAAAAGTTCGCGGGAGCCATCGCGCGCATTCTGCGTCCGACGGAGGAAAGCGAATGAAGCGGCGCGCCAAGCGTCTGCTGAACGATCTCGATCAGGAGATCCGCGAGCATATCGAACTGGCCACGCAGGAAAACATCGCTCGCGGGATGACCCGGGAAGAAGCCCGTCACGCCGCTAGGCTCAAGTTCGGAAATGTGACGCGAGTGAAAGAAGACACCAGAGAAGTGTGGGCCACCGTGTGGCTGGAGCAATTCGTGCAAGACGTGCGCTTCGCGCTGCGGGGCCTGCGCAAAACTCCTGTGTTTACGGTGGTCGCCATCCTCACCCTGGCCATCGGCATCGGGGCCAACACAACAATTTTCAGCGCGATCAATGCGCTGTTGTTGCGGCCACTTCCCTACCCCGATCAGGATCGTCTCGTCAGAGTCTCGCTGGTTGATTCCAAATATCCGCGGTACGGGCAAGCCGTTTCCTGGACGGATGTAGCGCATTGGAAAGCTGCGAACGATGTATTCGAGCAGATCGAGGGTATTTCCGGGCCTGACATTGTCGCCATGTCCGGCGGAGGTGGTGCGGGCGAACGCGCGGGCGTGCAACATTGTAATGTGCGGATGTTTCCGTTGTTAGGTCTCACACCGCTTCTTGGCTCGATACCCATAGATGATAAGACCGAGTCGGTAGGACTCCCCGGCGTGGCACTCAGCTACGAATTCTGGCAGCGCCATTTCGCCGGCGATCCCAAGGTGCTCGGCAGGCAGATATTTGTGGACACTTTTTCCGGGCCGATCGTTGCCGTCATGAATCCGGGCTTTGATCTCCTCGGAACTGGAGCTCCAGACATATTCGAAATTGACGGATCGCCGAATCCTGGGGACTCCGGAGTTGGCGATCCGCGTTGGATATTTGCGATTGCTAAGCTGAAGCGAGGTGTGTCCATCCGACAGGCGCAGGCGGGGATGGACGTCGTGGGCCAGCATCTGGCTCAAGCGTTCCCGCAAGAGTACAAAGGCATGGGCGTGCGAGTGGAGCCGTTGCGGCAAGGCTTGTTCGGCTGGTCCTCTGACATTTTGTACTTCTTTCTCGCGGCAGTGGGGTTCGTCCTGCTTATCGCCTGCGCGAATGTAGCCAATCTCCTGCTGGTTCGGGCTGACTCTCGGCGGAAAGAGATTGGGGTGCGGGTTGCATTGGGGGCCGGGCGGACACGGCTGATTCGGCAATTGTTGACCGAAAGCATAGTGCTCTTCTGCGGGGGTGGTTTGGCCGGACTGGTTCTGTCGATTTGGGGAGTCAAGTTGTTCAATCTGGTGTCCCCGAATTGGATGCCGCGGCGGGCAAATGCCCCGATGGATGCGCGGATACTGGCGTTCACGTTTGGCATCTGCGTTCTGACAGGCATCGTGTTCGGATTGGCGCCGGCGTTCCGCGCGTCGAAGAACGACGTAAATGAAACCTTGCGCGACGAAGGACGCGCGACTAGTTCGCTGTCGCGCAACCGCACGCGCAATTCCCTGGTGATCGCTGAAATCGCCATAGCCCTCGTGCTCCTGATTTGTGCCGGACTCATGATCAACACTTTGACGCGGGTCTTGCACACCAATCCAGGCTTTAATGCGGCTCATCTCATCACCGCGCAAGTTCGCTTGGCAGGCGACAAGTACATTGACGCGACCGATCCACAGCACCTGGGATTAAATGTGATTCACCCAACGGTGGGGCTTTTCTGCCGTCAGGTCTTAGAGCGCTTGCAAGCTTTGCCGGGCGTGGAAGCGGCGGCGTTCGTCGACTGGCTGCCGCTCTTGCAAGAAGTCCAGCACGCGCGCCCCGCGTTCCGCATGGCGGGCCAAGCGCCGAATTTGCCTCGCGAGAGGTCCGCGATGACCTTGGATTCGATCAGTCCAAACTATTTCTCGGTGATGGGCATTCCGATCCTCCGTGGTCGCGGCATCGAAGAGCAAGACACGGAAAGCGCAGCCTGGGTGGTGATCATCAACGAAACCATGGCGCATCAGTTCTGGCCAAACCAGGACCCAATCGGTCAGGTCATCACTTTCGATGACTCTCCCGATGAGCGACCCCGCCAAATCGTCGGCATTATCAAAAATGTGAAGGACTACACGGTGGTACAAGACCCGATGCCGCAAGCGTTCGTCGCCTACACTCAGTTGCCGGCGCGCATGTCTGACTTCAGCGAGGCGCGGTTGCACAAAAGCTTGATAGTGCGCTCGCGGTTCGTTTCGAAGGAATTAATGCAGAGCATACGCCAAACAATCTCCGAACTGGCGCCCGATTCCGCTGTCTTCGGCGTCACCACCGTACAGCAAACGGTTTCCGACTCCGCCGGCCCTTGGCGTTTCTTCTCGCAACTCCTGGGACTCTTCGCTGCCGTGGCGCTACTTCTCGCTGCTATTGGAATCTATGGCGTGATCTCTTATTCGGTCAGCCAGCGCAGCCACGAGATTGGATTGCGCATGGCGCTCGGCGCCGAACCCGCTCAGGTGCTGGGCATGGTGCTGCGTCAAGCGATGATCCTGGCGGTGCTAGGCGTGGCCATTGGCGTGGCCGCGTCGTTTCTGGCCACTCCTCTGCTCGCCGATGTCCTCTACGGCGTGAAATCCCACGACGCCCTGACAATTACACTCGTTTCCCTCGTTCTCATCGTGGTGACGCTCTGCGCGAGCTACATACCTGCGCGTCGCGCCGCGCACCTCGATCCCATGCAAACTTTGCGGCACGAATAGTTGCCCTATTCAGGCACACTTCCCGCGGCAAAAACGACTGTCCGTCCTTCGCGTCACTGCAATGGGATTTGGAACAGGTTGCGATGGGCGGTGGTCTTCACATACACGAAAGTGTCTTCGGCGATCCCGGGAGCCACGTTGTACCCGCCCAGACCAGGATCGATCAACGAAAGATCGATCAGTTTGCCACCGACGCTCGCGGCGTCTTGTGTTGAACGAATTCCCTCGGGCGGCAAGTCGGGAAGCGATTTCCCCTTGGGCACCGGAATGACTACCGCCGCGCCAGTCGCCTTGCCGTTCTGCAACAGCGGTGTGACATAGAAGCGCGAACCATCCGATGACCACTTCGACATGCAGATCGCCGGACAAATTCGTTGTGGCTCTCCGCCCTCCAGCGGGAAGGCCAGATCAGCGGTGCTCGGCACTTCATTCACAGGCACTCCGGTAATAACCCAGCGGCGGTCCGGCGATACACTTCGAATATCGATAATCGGGGTGTCGGTGACCTTCCTGCGCTGAGAACCATCCAGCTTCATCCGAAACGCAAAGTTCTTGCCGCCTTCTGCGGCCTCAAAGATCAAGTCGTTGTCTGGTCCAAACACCGGCCGGTGTTCTCCGGAGGAAGTCAACTGGCGAGGCCCGGAGGAATGATCGCAGGGCGCGAGCCAAATTTCGGAGGTGCCGCCGCGGGGCGTGGTGGAGAACACCGCATTTTTCCCATCGGGCGACACATCATAACCGTCGATCGAGAAGCCGCTCACCACAGGCTCGCTGCGCCCCGACGCAAGATCCGTGGCCCAAAGTTCTTGTGGCGAGCCCGGCGATTGCCGCCGCAGCAGATAGTAGACGCGCTGGCCGTCGTGCGAAAACGTAGGCAGCCAGGCATAGCCTTCCGAGGAAATCAGGTGCCGGCCGTGCGAGTCGTGCATCCAGATTCCGCTGTCGTTCATTCCGATCGCGGAAACCAGCGAACGCCCGTCCGGCATCACCGCAACTCCTTCTTCCTCCGTCGGGCCGGAGGTGATCTGTTCAACATCGCCATTCGGGAACACTTGACGCCACAAGTGGCTCGCTCCGTCTACATACGCGCTGAAGTACATCCATTTTCCGTCCGGAGACCACGCCGCCGCCAGGCATGCGCCCGGTGGCCCGACTTGCGTGCCGGCCGAGCTGCCGTCAAACGGTAGCAACCGGCAGCGCTGCCATGCACCGGTTCCTCCCATTTCCACTACCAAAACCCACTTGCGGTCGGGCGACGCGTGCGCATAGTGCGCCATCCCACGTTCGTGCTCCGGTAGGTAAATACTCCGCAATCCGGACCGGTCAGCGCTGGTGGTAACCAACCCCATGTGCAAACCTTTCACGATTTCAGAAAACAGCACGTGCTGATCGTCCAGCCACGTCAGGCCGGCAGCATTCGAAAGAAAAAGCCGCGGCTCGCCGCCCAGCGCTGAGATCGTCTGGGTATTCCACCCGTGGTAGCTGGCAAGCGTGTAAGTAACGCGCGTGCCATCCGGAGAAAATGCCGGACCATACTTCATCCAGCCGTCATGCGTCAGCTGCACTGGCTCACCATCCGGCAACAGTTTGGTGTACAGCTCCCCGCCGAACGGGAATCCCCCCGCATCGCTGCGAATAAACGCGATCATTCGACCGTCTGGCGAAATCGCCGGCTCGTATGCCGCGTTGCTTAAGTTTGTGAGCTGCGTATATGCGGGCAACTTCGCAGCGCTCTTGGTGTGCGGGCGGCCAACAAACCAAAGAGCCAGGACGACCAGCATAACCGCCGCAAGCATGGCGGGCAGCCACCAGCGCCCTGCGGACTCGGCATGTAAGGCCTGATTGCTTGATGGCCGCAGCACCGTAATTCCTGCGGCGGTTGCCTCGTCCGTTCCGTTCCCTGCACCATTGGCTCTCTGCGGAGCGAGCACCTCGCGCACCGGCGCGATGAATCGATAGCCCCTTTTCGGCAGCGTCTCGATGAACCGTGCATCGTCCGCGGAATCGTTGAGCGCCTCGCGTATCTTGTTTACGGCAACGGCCAGCCCGTGATCGAAGTCCACGAAAGTTTTCTCTGGCCACAGTGCCCGGCAAACTTCCTCCCGCGTCACCACTTCGCCGGCATTTTCGATTAGCAGCGCAAGAAACTGAAAGGGCTGCGCCTGCAGCCGGATCTTTCGTCCTTCCTTCCGCAATTCGCCAGAGCGCAGGTCCAGCTCGAACTTGTCGAAGGCCAGACGAGAAGGGGGCGCACCGTTTTTCGGGTGAAGCGGGTCCGGCTGGGGGTAAATCGAGGCCATGGAAAAAGTCCCGGAATGCTAACACAGTAAAAAAGTAACGGTCAATCGCTTCGCCTGCGGCCTAACCCTTTATTTTGTAGTCGATTAATCGATGATTGAGAGTTGAGCCAACGGTGACCCGCCGCGCATTGCATCGCTGCACCTCCGCCCGCATAGTACGCCAGCGCGCTCCCGGGAAGGCGTTTGTCCTGCGTCGGTGCACCCGAGCGTAGCGATTCCGTTGCAGCATCCCAAGGAGAACAAAAATGAATTACAGACCTGTTCGGTCGACCTGGACCGTCCCCGTTGTCTTCGCCGTGGCGGCATTTGGCCTATTTTTTGCCGCAACGCAGGCCAAAGCCGATTGCGGAGGTTGGGGCAAGAACGCACCCCCATCCGCCGCTACGCGTATTCCGTTCGTTACTCCTTCCGCAAACGCGCCTTTCAGCCATCCGGCCGACGAGGAATCGCGCCAGCCTGCCACGATCGTCGGCCTGTGGCATGTGGTGTATACCGCTACGTACTCGACGTCTGGCCCTCTGCCGGTCCCCGTTGTGCCCCCGGGCTCGTTTCCGTTTCTCCAGAGCTACAAGACTTGGCACGCCGACGGCACGGAATGGGAAAATGCATTTCTGCCACCGAGCGGCGGAAACGTGTGTTTTGGCGTATGGAAACAACTGGAGAACGGCACTGTGAAGCTTCACCATATTGGCCTGATGTTCGCCCCGGACGGCAGCATCGCAAACGTCTTCACCGTCGATGAGATCAATTGCGTTTCCCGCGACGGCAAAAGCTATGCCGGCACCTTCGATTTCAAAATCTTCGAAGCCAGCGATATCTTTGGCACCGGCACACCACTGCAAGAGGTCAAAGGAAACACCGCCGCCACACGCATTACCGTGGATTGACGACGGAGGCAATCACCCAGCGTGAGCCAAATCGGAGGAAGAGGGGACCTGTTTAGTCCCTTCTGCCCTCCCCGTTAGTGTGTTTCGCCGCTTCGGCCTTCCAGGATTCGTATCAACGCACGTTTGCCGGGCTCACGATCTCCTGTGATTAAGAACGCCAGGACCGCGCCTTGGAACGTTTGCAGAACTTCCTCGCCATGCTGCTTCTGGCCCTGCCGGGAATGATAGGTGAAGCGGTGGTGCTCTCCCACCTGGCTACTTTCATGCCCAGAATTCAGGAAACCTCCGGCGGCCGCTACGGGCGTTTCTGTTCGCGACGTACGCCGTCGTTCTGGGCATCGCCGCATTTGCCACGTTTCGCGCTGCACGCTAGGTAGGTTTGCAGAAAAAGATGGCCTTCCTTTAGGACCAGAGCGAATACTTCGTTCCTGCTCTTCCATAGCTCTGGCCGCCGCTGCTCGGGTGAAGTGCTGAGAGACGTGCCCGGAAAGCCGCGCTAATATTTTTAAGCTGTACTCTCCGTTAGCCCGCAGTTCTTCAGGACGGCGATGACGCTCAAGCGGACTGCTTACATTTTCTTCTCGCTTGTCACACTTTGGATTCTTGCCGGATTTTTCGCGACCATGCCCATTGTGGGGAATCATCCTTTTTGGCGCACCATGCGCGCAACCCCGCAGGACTTTAGCTTGGACAGTGAGGCCGTCACGTTCTTGTCCGACGACGGACTCCAACTTACTGCCTGGTTCATCCCCGCCAAGGGCCTGTCGCAAGGCACGATCATTCTCGTTCATGGCATCGACGGCAACCGCTCCGACATGCTGCCCCGAGCATGGTTTCTGTCGCTCGCGCACTACAGCGTTCTCGACATTGATCTTCGCGCTCACGGCGGCAGTCAAGGCACGTACGCCACCCCCGGCTACATTGAATCCCGCGACATTCTCGGTGCGGTCGCGTACTTGCGCCATTCCCGCGGTTATAACGGGCCCATCGCTGTTTTCGGCCATTCCTACGGCGCGGTGGCCGCGCTTTACGCCGCTGCTCATTCCCCAAATATCGCCGCGGTAATTTCGGACAGCGCCTTCATCTCTTTCGAAAACATGATGAAGCGTGCCACCGACTTATTGGCGAAGGATCCTGACCGCTCCGAGTTGGATCGCCTGGGCCTGCGTCTTGCTGGTTCGCGCTTCGCGGAGTGGATGGTCATCCCCATCTACTATCTCCGCACCGGTATTTGGCCGAGCAGTCATCGCGCCGATGTGTTACTCACCATTCCTAAAATTGGCGACCGCCCCATTCTCTTTATCGCGGGCCAACTCGACGAGATTTGCCCGCCTGCCAATGCCGAAAAGATGTACAACGCTGCTCTTAGCCCGCAAAGAGCCATCCTCATCGTGCCGAATGCGGATCACGACTCGACTTATATCTCGGCACCGCATCTCTATCAGGACACCGTCATCCACTTCTTGCAGAACGCTCTTTAGCTTTTCCACTTCACTGGACAAGCAGGGTATAGTTCCTGACGCGCGTGCTGGCCGCAATCTCCCTGGCGGCTCTGCCCCCAGGCCGACTCGCGCAAAGCGAATCCGATGAACATCAAGGGCGTTCGCCTGTTTCGTCTCACTCTGGTTTTGGTGGCCTATGCTCTGCCCATTCCTGTGCCGGCGCAGGATATTGTCGTCACCGAAATGCGCATCCCTACGCATTCCTCCGGCAAAAAGGGCCTCGAGGCCGTCATGGTGCGTCCCAATGATTCGCAGCGCCACCCTCTCGCGTTACTAACCCACGGCAGTCCTCGGCAAGCGGATGAACGGCCGGAAATGACTCCCCTCGCCATGATCCCGCAAGCCCGCGAGTTCGCTCGCCGTGGTTGGACCGCGGTGGTGGTCCTACGTCGCGGCTACGGAGATTCCGGCGGCGGTTACTCGGAGGACGCTCATGCCTGCAGCCCGCGACCCGATTTCAACGGTTCCGCGCGCGAAGCTGTAAAGGATCTTCGGGAAGCCACGGCGTACCTGGTCACTCGTCCGGAGGTCGACTCTTCGCGCATGATCGGCATTGGCATTTCCGCCGGCGGTTTTGCGATGGTGGCACTCGCGTCCGATCCGCCACCCGGTATGGTCGCGGCAATCAGTTTTGCTGGAGGCCGTGGCTCCAACGCGCCCGATCATGTCTGTAACGCAGAAGCACTCGTCGGAGCGTTCGGCGACTTAGGTAAGCACGCCAAAATTCCCATGCTCTGGGTTTACGCGGCAAACGATCACTTCTTTAGCCCGCAGCTAGCGCAAGCTTTCTACACCGCCTACAGCCACAATGGCGGGAAAGCCACATTTTTTGCCGCTGATCCTTTTGGCACGGATGGTCATCATCTTTTCTCCGCACGCGGCATCCCTCGCTGGACTCCTATCGTCGACGACTATCTCAAAAGCCAGAACCTGGTGCTGCGGGACTCTCTCTTGCCGCTGGCGCCGACGACGGTAGACCCACCGGCCTACCTTTCCGGTCGGGAACTCGACGAATTTCATTTTTATTTGCTCGGTGCACCGCACAAAGCATTCGCGGTGTCTTCAGACGGCCATGTGGGCACTTTCTTTGGTCAACGAACGGCCGCGGAGGCACAGAAACATGCACTGCAAAATTGCCAGAAGGCCACGGAAAACCGCACACCCTGCACACTGCTCTTGAGTGACGATCAACCAGCCGGCAACTAGCGCCGCATCGTGCTCATTGCGGCGGCACAATCACGTAATGCGTTGTTCCGCCGTGGTTCACCAGCAACAGCACGGACTGTTTGTTCCCCCCGGCTAATGCTTCATTGTATTGCTCGAGGTTTTTCACGGGCTTCCGGTTTACTTCTTGAATCACGTCGCCCCGCTGCAGACCTGCCTCCGCTGCCGCGCTGGACGGATCCACTTCGGAAACCACTACTCCCGTAGTCGACCCGGGCAGTTGCAACTGCCGCGCGATCTCCGGCGTCAGGTTCTCCACGTTGATACCCTTCAGTGCGGCTGGACCGCTGCCGCCGGGTTGTGCGTTATTGCCCGCAACTCCCTTCTCGGGAAATTCGCCAAGTGGCACATCTATGGACTGGTTTTGCCCGGCCCGGAAAATTTTCAGGTGCGCCACCGTGCCTGGCGCCATCTGCGCAATGCGCACACTCAACTCCTGCGAATTGGTCACCGGCTGTCCATCCAACTCCAGCACCACATCCCCTCTCTTGATTCCCGCTTTGGCAGCGGGGCTGTCCGGTACCACGTCGCCAATCAACGCTCCACCTCCCCGGTTTAGTCCAAAGGCTTTGGCCATGTCCGGTCCCACCGACTGAATGGTGACTCCCAGATAACCTCGAATCACTTTCCCGTGCTCGACGATCTGATCCATGACGTTCCGCGCCATGTTTATGGGAATCGCGAAACCCACTCCTTCGTTCCCGCCTTCGCCGCCTCCGCCCGAAAGAATCGCCGTATTGATGCCAACCAAATTCCCGTGCAGATCCAGCAGCGCGCCCCCCGAATTTCCCGGATTGATCGCCGCATCGGTCTGAATGAAGTCCTCATAGTGCTCGATCTGCGACCCTAGCCCCCGGCCGGTTGCGCTCACGATCCCCATGGTCGCCGTTTCACCCACGCCGAAGGGTTGTCCGATTGCGAACACCACATCTCCGACCTTTAATTCGGATGAGTCACCCAGCGGAAGTGTTGGCAGTCCGGTTGCTTCAATTTTGATTACCGCCACATCCGTGAGTGGATCGCTGCCAATCACTTTGGCTTTGAATTGCCGTTGGTCTGGCGTTACGACCTCTACATCCTGTGCCTCGGAAACGACGTGGTTGTTCGTCAAAATGTAACCATCGGGATTCACAATGACTCCGGAACCCAAGCCGTACTCCCGCTCCGAATGCGGGCCTTGCTGCATTCCGGGCGGCACCTGGTTTCCAAAGAATTGGCGGAACATCGGATCGTTGAAGAAATCCGGCACATTCCCCCCGCTCGGCTGTTTCACGATTTTCGTTGACGAGATACTCACAACCGCGGGAAGCGCCGGCGTCAACACCGACGAAAAACCGTTCTTGAAGTCGCCCAGGCTTACTGGCGGTGGATTTTTCACCACCTTCACCGCTACCTTTTCGGCTCCGAGTACTGCGGGGCCCGGCAAATGCACGCCCGGCAAATGCGCCATTCCGGCACGGAAAAATCCTCCAACCAGGAGAACCGCCAGCACCAGTATGACCGCGAAGTAGGGGACTTTTCTTCTTGCTGAGCTCATGGACCGCCTCCGAACTTGAGATTCCGCACCGTGTTCAACCGCTTCAGGAAGCAAACGCCTGCAACACGTGCAGATAATGCACCACGTCTTCGCGGGACAGCATTCCTACCACCCCGTTGCCTTCCACCACTGGTAACTGGTTTACGCCATCGCGCCCCATTTTTTCAAGTGCGGACCACAACACCGCGTCGGGACTGGTGGACGCCAAGCGTTGCAGCGGAACCATTACTTGCGAAGCCCTGGTCGTCGCCCATTCCCCGCGGGGTACTTTCTGGATGCATGCCAGGGTCACCATGCCGGTCAATCCGCTATCCCCACTCACCACGAAATAGCGTACTCCCGTCGGCAGGATGTACTTGTCGACCAAATCTTGCAAACTGATATCCCCGGAAATCTGGGGGAAGTCTCGCTGCATCGCGTCCTGCACTCGATGGTCTCCCAACAAACTCTTCACCATTTCCTGCTGCAGTTGGCTGCCTGCCGCACTTTCCAGGAACCATCCGATGAATGCCGTCCATAACCCTCCAATGAAGTTTCCGTTCAAGGCCTGCCACACTCCCACGAAAATCAGCAGGAATCCCATGAACCGCCCGGTCATGGCGGCGATTGCCGTGGCGCGCCGGTATTTTCCCGTAAGCTTCCAGACAACCGCTCGCAACACGCGGCCACCGTCCAACGGAAAGCCCGGAATCAGATTGAACAATCCAAGGATGAGATTGAGCAGTGCTAGATACTTCGCGATTGCATACAGAGGTTGCCAAGGCGCAACCAGGGGCTCAATCTCCCAGAAAAAGGCTGCCAGCGCGAAACTGACCAGCGGTCCTACAATCGCAATCCAAAATTCTGTCGCGGCACTGGCTGGTTCTCCGCCGATCTCCGATACGCCGCCAAAAATAAAAAGCACGATTCGTGGGACCGTCATGCCAAATCTCTGTGCCACGACCGAATGCCCCAGTTCGTGCACCAGCACGCTTACAAACAACATCACTGCGGTGGCGAATCCGGTCAACCAATACGCCTCCGTCGTCCAGCCCCTGAATTCCGCAGGGTAGTAGCTACCGGCCAGCATCCAGGTCAGTAGACCCAAAACCAGGAACCATGAGAAATCTAGATCAACGGAGATGCCGAAGATCCGTCCGATTGGAAGAGTATGACGGAACATCGCAAATGGCCAAGAGGGGCCGATTCTTTCTTGATTCGAAGGGCCGCAGCAAACACTCCACAATTAGCAGGGGCCCGCTTCGTGGTCTATACCGGATTCTACCTATCGACTGTGCCATTCAATCTTACGCCGCGCCTTTTGACACATTCTTCCTACTGAATCTCTTATTCCCCCTTACCGCTTTTTCTCGATTCAAACGCCTTATTTCCCATGCTCTACTGCTCCAGACACTACTTCTTCCCGAGAGGTTTCGATGAAAGCAAAAATCGCTATTTTGTTACTCTTTTTTACCGCGGCACTCGGCACCGCCCGCGCTGACCAAACCAAAACTGACGTCGAGGACCGCCTGGACAGCTCCACAGCTACCATCCAACAGATTATCGACGCACCCGACAAGGGCATTCCCGACGAGGTCTTGAAAGGCGCCAAGTGTATCGGCATTGTCCCCAGCATGATCAAGGGTGCATTCATCATCGGGGGCAAACATGGTCGCGGAGTTTCTACTTGCCGTTTGCCCGACGGCCGCTGGAGCGCTCCCGCCTTCTTCACCATTTCCGGGGGAAGCTGGGGCTTACAAGCTGGTGTTGAAGACATCCAGCTGGTGATGATGGTGATGAATGACGATGGCATGCGCAACCTTCTAAAGGACAAATTCCAGATTGGCGGCACGGTCTCGGCAGCCGCGGGTCCCGTGGGCCGTCACGCTTCGGCAGACACGGACTGGAAAGCCAGCACCGAAATCCTGACGTACTCGCGAGCGCATGGTCTCTTTGCGGGAATTGATTTGTCCGGCTCTTGGATCGAACACGACAAGGATTCCAATGTGGCCATGTACGGTAAGGAATACACCAACACCGAACTTCTGACCGGCAAGGTCCCTGTTCCTCAGGAGGCTCATGCCTTTCTCGCCGAAGTACGTAAGGCCGAAAATCGCAACCTGAGCACCCAAGCGGACACACATCGATAATTCTGTCGCAGCGACCTGAGCGCGGTAGACATCGTTTACCCCGCTGCCCGCGGTCCCGTCAAACGCCGCCGAAAAGAGACGACCTCTCTTTTCGGCGGCATATCTATTTTTTGGCAAAGCGACTTTCGAATGAGTCGTGCTCGGAGCGCTGGCATCGCTCGAGTGGCCGATCTGAAGTTCGGCCACTATACAAGCCAAGCTGACGCGTGGGCGGGTTGCATCCTGGCCCTTGCGGCTTCGTCCAATGTGCCGCAGAATGAGCCCACGCACTCATTCCTCTCGGAGCCTCTCCTTATGATCGAGCGCAGCATCCGCGATGTTCTTAGCCTCTACAATCCGGCCGATCCTCTCGATAAAGCCTGGACCATCCCGGCGCCGTGGTACTTCGACAATCGCATCGCCCAGCTCGAACGCTACTCTGTCTTCGCCGCCAATTGGCAAGTGGTCGGCCGCCTCGATCAAGTGCAGCAGCCCGGCCAATTCTTCACTATTGATGTGAACCACGAACCACTGCTCATCGTCCGCAGCGAAGATCGTCAACTCCGTGCCTTCTACAACGTTTGCCGGCACCACGCCGCCGCTGTCGAGCCCAACGCCTCCGGTTGCGCCAAGCAGTTTCGCTGTCCTTACCACGGCTGGACCTATGGCAACGATGGCGCGCTCAAAGGCATGGTCGAGTTCGAAGGCGTCTGCAACTTCGATCGCAAGGACAATGGTCTGGTCCCTATCCGTGTGGATACTTGGGAAAATTTCGTCTTTGTCAATTTGAATGGAAAGGCCGCGCCTCTGCACGAATTCCTCGGCAAAGTTCCTTCGCTCGCCGCTCCTTTAAAACTCACCGAAACCATGCACTATTTCGATCGACGCATTTACACCCTTAACTGTAACTGGAAGGTCTACGTCGATAATTACCTCGACGGCGGCTATCACGTCCCCCATGCGCACAAGGGATTGAGCAGCGTCGTCGAATACACGAAGTACACCATCGAGAATTTCGAACGCGCTTGTCTGCAATCCAGTCCCCTAGATGCCTCTACTGCCATCGAATCCGCCATCGGCGCCACTCGTCAGGGGCACGCGTTTTATCTTTGGATTTATCCTAACTTCATGATCAACGCCTATTCCGGCGTGATGGATACCAACCTCGTTCTTCCTCTCGCGGTCGACAAGTGCGCGGTCATTTTCGATTATTACTTCGCGGACCTGAGTCCCGCCGCCGCTCAGCAACACCGCGACAGCATTGCCGTCAGCGAAAAGGTCCAGGATGAAGACATGGCCATCTGCGATTCCGTCCAACGCGGCCTCGCTTCCCGCGCCTACGTGGCCGGCCGCCTCTCGGTCCGCCGCGAAGCCGGCGAGCATCTCTTCCACCGGCTCCTCTACAAAGACATGCTCAGCGCGGTTGGCCAATCCATCGCCGCTGATTGATCACCAAAGCAGAAAAGTGTAAGAGTAAAAAAGTCCAAAGGTGAAAATCGCTTGGCTTCTTGAAACACATACAAATCCTCGAAAGTTCGAGCGGCCATCGACTCGCGCGGCTCAGAAACAACCCGGCCATCCAATTCCTTTTGCACTCTTACACGTTTTTACTCTTAGACGATTATGATCTGTCGTTATTCAAAAATGATGGTCTTATTTCCGTAAAGCAAAATGCGGTTCTCGATGTGCCAGCGCACCGCACGCGACAACACCACCTTCTCCACGTCTCTTCCCTTCTCCACCAAGTCGTCCTGGGAATCCCGATGCGAAATGCGCACCACGCCTTGCTCGATAATCGGCCCGTCATCGAGCACTTCCGTCACATAATGCGCCGTCGCTCCCGTCAGTTTCACGCCGCGCTCGTAGGCCTGATGATACGGCTTCGCGCCAACGAAAGCCGGCAAAAATGAATGGTGAATATTGATGATCGGCTGTGTGTATTGCCTGATGAACTCCGTCGACAGCACCTGCATATACCGCGCCAGCACCACCAGATCGATCTTGTTCTGATAGAGCAGTCCGATTTGCCGCGCCTCCGCCTCGGCCTTGTTTTCCTTTGTCACCGGAACCAAATGAAACGGCACGCTGTAAAAATCCGCATGCTTCTTCGTATCCGGATGGTTGCTGATGATCAGCGCAAAATCGCACGCCAACTCGCCACTGCGCTGGCGGTACAACAAATCCACCAGGCAGTGGTCATATTTGGATACAAAAATCGCCACGCGCGGGCGGTAATCTCCCAATCGCAAGCACCAATTCATCCCAAATTTATGCGCCATTGGGCCAAACGCCCCATCGAAGTCGTCCAGATTCAGCCGGAATCCTTCCAGGTCCCACTCCACGCGCGCCAGATAATAGCGTTCCTCGCCGGCCTGATGCTGCTCGAAATGCAAAATGTTTCCGTCATACCGGTAAATAAACTGGGCGATGGTCGCATCCAGGCCCTTGCGATCCGGACACTGCACCAGCAAAATCGCGCTACGCTTCACAGTTCACCCCCACGGATGGTCCCCAGCCTGGGCATCATAATTCTCGCGGCGAAAAAGAAAAAGGCCGGCGAAATGTGCTCCTCGCCGGCCAATTCTTAAACCGCCCCGTGGCTTACAGCTTTTCGAAGAAGTGCGCCACTTTCTTTCCGCCTTGTTCGGTGTAATACACCGTAACCTTACCGGTCTTGTCTACGCCCTTCGCGGTGTCTTTGCCCGCAACCGTGAAAGTATGTTCGGTGCCGTCGCTGGCTTTCACCACCACGGTCTTGCCATCTGCACCAACCTTCTCCACGGTGCCATCAACGTAGTGCAATCCGTCCTTGCCAACCTTGTCGACTTCCGTGGCGGTCTTCTCGCCACCCTTGTCGGTATAGTGCACGACGACTTCCGACCCTTCGGTCACGCCCTTGCCGATATCTTTCGCCCCGGCCGCGGTTTTGTCCGCCCCCCACACTGCGGTCTTATCGGTGTAATGCACCGTGTGCTCCGTACCGTCTTTGGTCTTCACCACTATGGTTTTTGTTCCGGCATCAATCTTGGTAACGGTGCCATGGACGGCCGTCACAACATCGTCGCCAGCGCGCACCGCAAATACCAGCAACGTCGCGATCGCAAGAAAACGCAGTACGTTCTTCATCCCTGAAGCCTCCTTAACTTTTTCTAGATTCCTGACCAGTGATCGACAAAAAGGTTAGCGCAAACCGCTCCCCAATTCCTAGCGAAAAGCGCGCCTGCACATAAAAGATGTGTTGGCTTCGCGATAGGTTATGTAATTTCCCGCAGCAAACCGCTGCTTACGTCGTACACGAACCCACGCGTCGCGACCGTCTGTGGCACCCACGGGTGGCTCCGCAGCTTCTGTAACTGGTGCCGCACGTTCTCTTCGATGTTCTGGAAGGCGTAAAAGAACGAAGGCGCAATCGCCGCCGTTCCGGTGCGGTTCTGGATCCGCGTGCGCAGGTCCTGCTCGCTCGTATGCATCAATCCGCAATCGGTATGGTTAATGACCATGAACTCTTCCGTCCCCAGCAGGTAATGCGATACCAGCAGCGAGCGCAGCGTATCGTCGGTCACGATTCCACCCGCGTTGCGGATGATATGCGCGTCCGCCGCCTTCAACCCTAAGGTCAAAATGGAGAGCCGCGTATCCATGCACGTCAGCACTGCCAACTTGCGCTCTGGCCGCGGCGTCAGCCGTTTGAGCTCATGTGTCTCCGCATACTTGCGGTTTGCTTCCACCACTTCATCGATTACGCTCATAGCCGCCCAGTGTACCGTAGCTTCCCTGCAATCGCACATCGCGCATCTCAGCCAAAAGCATTTCCAGTTTCGCTGTGTGCAATGCGTATGCTTGACACCGGGGTTGGAGCTTCCGCTCCGACATGAATGCCTGGAAACAGACTGGCCTTTAGCCCATGAGGGAATTGCTCTTTGACTTCTTTTCTGAAACTCTTCAGTTTGCTTTCGCGTCTTCCGCGTAATATCCCTGCGGGGCTTCGATGCTCACCCCTTTTCGCGAGCATTCCACCCGCACCTTGTGGTATTTGCCATCGGGAGCAACGCCGTTGTAAGTGAGCTGATAACGAGCGCGCCCGCCTTGCAAAGCCTCCGCAATCGCCTTTTCGATTTCGCCTTTTAGATAAACCTGCCCACCAGAAACGTTGGCCAGTTGTTGCAACGTGTCTCGCGACCGGCCGCGGTCCGCCGGCGGCAGAGCGCCCTGCGGGTTGATGATGACGCTGGAAAAAACCGTGTCCGTTCGCGCCAGCTTTGCACCAAAGCCCGCCAGGAACGCCGTGTAATCCACGCACTTTGCCACTCCCGGCCTCCGTGTGCATGAATCGGTGCATTTGCCGCCGATGTAACTGCCGGTTCCGTCGGGAAATGGAACGTCTTTACACCCATACGGATAGTCCACCCAGTTTGGCGCGCCCCGTGTCAGCCACACGATAGTTTTCGGGCCAGGAATTTTCACGAAGGCATTGCCGATTTGGTTCAACGCCAGAAATGTCGCAGCGCTGCGACCTCCCTGATCCTTATAGGCTTCAATCCTCAGTGCATTCACCTTATCAATCGTCTGATCCAACAGCGGTCGAATCTGTCGAGTCCACGGGGCATTGTCGCCAGAGCTCGAGGATCCCTGCGATTGTGTATACAGCGCGCGCACCGGGTACCATTCGCCGCGGTTGCTCAATACGTAGAAAAAAATGGAGTCGCTCGCCTCCAACGGTTGCAGCGCAGTCACGATTTGCGTCGTCGAATTTTCTCTCTGCGTGAAGACTGTGTTCAGCAGATCGAACAAGATCAACGTCGCAGAAGCAGCCTTCCCCGGTCGCGGCGGCATCGGCGGATAAAAATCCGTGATGGCTTGAACCTTATTGTCTTCGTAGACCTGAAAATCCTTGCTATCCAGGTCTGTCACGGGCTGCCCCTTCTCATCCAGAGCAGTAACGTTCAAAGCTCGGGGATTTGCCGTTGAACCGCCCGCGGTCTGGGCCGGTGTTTGTCCGTGTGCGGCGACTCCAAGAATGAGGAGCAACGCGATGAACAGAAAAGCAACTGGCTTCTTGCGTCTGGCAAAGTGTCGCATGTCACTTCCCCCGGCAAGGTTTTAATCAAACTGGATAATTTACCATACCATCATTGAAAGCAAGCCGGTGTGGGTGCGTCACGGTCTCACCCACCACCCGTCGCCTATCGGTCCCCAGGCGCCGTTTCCTTCGGATAGTTGAAGAACAGTTCGTTTCCATCAGGATCCTCGACCACCAGCAGCCGATAACCCCACGAACCTTCTTTAACCGTAACCCCGCGGCCGTCGAATTCCGCCCGCAGTCCGTCCAATGCGGCGTTCTGCATCTCTGGCTCGACGTTCAACGAAATGAACACCAGCCCTTTGCCGACCTTCTCCGGCCACGTGTCCGCCAAGATAAGCGCGCAGCCTTGTCGTTCCACCTGGGCAACATGCGCCTTCCCGCCTTCTCGATAACACCACGGGCTCGTGAACCCGAGCCGCTCCACGTAAAATCCAACCGAGGCATCAACATCCCTCACGTGCAGCACCGCACGCGCGAACCATTGCGTCATAGCTATCCTCGCAGCAGGAGCACTTCGCCCTGGGTCCTGAATTGTACGCCGTTCGTTTTTCGCAGCTCAAAGACACGTGAATTCGAACGGAAATTCCTCTTTGACCTTCGTGTCTCGAGCGCTATTCGCTCTTCGGATGACGTAGGATTACATTAGGCGCACACGAGCGAGGATTCGAGGAGACCAGATTGACCACACCGAGCACCGAGAAACCGGCCGGCATCAGAAATGTCCCCGACCGCGACTTTTTGCAAACGCGACGCGCATTTCTCTTCGGCGCGTCCGCTCTGATCCCACTCGTGCTCACACGCACCGCTCTGGTACAAAACCCAACCACCGCCCCCATCCCCGCCGAAGCCCTCGCCGAAATTGAATCCCGCCTCGGCGGACGCGTGGGCGTCGCCGCGCTCAACACCGCCACCGGACAACATTTCGAGCATCGGTCCTGCGAGCGCTTTCCGATGTGCAGCACCTTTAAGCTTCTTCTCGTCGCCGCTATCCTCGCGCGGGTTGACCACCAGAGTGAAAAACTCGATCGCATTGTGTCCTACACCAAAGAGGATTTGCTCGAATGGGCGCCAATCACCAAAGCCCACTTGGCCGAAGGCGGCATGACCGTTTCCGCGCTGTGCGGCGCCGCCATCCAATACAGCGACAATACCGCCGCCAATCTCCTCCTCGCCGCGATCGGCGGTCCGCCTGCGTTCACGCAGTATGCTCGGTCCCTAGATGATTCCCTCACCCGTCTCGATCGCAACGAGCCCAGTCTGAATTCCGCTATTCCTGGAGATCCCCGCGACACCACCACACCCGCCGCCATGCTCCAGGATATGAAGACCCTCTTGGTCGATCCTGGCGCGCTTTCTGCCGATTCTCAAAAGCTTTTGCAGGATTGGCTCATCGGCAATACCACTGGCGCTCAAGCTCTGCGCGCCGGCTTTCCCTCAACCTGGCGTGTTGGCGACAAGACCGGCCACGGCCAGAACGGTTCGGTCAACGATATCGCCATCGCCTGGCGGCCCAATGGCAAACCTATTTTGGTCACTGCGTATCTAGTAGAATCCGCAGCGCCCGACGCCGAACACTCCGCCGCGCTAGCGAACATTGGCCGCGTCGTCGCCTCAAATTTCAGTTGAACTATTGCCAGAATGGATCGCATGCTGGGCGAGGCGACTTATTAACGCCGCGGTCTTAACTCGCTCCGCTGCGATAACCCTCAAGACTCCAAGTGTCCTGAGCTTCCACGTGCTTCAACACGTAACGATCACTGCCCTCGACACGCACACGAAAATAGGTTTCCCCGGGCGCATACCAGTGATCTTCTACCTCCACAATTTCCAGGCTCCGCTCTCCGAGCCTCAGTCGCATCGGTCGCTCGTCGGCCTTGTATCCCGCATAGCTTTCTACTTTCACCTTCGACATTCGTTGCCCGTTAACCACGATAGCTTTTCGCCGCGGCCAATTCCGCATTCCATGCCGCCCCAAAAAACACAATCACTGCCGAAATCTGCATCCACACCAGCAAGCCGATGACCGCCGCTAATCCGCCATATACCACGTTCGCCGGCATTTTCCGCACATAAAATCCAAATAGCGCGTTCGCCAGCCACCACAGCAGTGTGGCCATCGCCGCTCCCGGCAACACCTGACGCAGGTGTTTTTCGTTGGGCCGCGCCACCCAGTAAATCACCGTCAGCGCCAGCATCGCCAGGATCATGGCCGTCAACGGGAAGAACACCAGCCACAAGCTGTGCACCGGAGCTCCGTGCCCCAACCTCCCGGTCAGCCAGTGCCGCAGGGGCCGGCCGAACACTCCCAAAATGCCCGCGGCTAAAATCGGCATCATGGTAATCAGCAACAGCAACAACCCGCGCAATTGCCTGTGCACAAATCCGATTCGCTCAACTTCACCGTAAATCAGGTGGATTCCCCGCATGAGCAACTTCATCACCTGGGTTCCGCCGATCAATGCCCCGGCGGCCCCGGCCAGCGCGTATTTCCAGATGTCCGGCCCGCGTTTATCCAGAAAATCCGACACAATTCCCTGGCTTCCCGGCGGCAGAAAATCCGTAAAATTCCGGAAAGCCTCCATCGTTCCAGCCTTCGTGCCGATCCACGTCGATGCGAAACCCACGGCCAGCAGCATCATCGGGAAAAACGCCAGAAACACGTTGTAGGCAATTGCCTGCGTAATTGTGCTGCACTTCGGATACACGCGACCCACTACCCGCCAGATTCGCTTCGTCAATTGATCCTCGCACCCCTTCGCATTATAGCCATGCTCCCGTGGCCTTCGTCATCACTCGCTCTTCCTAATTCGCTGGCTTGGCCGCATTCAACATCGCGTCGATCCGCACAAACGCATACCCTCGCGCCCGCAGTTCCTGAACCAGCGGTTCCACCAGCAAAAACATCTTGTCCTGGCGATCCGCGCCCAAATGCAACAGCAAAATATAGCCATTCAATCCGTGGGCATCTTTCTTTTCGTACGCCAGAATATCCTGCAGGATTTTTTGTGACGAGACGAACTTTGCATCGCTCTCGGGCATGTAATCGCGGTTCGACCCGCTTCCCGGAGAAAAATTGAACATGACCACGCCCATCTGTTTGGCCCACTTCACCTGGTCGGCATTGAACCACTCGTACGGCGGAATGAAATAGATGGGCTCTGCTTTCAGCGCGCCCAATGCCTTAAGATCAGCGATATTTTTTCGCAAATCCTTCTTGAACTCCGTTTCGGTGATCAGCGATTTGTCTCGATCATCCCATGGGCAATACAGTGGATGCTGGTCCGAATGAGGTCCCACATACTGCCCTTCCGCCACCGCTCTTTCCACCAAGTGGCGCCGTTCCGCTTTGCTCAGGAATCCACCGGTTACAAACAATCCTGCTTTGATCTGCAATTTATCCAGTGCGTTCAGGATCGCTTCCGTCCCTTCCCCGTAATCTCCGCCGGTAAAAATCAGTGCAATCTGTTTCTGCTGCAAATCGCCGCGTACAATCGCTCCGTCATCCAACGTAAACCGCAAGCTCTTGCCTTCTGTGGAACCAGACTGCTGCGCCAGAACCGACCACCCAAACAGCGTAAAACAGCAAAGGCAGGCCGCTACAAGACCCTGGGATTTTTTCATACTCGAATTGTACTCTTCCCGCAGCCTCAGCCTGACTCACCCACCCCGAAATCCGCAAATTCCGAATGGCGTGATATCCTCAGAGGCGCTTCCTCCCGGTGTACATCCGGCCTTCCGACTCCAGCTCGCGCTCCAGAGAAAGGGGGTCTCTATGAAAGCGGTCCGTTTTTCCGCCTTCGCGAATAACCTTGAAAACCTCTCGGTCGAACAGATCCCCGATCCTGTCCTTCACCCTGGCGAAGTGAAAATCAGAATCTTGGCCGCCTGCATCAATCCCAGCGACGTCAAAAATCTGGAAGGCAGAATGGCGTCCACCACACTGCCCCGCACGCCGGGCCGCGACTTTGCCGGCATCGTCGTCGACGGTCCATCCAACTTACACAACGTGGAAGTGTGGGGCAGCGGAGGTGACATCGGCTTCAGCCGCGACGGCAGCCACGCCGAATTTTTGGTCATTCCGGCGGAAGCCGTCTCCGCTAAGCCTCGCAATCTTTCCTTCGAGGATGCCGCCTGCGTCGGCGTAAATTTTCTGACCGCGTATAAAGGGCTGTTTCAGCGCGCCAATTTGCAGCAAGGCGAAACGCTTCTGGTTACCGGTGCGCAAGGGGGCGTCGGCTCGGCGGTGCTGCAATTGGGACACACCCAAAACGCCAAGCTCATCGCCGTCGACCGCAAGCCGCAATCGAAACAACTCGATGGAATTCAATTGCTGGGTTACGTCGATAGCAGTTCGTCCGATCTAAAAGAAGCGGTGCAGGAAATTACCAAGGGACGAGGCGTGGACGTGGCGTTTGACTGTGTGGGTGGGGAACTTTTTGAGCCCGTGCTGTCGACCCTGCGGCGTCTTGGCCGCCAGGTGGCTATCACCTCCGCAGGCAATCGTCGCGTCAGCTTCGATCTCGTTGATTTTTACCATCGCCGGCTGACGCTTTTCGGAGTCGACTCGGTAGCACTGACGGTCACCGATGGCGCCGGACTCCTTTCGTCGCTCAGTCCCCTGTTTGAAGCCGGAGTGCTCAAACCCGCAGCTATCGCCAAGCGGGGCTCGCTGGACGAAGCGCGTCAGCTTTACTCCCACGTCGCCTCCGGCAGAGCCGGCAAGGCCGTGTTTCTATCTTCGATCCCAAGCTAGGAGGCATCTCCAGCAGCCGCTCGGGTCGTCTATTTCTTTTCGAGCATGACTTCGGTGGATTTGATTACGGCGGTAACGGTATCGCCGACTTTTAGCTTCATTTCCTCGGCGCTGCGTTTGGTGATTACGCTCTCAATCAAATTCTCGCCCACACGCACGACCACGTGCGCCATGACTCCACCAAACTCGAGTTCCGTGATTTTGCCCTCCAAGCGATTGCGAGCCGATAGCGTCATCGATTGCCTCTTTTCTGTTGCAACGGCTTTACGCCGCTACACCTGTCGAATAGATGCTTTGTGGCACCGGAGTTTTTCCACAAACGTACACAGTTTTGCACAGAAAATTAGGGTGTACCCCTCTTGCCAAGCGCCTGCACCGGGATTATTCTGCGCCCAGATTGAGCCGAGGAGCCTCAAAAACTTGTCGGCACAATTGAAAGGGGCGCCGGAGCCGCAAGGTTCAAGCGCCCCAATTTTTTTGCCCGCTCCTTCCCTGGTCCTCTCTACCCCGCAAACAATTTTAGTAGCGGCGGCTTTATGCCCGCTGGGCGGCGGGGTGAACCTGCCGCTACAACATTGCGCGCTGCCGTGCGCGGAGGCAACCGGAACCAGGTTGTCGTACACTTTCGTATACTGCACTTACGAGGGTGTTTAGCTATGGCTGCCAACGTGGTATCGGCCCCGAAGTCGGCGAATCTCGACTTTCGTAAGTCGTTGCTGGAAACATTTGCCATCAACGAGAAGGCCAACCAACTGCTGCTCAGTCACGTGGCCGAAGCCGCCTGGCAAATTCCGCCGCCCTCTGGGAAGGGCCGTTCTATTGGGGCTATCGCGGTACATATTCATCATGTACGGCTGATGTGGCTTTCCGCGGCGGATAAGACCGGAAAGCATCCAGCCAAGCTCGATCCCGACAAGGCCACCCGCGCGCAGGTGCAAACGGCGCTGAAGTCCAGCGCTGCCTCCATCCATGTGCTGCTCGAAAAAGCGCTCAACGACCCAGCCGGGAAAGTACCGAATTTCAAGCCAGACGTAGTGGGCTTCGTGGGCTACTTGATTGCGCACGATTCGCATCACCGTGGCCAAATCGCCATGCTGGCGCGGCAAGTCGGTCATCCGGTTCCGGCGCAAACGGGATTCGGCTTGTGGGAGTGGGGCAGCTTGTGGCGCGAATGCGGTTTCGGCAAATGAGCAGGAACCTTCGCGCTTATCTGGCCGCGCTTGCGGGAGCGCTGATCATCGGGGGCTTTGCCTATAACGCAACGGCGCAATCGCCGTCAGCGCCCGCGAGGATTCTGACTTGGCACACATTGGAATTCGCCATTGTTCGCTACAACGAGAACGCGCCGAACTCCTGGAATATTTATCACTCCGAGAAAAAAGGCGTGCTGCTGGTGCGACTCTGGAAGCGCTACCTGCTGGTGAATGTGCAAGACCAGGAAGTGTTTGACATCGACCCCGACAAAATCAAAGTGGTGGGCGATGCGGTGGAGTGGTCCACGGCGGACGTTCCCGCTCAGCCCATCGAGACGCCGGATTTCGTCGAACGCAATGTCGGCAGCATGGAACGGGTTCGTTTTCGCTTAGGCAAAAACGGGCATTTTTTGGAGTTGCAGCTTCCCCTTGGCCTGAATGGCCGCCCTATCTATTAGTTAATGTGGCGTCGAGGTATTTGGAGCTTGCTGCGGCTTCGCACCCGGCTTACCGGAATCCATGTAAGTTTGCGGCGGCATCGGCGTCTTGGGAGGCGGCTGCTCCGCGCGATACACACCGTAAAACCATGGTATGCCGATCGCACCGGGCGCCACGCCCACGTTCACCTTATCCCCCACGTGAAATCGGTCGTAGTCGTCGGGATCCACGCCCAGCCGCTCGATCCTCCGTCCCTCGCGCCAGGAATACACGAATAACCGGCGCGTGCCACGCACAACGCCCTTCATCAAGTAGCGGCCTTCCACGGTAGTCTCATGGAACTCAATGTTTTTGGGTGCGTCGAACTTGCCGTTCAGGAACAGCGCCGCGGACAAGATAAAGGGAATGGGAATCAATCCGGTGAAGAGGTGACGGAGAATCTCGATGTCCTTGCGGGCGCGTGCCTGGCGATCCAGAAAAATGGCCAAGGTGAGCGTGGCAAAGAAGACCAGGCCGAAAAAGACCAGCATGGCGTCCACATCGAGGGGAGGATAGACCTGGCTGATGTAAGGGAAGAGCAACGAACCGCCCAGGAAGAAGGCCATTTGCCGGAGGAGCCTGCGGCGAAACACTACTTCAGCCGCCGCCGAGGTCAGTCCGCAATTGGGACATTGGTCACTGGCGCGCGGAGACCCGCAATCCAGACAACGTGTCATGAATTCTAGTATACGGCGAGAGGGCGGGAGGACTAACTGCCTGCCAATTTCGCCAGCAATTCGCGATAATTGCGCTGGCTTTGATCTTCGCGAAGCTCTACGGTAACGCCCATACCCAAGCCCGGTTCAACCCGCTTGACCGAGCATTCCAGCCACATGGGCCGATCGACCGTAAGACGAGCGCGAAAACCGGCGCCCACCCAGAGCACATCGTCGGCTTCGATGAACATGCCGCCTTCGCTGATATCGCGGGTGCGCGCACGCAAACGAGCCGAACCCCACTCGATTTCCACTATCGCCTGATAACGGAAACGAGGCGCTCTGCGCCGCTCTAAGCGGCTCTCTTCTGAAGCCCCCATGTGCATGAACTCGGCACCCTCAGGATGAAACGGCGCGCAGAATCGAGCTGGAACAGCGTGCCTCTGTCCTGAAGATACGACACAAGAGGCTACGATGTTTCTGACACCGGCGAGCTTTGTTTTGTTCCCGCCATTTTCCAGTTGGACACAAAAAAGTACCGCCGGTTTAACCCTACGACTCGGAAAGCATCGAAGTGCCGCCTGCGAATGGCCCGGGATGCGCTAAAATTCCCGCGGCGCGCTGAACGGCGTCCACAGTGGAGGAGAACACCGGTTGGCTCTCGAAAATGGACTGCTGCGGCATTTGATTGCGACAAAATACACGCCGGAGAGCCTGGCGAAGATCAAGCAGGTGCTTGCGGAATACCGGACGCACGAAATCTTGCCGGTGGCGAATGGCTTATTCGCGGCTAGCGGCAGCCAAGCCACCGATTCTGTGACCGGTTATCAGAATGTGTGGGTGCGCGACAACGTGATGGTCGCGGACTCGTTACGGCGTCGTGGCCATGCTGAAGAAGCGATTGCGTGCATGCAGGGCTTAACGCGGTTCTTCGCTACGCAAGTGCCGCGGTTTCGCGAAATCATTGACGATCCCACACACCACTTGCAGGAAGATGCCGGCCGCCGGCCGCACATTCGCTTTACCGCACAAACGCTGGGAGAACTGCCGAAAAAATGGCCGCAAGCGCAAAACGACGCGCTGGGTCATGCGCTGTGGTTTCGATTTGTGTTAGCGAATAGTGACGCGTTGCCAGTGACGGCAGACGATTCCGAAATTTATGGACTGTTTCCCCGCTACTTCGAGGCGATTGAATATTGGCAAGACCGCGATAGTGGCGCATGGGAAGAAGGCCGCAAGATCAACAACTCCAGCGTGGGCGCCGTGCTGGCCGGTCTGGAGGAAATGCTCAAACACGCGGAGCGCGCAGCAAGCGCACGATCGCAAGCGGAGACCCTGCATGGGTTGATCGCCAAAGGCCGGGAACGCCTGGAGAGAACGCTGCCCTTTGAATCCCCGCCGGAGCGACTGGTGGATTCCGCGCTACTTTTGCTGGTTCATCCACTGAATGTGATTCGCACACGAGCCATGCAGGACGCGATCCTGAACCTGGTGCAGGCGCGGTTAAAAGGAGATGTGGGAATCAAGCGATACGCCGGCGATTCGTACTTCTGCCAGGATTACGACGAGTGGTTCGCGGCAAACGAGATGACCGCCGATTTCAGCGACCGGCTGGATTTTCGCGACGCGCACTTGCAGCCGAATTGCGAGGCACAGTGGTGCATCTTTGATCCTCTGCTGTCGGTGATTTATGGCCAGCGATTCCTTGAGGATCGCTCGGATCGAGGGAGCCTTGAGAAGCAGGTGCGCTACTTCAATCGCTCGTTGGCGCAAATCACCCCAAGCGGGGCATGTCCCGAGCTTTATTTCCTGAAACACGGAAGTTATATTTCCAATATCAATTCGCCATTGGCATGGACGCAGGCCAACCAGGCGCTCGCTCTCTACCTGATGGAACAGTCCATAGGAGAAAACAGATGAGTCCGAAGCGGAAAGTCGCAACAGCGTTCGGTTTTGCTTTGTTGGCGAGCATTTTGTTTGCGGTGTCGGCGAATGCGCAGGTGGAACGCAACTCCCTGGCGCAAACCCCGCCGATGGGCTGGAATAGCTGGAACAAATTTGCCTGCAACGTCAGCGAAGATTTGATCAAATCCGTGGCTGACGCCATCGCCACGAATGGGATGAAGGATGCTGGTTATCAGTACGTGGTGATCGACGATTGCTGGCAGGTCAGCCGCGACGAAAATGGATTTATCCTGGCCGACCCCAAACAGTTCCCTTCCGGTATGAAGGCGCTCGCCGACTACGTCCACTCCAAAGGCTTGAAGTTTGGGCTCTACTCCGACGCGGGAACCAATACTTGCGCGGGGCGCCCTGGCAGCCAGGGGCATGAGTATCAAGACGCGTTGCAATATGCGCGCTGGGGCGTGGATTACCTGAAATACGACTGGTGCAACACGGGCACGCGCAACGCGCAAGAAGCGTACACCACCATGAGCAAGGCGCTGCTCGCCACCGGGCGGCCCATCGTGTTCAGCATGTGCGAATGGGGCACCGCGAAACCGTGGCTATGGGCCAACGGCATCGGCAACCTGTGGCGCACCACCGACGACATCACCGACAAGTGGCACAGCATGAAGAAATGGCCCGACGGGAATTGTTGCGAGCATGGCATGGTCGACATTCTGGATTTGCAAGTCGAACTGTATCCCTACGCCGGACCCGGTCATTGGAACGATCCGGACATGATGGAAGTGGGCAATGGCGGCATGACCATTCCCGAATATCGCGCGCATTTCAGTTTTTGGGCGTTGCTGGCCGCACCGTTGATTGCCGGAAACGATGTGCGCTCCATGTCGCCGGAAATCAAGGAAATCCTGACGAACGCGGAAGTGATCGCGGTGAACCAGGACAAGTTGGGTCAACAGGGCCGGCGCATCTGGAAAGATGGCGACCTGGAAGTGTGGTCGAAGCCGCTGGGGGATGGCAGCCGCGCGGTGATGCTGTTCAATCGTGGAACTTCGGAAAGCGAAGTGCGCGTTTCCTGGGACCAGATTGGCTACCCCAATCATCTGCCCGCGAAGGTGCGCGATCTTTGGACGCACAAGGATGTGGGCTCGGTCACGGGCAGCTATTCCGCGAAGGTGCCATCCCATTCGGTGGTCATGGTGAAGGTCACGCCGTAGGGTGCGGCTTGTGGACACCGGCCAACAAACATGAATCGTTTGTCCTTTGGCGATTGTCTAATCGCGTGACGCAGTTTCCGGTGGCTACGGCCATGTTTTCGGCGTCCGAGTTTCGCAAGGAGGCCTTTATGTCTGCCGTTCCTGAAGCGGTTCGTGAAAAGGGAATCGTACGCATCGCGAGCGCGCATTCCGTTGCGGAAACGGTGTCGAAGCTCGAGACGATTTTGCAGGCGAAAAACGTGAAGCTTTTCGCGATTGTGGATCACAGTGGCGAAGCGGAACAAGCAGGCTTGCGCATGCCGAACACGAAGCTGCTCATTTTCGGGAATCCCAAAGCCGGGACGCCCCTGATGCTGGCTTCGCCCAGCGCTGCGCTCGACCTTCCACTGAAAATTCTGGTGGCCGAAGATACTGCGGGCAACACCTGGGTTTCCTACAATGCTACAGACTATCTGCAAAAGCGGCACAATCTGCCGGCGAACCTACTGCCGAATATTGCGGTGATTGAAGCGCTGGCAGCCAACGCGGCGAAGTAACCCAACGGCGACTCAATTGTTCTTTGCCGGTGATTCGGTGAGTGCCTGCTCGATAACGGATCGCAAGCTTTGCTCCGACTGCGGGCCCTCATAGTAGCTGAGGATTTTGCCGTCACGACCGATAATGACGAGGGCAGGCATGGCCTGGACTTCGAAGCGGTCCTCAACCTTGCCGTCCGTATCGACCAGAATTTGCAGGCCGGGGGGCTGTTCGAGCGACCACCGCTTCAACACCGACGATTCTTCGGAAGAAATGGCCCACGTCTGCACATCCTTCTCGTGGTATGCCGCGCCAATTTTCTCCAGGCTCGGCATTTCTTCTCTACAAGGACCGCACCAAGTGGCCCAAAAGTCGAGAAGAACCACTTTTCCCTTGATGTCCGACAAGCGCACTATCTAGCCATTCAGATCAGACAATTGGAAATCCGGCGCTGGCTTACCGACCCACTCATTCCGGACGGTAGGAGTATGAGTATTTACATTCATTGCGCTGTCTACCACCCACTGAGACGGCGGTTCGTTCACCGCCACTGAGTCCACGGTATACACCCAATGCCATAAAGCGCGAGACTCAGCTGTTTTACCCTGCCACTCCGCGAATTCCTGCTTCACGACCAACAGATGCTGCGGATCAATCCAGTACTTTATCGTTTGCTCTTCGGGCTTCCATTGTTTTCGGTCGTAGGTGACTTCGAAAACGGCGCACTGAATTGTAGACCCGTTAAAGCGCATGGCTTCGTCGGGAAGCTGTCTCTGGTTGAGGATTCGTGAATCGATTTCCGTGAAGTGAGCCGCGTGCTCAGGCATCATCACATTCATGTTTTCTGTAGTTCGTGGTCCCGGATTCCCTGCTGAATCGCTGATGGTTCTCGCACTCGCGCTAAATCGGCGGACGTCGCCATATTTCAACAAGGGGCTTTGCGGCGAAAGCAAAGCGTCGTCCAAGCGCACGTGTAGCTTCCATGGCGACCCGGGTATATCTGCCTGGAGTTCGCCACTGATTTCGAAGCTGGACAAGGAACGGTAGTTTGCAGCAACAGCATGCAGTAAATTCGAATTGTCTTGGGCCAAGGCTCGTGCGCAAAGGCACGACGCGATAGCGAGCATGCAAATTGGGGTCGATTTCCTCATACGCTCGGGAAGGCCGCGGTTAACGGCGATTATACCCCTGTCGACGCATCAACACGCGCCGGATGCCTTGGGGCATTGGCCATGAAATGCTCGATCTTCTCTATGGGCTGAATGCCGCCGCGGGCGCCGACTGCGGTGCAATTGAGGGCGGCGGCGGCGCAGGCGAATTCCAGTTGGCGTTGCAGCGGCCAGCCTTGCAGGTAGCCGTAGATGTAGGCGGCGTGAAACGTGTCGCCCGCGCCGGTGGTGTCGACGGCGTCGATAAGATAGGCGGGCGCGTAGTGAAACTGTTGGCCGTCCCACACCAACGCGCCATCCTCGCCCAACGTTGCGCCGGTTAACCGGCAACGATAACGTTGATGCACCTGCGGCAATGCGGTCCGCAGGTTCGAATCGCTGGTCAGCCGCGTGGGAATATCGCGGCTGGTGATCAGAAAATCAATGTTGGGCAAAAGAGCTTCGTAGCCGGAATAAAGATCGTCGAGGTCAGCGACCACCGGAATACGCGCTTCGCGAGCCCATTGCGCGGCTTGCGCGGCGGCGCAAGTATCGTGGCCGTCGAGGTGCAGGACGCGGGCGTTCACAACCCACTCGCGGCGCAATTCCTCGGGTAATAAGGTGAGCCGCGGATCGCGCTTCCAGAGCACCGTGCGATCGCCATGCGGATCGACGAGGATGAAAGCTTGCTGGCTCTGGCACTTAGGTGCAGTAAACAAATGCGTTTCGATGCCGAGGCGCGCAAATTCCGCACGGTGGAGTTCCGCTGCGTGATCCTCGCCTAGCTTGCCGATGTAGCGCGTGCGCAAGCCCCATTGCTGGCACGCGGCCATCGCCGAAGCGACTTGGCCGCCCAAGTAGGTGTTGGCGGAATGAATTTCGACCTTGGATCCGTTCTCCGGGAAGAGAGGAACCGGAATAACCGTGTCGGTGGCGTTCAGGCCGACGCCCACCACATCCACTTTTGCGATGTCTACCATTCGCGAAGAAATACTGTATCAGTGAAAGCGCGTAGTGCGCCAAAGCTTGGCGCCGCAGAGCAGCAGAAGCAGCACCAGCGCAAAGGTCAGGAGCAGTGCGGGAAGCCATTGCACGGAAATTTCAGGGACGCGTGCGATGGCGGCAAACACAAGAAGAACGCCAGTGGCACACGCGACGAGCACCCAATCGAGCAAGGTGCGCCGCGGTGGGGCTTCGCCGGCGGCTTGGCGGCCGGCAAACCGCGCCGCCACATAATCGGCAGCAACGCCGTAGCGCTGGGCCTCGCGTTCGGCGGCTTCTCGCCATCGTTCGTGTTCCCGATCGCTGGCCGACGCGAACGCGACCGCGCCCACGCCCAGCAACATCAGTAAGGACCCGCCGATCACCTGCAGGTAGGTAGCGTGACCCTTTCCCTGCAATTCGCCGAAGACGAAAATGCCCCAGAGCAGTCCCCAAAGTTGATTGGTGTTCGAAAGAGGAATGCCGCGGCCAATACCGACGTATTTGGCGGCGTATTGCTGAAATAAATCGCCAATTACCCAGACAAAGCCGCCCAGCATCAGCCAGAACAAAATGGCGCGCGCCGAGGAGAGTTCCTGCCATAGCGGCGCGAGTCCATTGAAGCTGACGGCTAGTGCCGACATCATTCCCAGTTCGCCGAAGGTGAAGAAGGTGACGAACGACAGCGGATTCATCCCCGTCAGGTAGGCCTTGCGATAAGGAATGTACATGGTGCCCCAGAGGACGCCGGCCCCGAGCGCGGCCCACACACCGTGAAGAGAATGCGCGTTGGAAGTTTGTGATGTGGAGGCAATTGCCAGAATCGCTGCGCCGACACACATCACGATGGCTCCGCCCAAAACGCCGGCCCAGCGGCGCCAGCCGGCTTGGCGCAATTCATTGAAAAACAGGAAGCCCCACAAAATGCCGAGCAAGCCATTAGAATTCCACAGGGGAAAGGCAATGCTGAGGCCCACGTCGCGAATCGCGAAGATGGTGAGTGTGTTGGCAACCGCCCAAAGACAACCGGCGAGCAGCGCCCACCAAATCAGGTGAGGTGCGCGAGCGACATCGGCGCGAATCGAGCTGGTGCCGAGAAAAAGCGCGGGAAGGCTCCAGCGGGCCAGGAAAACACCGACCACCATGGTCAGCGAAATGGCCATGGGCGAGATGCCGATGGTCACCAGCTTGGTGGGCGCTTCGGCGGCGCCGAGCCACGCGCCAGCCGTGAAACCGCAGAGAATTCCGAGGAGTTGCAGGCGGCGATATCGTGCACGGTCGTCGATGGTTGCGGTCGCAGGCGCCAAGTCGGCTGGCATGAGTCTCCGTAACGAAGATTAACGAAGGAACTTCAGCAGCAATAAGCCGCCAAGCAGCACCAGAGCCGGCACCCAAAAGTGGATGTCGGTGAGGACTGCTGCGGCGCGATTGCGATTTGAAGCCAGGCGGTTCATGCGTCCCTTCCGTCAGGCGGCATTATGGCAGAAGCGGTGGGCCTGCACACATACGTGAGGCAGGCGGCCGTGGCGGTCAGCCAGGAAAGCACAGGCTACCCACTGAAGACACAGACCGATCGCCGAGGGAAGCATTCCACAACCGAGGAAAAATCGGGGGTTGCGGATGAGGGGGCGACATGCTAGCCTGAGCGAACAAAAGGCGAATCACTGGAGTGCCGCTTATGCCCGATTCTCTCGCCGTACGTCTGGCTGCCGTTACTCCCATCGATATCGCGCGCACCCAAGAACCGCACACCTCGACAGCCCTGGCACGCGTGGCGCAGGTTCTGGACACGTTCACGGAACGCGATACCAACGGCGAAATTCTGACAGCAGTGCGCCACTACCCTGCCCGGCCAGCGCAGTGGGCGGAGTTTCCGGCTTGGGCGAACGAGGATTTACGTAAGGCTTACCTCGCGAAGGGCATCCGGCAACTGTATACGCACCAGGCGGTCGCGGCGGAATCCATCCATGCCGGCAAAAATGTGGTGGTAGTGACCCCGACGGCCAGCGGCAAAACGCTGTGCTACAACCTGCCGGTGTTGGACGCAATCCTGAAGGATGCGGACACGCGCGCGCTATATCTTTTCCCCACAAAGGCGCTGGCGCAGGACCAGTTGGCGGAACTGTACGACCTGAACCAGCGTCTGGAGAATCGCTTTGGCGTTTACACTTACGACGGCGATACGCCGAGCGACGCGCGCAAAGCCATCCGCGAGAAGAGCCACATCGTTCTGACCAATCCGGACATGCTGCACACGGGCATTTTGCCGCACCACACGCGGTGGACGCGCCTTTTCGAAAATTTGCGCTACATCGTAATCGACGAACTGCACACGTATCGCGGCGTGTTTGGCAGCCACCTATGCAACGTGTTGCGACGATTGCGGCGCATCGCGCAGTTCTACGGGCGCACGCCGCAGTTCATTTTTTCCTCGGCCACGATCGCGAATCCAGGGGAGTTGGCTTCGCGGCTGATCGAGGACCAGGTGGAAGTGCAGTCGGAAAATGGCGCGCCCTCCGGCGAAAAGACGTTTGTGTTCTATAACCCGCCGGTGGTAAATCGGTCGTTGGGGATTCGGCGAAGCTACATCAACGAAGCGTCGCGAGTTTCGCAGGAATTTCTAAAACATGATTTACAGACGATGGTGTTCGCCAACTCGCGGCTGCATACGGAAATTATTCTCACGTACCTGCAGCAAGCCAACCCGCAATTTCCAGGTAAACCGGAAACCATTCGCGGTTATCGTGGCGGCTACTTGCCCACGGAACGGCGCGAGATCGAACGTGGACTGCGCGGCGGGGAGATTCGTGGCGTGGTCACTACGTCAGCGATGGAACTAGGGATCGACGTAGGCTCGCTGGACGCCGTAGTGATGGCCGGGTATCCCGGAACCATCGCGGCTACCTGGCAGCGTGCAGGACGCGCCGGACGCCGCACCGGCAGTTCATGCACCGTGCTGGTAGCTTCGTCAGCGCCGCTGGATCAGTTTATCGTGCGTCACCCGGACTATTTTTTTGGCAACACGCCGGAACACGCGTTCATCCAGCCGGACAATCTGGAAATCCTGATCAATCATCTAAAGTGCGCAGCTTTTGAGTTGCCGATTACTCCGGAGGAAAAGTTCGGTGATGTGGACGTGCAAGATTTGTGCGCGCGTCTGGCGGATGCGGGCTATTTGCATCGCGCCGGCGAGAATTATCACTGGACCAACGAAGCGTATCCCGCCGACGCCATCAGCTTGCGGTCAGTGACCAGCGACAATTTCATCATCATCGACATTACGGGAGCGCCCGTGGTGATTGGCGAAGTGGATTTCGTCAGCGCGTTGACCACCGTTCACGAAAAAGCCATTTACCTGCACGGCGCACAGCAGTATCACGTGGAGCACCTGGATTTCAAAGAGCGCAAAGCGTACGTGAAGCAAGTTGACGTGGATTACTACACGGATGCGATTCGCTACACGCAAGTGCGTGTGCTTGAAATTGCCGAGATCGTGCCGGCTACTTTGACCACTTCCGGGCACAGCAACTCGCATGGCGATGTATTGGTGCGCTCGCAAGTGGTGGGTTTCAAGAAAATCAAATTTTTCACCAACGAAAATATCGGCTCGGGAAAGCTGGAACTGCCCGAAAACGAAATGCACACCACCGCGTATTGGCTGACGTTGCAGCGGCCTTTGCTGGAATCGCTGCCGTACAGCATCAGCGAGCGGCAATCGGGCATGTTCGGACTGCTGCACGCCATGGAATCGGTGGCGACGCTACTGCTGATGTGCGACGGACGCGATTTGGGCATGGCCATCGGCGAGCGGCCGCCGTCGCCCGATGGCGCCGGACCCGTTGCAGTAGTGGAGACCGACGATTTGCGTTCCGCTGCTACAGAACCGTGGATGACAGGGCAAAAGGAGTTTTTTGAGCCGAACCTGTATCTGTATGACGCTTATCCGGGCGGAATCGGCTTCTCGCAGCCGCTGTTCCGTGCGCACGACCTGCTGATTCATAAAACGCGCGAACTGATTCAAGCCTGCCCGTGCGAAGCGGGCTGCCCCTCCTGCGTTGGACCCGCGGGAGATTTGGCGCCGCGCGCGAAAGAAGCGGCGTTGGCCATTCTGGACCGCGTGTGCGCCAATGAACGTGCCTTGAAATGGGGATGCCATGGCGAGTGCAACTGACAAATTCGCGCGGCTGTCGGCGTTGAAGCCAGCGCGTGCGTTTCCGTCGCGGCCACCCCAGTTGCGGCTGCCCGATGAGACGGATCCCATCAGCTACTTGCTGGGTGGCGGAATCGCGCGCAATCAATACGGGGAGCACCTGGCAATACGCAATTGGTTTTCCACTCCGGAGTTTGCGCCGCCTTCCCCAAATGCACTGGAATTGTTGACGCGCACGCGGGACGAATCCATGAGCGTGCGCGCACGCACAGCTTTGGCCGATCCCGAACGCTGGCTTTTCCTGGACACGGAAACTACTGGCCTATCCGGGGGCACGGGCACGTACGCGTTTCTCGTAGGCCTGGCCTGGTGGGATTCCGGTGGGCTGCAAGTGGAGCAACTGTTTCTGCGCGATCTGCATGAGGAGTATTCGCTGCTGCAAGAGCTTTCGGCGCGGCTAGCAGATCGCCCAGTGCTGGTCACCTTCAATGGCAAAACGTTCGATTGGCCGCTGCTGGAAAGCCGCTTCACGATGACGCGAACAATCCGCGCGCCGAAACTGGCGGCGCATCTGGATTTGCTGCATCCGGCGCGGGCGCTGTGGAAATTACGGCTAGGAACGGTGCGCCTGGTGGAACTCGAGCGCTACGTCATGGACCCGGCGCGGCTCGGGTGGCGTCGCGAAGACGATGTGCCTTCGGCGATGATTCCGCAGTTTTACTTCGATTATTTGCGCGGCGGCAGCGGCCAACCACTCGCGGGCGTAGTGCGACACAATCAGATGGACCTGCGCGGACTGGCGGCGCTGTTCGGCAAGATTAACGATTTGCTGGAATCGCGCGAAGAGGCTTACGCCGGCACGGATACGTTGGACCTGTTTGGTCTGTCGAAATTCTTGCATCGCAAAGGCGAAAAAGAGCGCGCGCACTCGGCTTGTTCGTTTGCGTTGACGGCCGGGTTGCCGGCGGAACTACGGCCGAAAGCGACGCGTGAGTTGGCCCAAATGGCGAAAAAACGCGGGGAGCATGAACGCGCCGCGATGCTGCTGCACGAACTGGTGGCGAATCCCGAAGAAACACTGTTCGCGTGCGAGCAGTTGGCAATCTATTACGAGCGCCACGCGCGCGACCTGGCGCGAGCCGTCGAATTTGCGCAGCTTGGCTTGAAAACGCTGCAACGGCAGTTAAACCATCTTCATTCCCGCGATCCTTACGCGAGCGCGCGGCACCGGCGTTTAGAGAAAAAGTTCATGTGCCGGGTAGAACGTTTACGGCATCGCATGAAGAGCCCCCGCGGGGCCTCAGCCGCTCCACTTTTATCCCGGGCGGCCGTTGCGCCAACCGCGGAGTAATATTGCTCGCGTAATTCCCTTCCAAATTTGAATTTGGAGGTACAAACCGGATGGATTCCACAGCAACAGCCCGCCAAACTAATGCATCGAGTGCTGGAGGAACGATGGCCACTCCCGAACAAGCGTATATCCGAACGGAACTGCAAGTTCGTCGCGAACGTTTAACCGCCGCCACGCAGGCCAATCCTGTTGACGCTTCGCTGAAAAACTTGCTGGCCAGCGTGGACGCGGCACTTTCGCGCTTACAACACGGCACTTTCGGGATCTGCGAAGAGTGTCACGAATCCATCGAAGCCGATCGGCTGCTCAACAATCCCTTGCTGCGCTTTTGCCTGGACCACCTTTCGCAGGAAGAACAACGCGCGCTGGAAAAAGACTTGGTGCTCGCGGCGGGAATTCAGAAGGCGCTGTTGCCGCGGCAGGATTGGGCGGTGGATGGCTGGCAGGCGTGTTATCACTACCAACCGGCGAACCTGGTCAGCGGCGATTATTGCGACTTGATTGAGAACGAGGATGGCTTCCTGTTTTTGCTGGGCGACGTTTCGGGAAAAGGTGTGGCCGCATCGATGCTGATGAGCCATCTGCACGCGACATTTCGCACGCTGGCCGGCCAAAAGCTTCCGTTGCAGAAAATGGTGGAGCATGCCAACCGGCTATTCGCAGACAGCACCACCGCGGGGCAGTTCGCCACCATGATCGTTGGCTCGGCCCGGCCGGATGGAAAAGTCACTTACGTCAGTGCAGGCCACTTGCCTCTGTTTCACATTTCCGATGCGGGTGTGTGCGCTCGCGAAGCGACGGGCGTTCCCTTCGGCATGTTCTGCACCACGGATTTTCCGGTGTGCGAACTGACACTCGCACCTGGTGACAAGCTGCTGCTGTACACGGATGGATTGACGGAAGTGTTTAACGCGGCGGGCGAAGAGTTCGGGATTCCGCGCGTGCGCGCCTTAGCCACACGACTCGGTTGCACGGAACCGCGTTCGCTGCTGAACGCTTGCCTGGAGGAAATGCACAGCTTCGCGCCGTCGTCGATCCAAGCCGACGATCTAACGCTGCTGGTGCTGCATCGGTCCAACTAACCTCCCGCGTGCACCGCAATACCAGCCTGAATACATGGTTAGGCGGCGGGGGCGATCGCTGATTGTGCGAATCGGCCGAGAATCCACGGTATTCTCGGAGTGGGAGTTGCAGTGGCAGGCCATCAGCGGTTGGGGACCTGAGAGATTTTCCGATAACTCGACCTACCGAGGCCTGCGGTGGTCTTGAGACGAAGTGGTTGTATCATAAAGGCGCATCTCACCATGGTGAAATGGTTGCATGTTCACTGCAGACGAGTTGCGACAAGTCAAAATCTTTGCCTGTCTTGAAGAAACAGAACGCGCACGCCTAGCGCGCACCATCGCCGATGTTCGGTTAAAGCCGGGCGAATGGTTCATTCGAGAAGGCGAGCCCGCCTGTTTCTTCGTCGTTTTCGAAGGTCAGCTGAGGTTAGTCATTGACGTTGACGGAAAACCGACGGAGTTTGCCGGGTTCGAGGCTAATGGGGGCGATTTCCTAGGGGAAGTGGCTCTACTGGTAGGCACTCCGTTTTTTGGCTCGGCACGAGCCATGATTTCGTGCCGCATCGCCCGCCTCGATAAACAGCAGTTTTTTCACCTGATTCGAGATTCGAAACAGGCCCGCGCAATGATTCTGCAATCCTTCGGTGAACGGATATTGCGAATCCAGGAACGTACCCTTTCCTTGCAAGCATCGCGGGTATTCATCTTTGGCCGCAATAAAGACACAGACTGCCATGAAATCCGCGCCTTTCT
>DATJOO010000029.1:0-8699 GCA_035506955.1 Verrucomicrobiia bacterium
CGGCGCGTCCGGATCGCGTCCGCGCATCCCGCTGACGCCCGCTCCCATGCTCCCAATCCCGATGGGCCGGGTATCCGCCAACTGCTGCATCACTTCCTGGCCCGAAAGGTTCAGTTTCGCGGGGTCGATCTGCCAACTATAGTGTGGCGTCACATTTCCCAGTGCCTGCGGATTGAACTGCCGCGGCAGCGCGACCACCCCAAATTTTCCGATCGCGTCGCTAATCACTTTCGCCCGCTCGTCGTACATCTTTAGCGTCGCGTCGTAATTCTGATTCACGAATATTTCTAATGCCTTCAAGAACGCAAAAACCGTCTCCTTGCCCACCTTGCAGCATCGCCCAATGCGGTCCTCCTGTGGACTCATGTTCAGCAGCGCATACCGAATCAACTCTTCCTTTCCAATCAGCAACCCTGACGCCTGCGGCCCACAAATATCTTTTCCCCCGCTAAACGTCACCAGGTCGAATCCCATCGCCGCATACTCCCACAAGCGTTCCACCGGAGGTACATCCGCAGCGGCATCGTTGAACGTGTAAAGGTTATGCTCTTTGGCGATCGCCACAGTTTCTGTACCGCTCACCTTACCGTTATCCGAAAGAATATTGGTGAAGTGAATCGCCACAGTCTTTGGATTGATCGCCGCAATCATTTCCTCGCGCGTCTCTACTTCCACCAACTTCGCCCCCGTTTGCCGGATCTGATGATCGAACGGATACCGGTGGCTTTTCTGAATGATCACTTCGTTCCGCGGGAAATTGCTGACATCGGGGATTACCCGCATCCGCGGCTCCAGATCCTCCGTCATCATTCCCGCGTAACCCACCACCAGCGCGGCCGCTGCGCCCCCGGTCACTAAACCTGTGTACCCCGCCGGCGATTTGCAAAGCTTAGCGATGAACTTCCCCGCAGCAATCTCCAGTTCATCGATCAGCACAAAATGTTGATTGCCCTGCCGCATTAACTCCATCACTTCCGGCTTCATCACCGATCCGCCTATCACCGTGATCGTGCCATTGATGTTCACCAGTGGTGTCACGCCCAACTCCGCATACACATCGCCTGTTGAACCAAGCCCGCTGGTGATCGGCACGATGCAATTGCCGTCGACCGATGGCATCGCTGGTTTGTGCTTCTTCCCGAACACCACCGCGGCCTTCGATTCCGGCGTTGCAAACATCCCGCCAGTAATACTGCCCAGCGCCGCCAAAAACGCTCGCCGGCTCCAACCCAATTTCCAACTCATGCTTGATTCCTTTCGCGCAATCTTTTCTTCAGCAGGTGGGACTTCAGTCCCCACGCGCACGGTTCCTATTCATAGGGCTTTAGCCCCTGAAGTCTCGCCAAGGAAGTGTTCCGCAATGTTTCTTCTCAAGGCAAAATCTTTTCTGCTTAACTGGCCGGCGCTACCACCGCCGCACTGCCGACCATCTCAATCAGCGAATCGCCAGGAATCCATTCCACCGCCATGCACGCGCGCGACGGCGCTTTCCCCGACGAAAAATACGTCCCGTAAATCTTGTTTAGCGCATCATACTGCGCCTTGTGTGCCTCGAACCGCGCCTTGCCCGCGGGCATGGGCACCCCATCGGCGAGTGGCAGGCAAAGGAACACCTGCAAATGGATGATGCTATCCATCGTGCAACCGGCTCGCTCAACCGACCTTTTCAGAGCGTCCATTGTACGAGTCACGTGTTTTTCGAATGCATCGGTCACCAACACATGATCTTCCTTTGGGTAACCGTCGTTGGCCCCCGTCCCTGAGAAGTAGTAAATGCCGTCGTGAATGTGGTTGCTCCCGTGCCGCGGTGGCTCGGCATTCGCTGGCGCCGCTTTTGGTGACGTTTGCGGTGGCGCGCCGCCAGACGCGGGCTGTTGCGCCAGGAGTTGTGTACCGCCGGTCAAAAATGCCCCAAGTGCAGCCATCTTCGCGAAAAAATTCCTTCTATTCTCATCTTTCATGGTTCCCCCCGCGGTTCGCCCACTCACCAATAGGCTGACAAGGCGATCATAGCGCAATGCCAAACGAAGGACGCCACCCGGTAGCACAGGCTTCAGCCTATGGCTTTTCCTGCGAGGGCTTGTCAGCACGTAGTGCAAATACGACACCGGCGGCCACATTCACGCCGCTTAACCGTCATCCGACTTCACATTTTCAGAAACGATCAGGAACACACGCGACGTATGTCGGGCATCCACCTCGTGTTACGTCTGCGCCCTTTTTTTGTGCGAAGAACTACGAGCACCGCAAGGACTACTACCAATGAGCCTACGAAAAGGAGTTGGGACATGAATTCTCCTTATCTCGTCTGTTCAGAATGGACCGATTGGGAACCGGACACCCCTACGGTACCCGCGTTTTAAAACGCATCGCCAACTATTTGCCGAGTTGTTCTGGGTTTGTAAACAGGGCTAAGTCGTCTTACTCGTAACGCAGCGCAATGATCGGATCCACTCGTGTTGCCCGCCGCGCCGGAAGATAGCACGCCAGAAACGCGGCCACCAGCAACGCCGCTGGCGCCAACAATAGTGTCCACGGATCAAACGCCGACACACCCCACAGTTGGGACTTCACGACTTGCACCGAGAAAAACGACACCACCAACCCCGTCAGGATGCCTGCTCCGACCATTCCCAAGCCACGGCGCAACACCAACTTCAGAATATTCCTGGGTTCCGCGCCCAACGCCATGCGTACCCCCAACTCATGCGTTTGCAGCGTCACCGAGTACGACATCAGCCCAAATAACCCGATCAGCGCCAGCGCCAATCCGATCCCCGCGCAAGTCCCGAACGAAATCAGCCGGAATTTCGGTTTCTGAAAAACATAATATTCCAGTTGCGATTGCAGTGTATCCGCACGCTGCACAATCACGCTGCTGTCCACGTCCTTCGTCATCTCCCGAATCGGATTCGCCAGCCGCATCGGGTTGCTGATGGCCCGCACCAGAATCGTGCGATCTTCAATCCCCGTGAAGGTGTACGGAATGTAAGCCATCGTCCGCACTTTATGTTCAAAATTGAAGCCCTCCACGTCTGCCACCACCCCCACGATCTCGTAATACGCGTCGTGCGGAAACTCCGGAATCTGGTCAAACACATTGAATTTGATTTGCCGCCCCAGCGGATCCTCGCCTCCGAAATACGTCTTGGCCAGCATACTGTTGACCACCGCCACGCGGCGCCCTCCCGCTATGTCCTCCGCCGACAGCAGCCGTCCACGCAGCAACGCGATTCCCACCGTCGAGAAATAAGTCTCGCTGACGGCATCCAGCGCTGTCCGCCACGGCTTCTCGTGCGGCTTTCCGGGAATGGTCACATCTTCCGTGCCGCCCTCGCTCATAAACGGCACCCCGAATGACACTGCCGCGCCAGTTACTCCGGGCAGTGCGCTGATCCGCGGCAGCAGTTCATCGAAAAACGTGCGCTTACTCTCCGCGCTTTCGTGGCTGTGCGCTGGAAAATGCACATGCGCGAACAACAAACCCGAGGTGCTGATCCCAGTGTTGTGGTTGTAGATCGCAAGAAAACTTCTTACCATCAACCCGGCAAAAACCAGCAACACCATCGACAAGGCCACCTGCCCGATCACTAGCCCGCCGCGAATTCGTACGCCCCGCTGCGACGCGCCTCCCGCATTTACTCCAGACGTTTGCAGATTCGACCGCGGATCCTTTTTCACCGCCAGTAATGCCGGCGACAATCCAAACATCACCGTGGTGATCAGCGACAGCAACACCGCAAACAACAGTACTGGCACGTTCAGGCTCATGTCCGCTTCGCCGGGGACACTCACACCCGGCACTTGTCGAATCACCTCCAGGCCCAGGTATGCCAGGATGCATCCCAGCACGCACCCCGCCGCTCCCAGCACCACGCTTTCCGCCAGAAGTTGCCGCACCAACCGTCCGCGACTCGCTCCCAGCGCCGTCCTCAACGCAATTTCTCGAGAGCGCGCGCTGTGATGCGTCAAAAGCAAGCTCGCCACATTGCTCGACGAAATCAGCAACAGCAAAAGCACGGCCCCCACCAGCAACAACACCGTCTGCTTGAAGTCGTCGACTATCACTTCGTTCAGCGGTCGCGCCGTCATCTGAAAATGCTCGGGGTAATCCTTGGGGTAGACCTTGGCCAGTTGCTGCGCGATCACTTGCAGGTCCGCGCCTGCGGTCTGCCGTGAAACCTTAGGCTTGATCAGACCTGTCGCGAAAAAATAGTACGGGTCGTTCTTGTCATTGGCTTCCCGGTAGTTGGCCGGTTCAGGGCGGTCCCAGCGAATCGGCATATAGAAATCTGCACCGTACAGAACGAAGCGCGGCGGCATCACCCCGATGATGGTCCGTCGCTGGTTGTTTACCGTCATCGTTGCGCCCACGACGCTTTTGTCGCTGCCGTACATTTCTTTCCAGAAGCGATAGCCCAGCAGAGCCACCGGTGCGGCGCCCGGTTGCGCGTCTTGCTCTGTAATTCCCCGGCCCAGCAACGGCGCCACCCCGGAAAATTGCATGATGTTCGGCGTGGTCACGCACACATGCACCGGCTCCGGCACATGGCCATGCTGAATCACCGTGTCCCAACCCGAATACGCCACCACGTCTTCAAAGGTTCGGGCTTCTGTCCGGAACGCCGCCACTTCATTCAGGTGATACATCTCGCGGAATCGTTCGGAGTCGTGCGCCGTATCCACTACACCAATTACCGTTAGCCGCTCAGCATCGCGATAAGGAAACGGGTGCAGCACCCCGTTATAGAAAATACTGAACACCGTCGAGGAAAACCCGATTCCTAGTGCCAGGGCTAGCACCGCGATGGCCGCAAACGCCGGCGCCTTGCGGAATACTCGCAGTCCGAATATCACATCGCGCAGGAACGGCTCCACAATCGGAATCTCGTGCACATCGCGAATGGATTCCTTCGCTTGCTCCACGCCGCCTAGCTTGATCACTGCCTGCCGCCGCGCCTCTTCCGCGTTTTCTCCCCGCTCCATCAATTTCGCGGTGGATTCCTGGACATGGAACTGCAGCTCTTTCTCCAGCTCTCGTTCGAGCCGCTTCCTCCTAAATAGCCGTTGCCACCATGTCACGAAGTACTCTTCTCTGCGATTCCTAGAATTAGCCCGATCGCGTCCGTAAGTCTCTGCCAACTTGCCGCCTGCGCCTCCAGGTGTTTTTGTCCTTTGCGCGTTAATGAATAGAACTTCGCTTCGCGTCCGGTCTCCGTTTGCTTCCAGTCCGCCGACAACAACTTGCGATTTTCTAACCGGTGCAGTGCGGGATACAGCGAGCCCTCCGGCACCTGGACTACTCCTTGCGAAACTTGCTCCAACCGTTGCGCGATGGCATATCCGTGGATGGGCCCCATAGCGACCACCTTCAGAACCAAAAGGTCTAGTGTCCCCTGCGGCAAATCCGATTTCGGCGTGTTCATAAGCTATCCCTAGCGCTTCTATACTTGCCTACTTTAACTCCCTACACCTAGAAGTACAAGGTATCAATGACTCTCACGCAGAGCAGTGCGGGCCCGGCATCTTGCCTCGTCCGTGTCTTGAAACTGTGGAAATTTCCAACTGATCAACCGTTCTGCGTTTCCCAAATTCAATCTCGCTCGCCAAATGTCCTTGTGAACATTGTGTGGACATCGCGTGGGAATTTTGCGGATGCTTTGTTTAATAATTTCTCACGCTCCCGGACCAAGGTCCCTCCGGCGGAGTTTTCCGCAACCTTCTCTAAAATTCCACCACACACCATCCGCGAAAAACTCATGGCTAGACCTCCTGCGCCGCACTTTTCCACGAATCCACAGCGCTCATCACAACAACAAGCTTCTCTTTTTATATATTTCCTAAAAATGCCTTTTGTGCTTTGTTGTGGTTGTGAAAATTATCCCGTGCAAGCTCCCGTTGCGCTGTGCTTCCTTGTCCGCCTTAAATTCCTCAACTCCACGCCATTTCCACAGCTCATCGGGGCCGCCTGCCCTTTATACTTCTGCAAAAAACGAGTACAGTACGCTAGCGGCACTTCTACACCGGAGAACCCATGACCGCAACTGGTACCGTTCGCGAGGAAACCCATTCCATGGAATTCAGCGTAAACAAGTCAGCGCTGCTCAATGAACTCACTACGACGCAAGGTGTGGTCGAGCGCAAAACCACGATTCCCATCCTTTCCAATTTGTTGGTTGAGGCGAAAGGCAATCGGTTGACGATCACCGCCACCGACTTGGAACTCAGCGTTCGTACCTCCTGCGAAGCCAAGGTTAAGAAGGAAGGCGCCGGCACCATTCCCGCCAAAAAATTGCTCGAACTGGTTCGCTTGCTCCCCGAGGGCGAAATCAAATTCAAACTACTCGACAATCACTGGATTGAAATCGTCAGCGACAAGAAAAAATATAAGATGGTCGGCATGGCCAAGGAGAATTTCCCCGCTCTTCCCGCCATGCCCCACACGCTGGTCAAGATCCCCGCGGCCGTGCTGGAAAGCCTCATTGCCAAGACAAAATTCGCCATCTCCATGGAAGAGTCGCGCTATACCCTCAACGGTGGCCTGCTCATCATCAAGCCGGATACTCTCGCCATGGTCGCAACCGACGGCCATCGCCTGGCCCTTGCCGAGACCGACCAAAAACTCACCGGCCTTAACGGGGAAGTCCGCGTTCTCATTCCCAAGAAAGCCATGGACGAAGTCGAAAAACTCTCTGCCGCTGCTGGTCCTGAAGCGCAAATGGAATTTGCCAAGGACGAAAGTCATCTGTTTTTTCAGGTCGCCCATCGCCTGCTGATTTCCCGCATTCTCACTGGTCAATTCCCCAACTACGAAGCCGTACTCCCCCGTGACAACAACAAAAGTGTCGTCCTCGAACGGGCCGAACTGACTGATGCAGTCCGCCGCGTCTCACAACTTGCCGATCAGCGTTCGCACGCCGTTAAATTCGCGGTCTCGCCCGAAGGTGTGGAGATTTCCGCGTCCAGCCCGGAATATGGCGAAGCCAAGGAATCCATCGACAAGGACTACAAAGGCGATCCCATCGCCATCGGTTTCAATTCCACCTACGTCCTGGATTTCCTCGCCGCCGCCGCCGAAGGGCCCATCAGCATCGAGTTGAAGGACGAACAATCCGCCGGCCAGATGCGCCCTCTCGCCGACGAAAGCTATCGCTACCGCTACGTCATTATGCCTATGCGCATCTGATCGGCCCTGCTTTGTTGACCGTTTTCGGGTGCCCCACAGACCGGTTTTGCATGGGGGGTCTTTTCACCTCATAACTTGCCTTCCGCCGCTGTAGCGCTCGTCTTTGGAGACGGCCCGTTAGCTTTTTCAAATTGCACTTCGGCTGTTTTCGTCGCTACGACCCAAGAAAACACCACAGGGGAATAGCCTGCTTACTAATCAAGGTTCTATGTTTGTTCTAAAGTAATATTGCCGAAAAATTCGGGCTCTGTTTTGGACGCCAATCGTTTACCGTACCCGTCAGACTGTCAGGTCTCCAATGATTGTTCAACTTAAACAAAATAAATAACTTATTTATCCACAACCCCCATCCTTCTCCTTGTGAAAATACCCTTTTTCCAGTAAAATTTAGGTGTTGTCGATTCGTTTTTTTTCCTCCGGATCGACACGTCCGCCAGGAGTGGTTGACCCAAGAACGCCCTGCGCCAGGGGTGGGGTCAGCGGCCTGGAGAACATAAGCCTTCGCCACGTCCCGGTGCGCGGGACGGGATGAAGCAGGAACCCTACGAGCTTCGATCGAGCTCAGCGCGATCGCAGTCAAAGGGTGAGGCGACGCATGGGGTTTACCAACATCACGCCTTTCCTGGCTTCAGAAAAATTGGGTTTTGCCATCGCCATCAGGAGCGCTGCGCTGCTCGGCGACTGTTTCAATGCGGTGGGATTGCCGTAGGCACGTTCACCTTCACCGGTGGCTTCGTGCAAGGGAGATGACATGGGCGACAAAGAGACGGTGACGGGCAAGGGCGGTCATCAATACGACGCTAAATCCATCAAGGTCCTCGGCGGCTTGGAAGCCGTGCGTCTGCGTCCTGCCATGTACATCGGTTCCACCGGCGAAATGGGCCTGCACCACCTCGTCTGGGAGGTGGTCGACAACTCCGTCGACGAAGCCATGGCCGGCTTTGCCGATGAAATTAATGTCACCGTCCATACCGATGACTCCGTCACCGTCCAAGACAATGGCCGCGGCATTCCCGTCGATATGCACGCCACTGAAAAGCGCCCCGCAGCCGAAGTTGTCCTAACTGTTCTCCACGCCGGCGGCAAGTTCGACAGCGACACCTATAAGGTCTCCGGCGGCCTCCATGGTGTCGGCGTTTCCGTCGTCAACGCCCTTTCCGACTGGCTTGAACTCGAAATTCAGCGCGATGGCGCTGTGTGGGAACAGACCTACGAAAAAGGTAAACCCACCAACAAGCTCAAGCAGACGGGGAAGACGCGCAAGACCGGCACCAAGGTCACCTTCCATCCCGATTCCACCATCTTCGAAAAGACGGCTTTCAGCTATGACACTCTGGCCACCCGGCTGCGCGAATATGCCTTCCTCAACAAAGGTCTGAAGATCACTCTTACCGACGAGCGCAGCGAAAAATCCGCCGAATTCCGTTTCACCGGCGGTATCGCCGAGTTCGTGAAGCATCTTAATCGCGGCAAAACCACGCTTCACGATTCGCCCATCTACATGGAAGGCAAG
>DATJOO010000030.1:0-12013 GCA_035506955.1 Verrucomicrobiia bacterium
GAAACCGGGACGCAAGTCATCGATTTGAGCCAAACGGGCGGTGATGCGCGCGCGTTTATCTCGGAGTGCTTTTAAGGCCGTGATCATGGGTGCCTCCTGTCTGACAGGCATTATAGCCTGTCAGACGAGAAAAGAAAACCCTGCCCAAACCTTATCAGACTTCGATCCTGATTCTTATGTCGTGCACCCACGGTATTGCCAATGTTTTGAGTTTTTGCGGGAAACTGCTAGAATTAAGGTTCTTGTTTTCTATCCTTTGAAGCTGAGGAAGTGACTGGTCATGGCATTGAAGTGTGAAATTTGCGGCAAAGGGCCCAGCTACGGAAACGTAGTGAGCCACGCGAACAATACCCGGCGTCGGCGTTGGAATCCGAACCTGAAAAAAGTGCGGGCGGTAGTCGATGGCGTGCACAAGCATGTGAAGGTCTGCACCGCGTGCATCCGGATGGGCCGCGTCAAGAAAGTTGCCTGAGCCCATTCCCTTGAAAATTCCCCTGAATCCCGCAATCCGATGGCAGAAATGCGGTAGCGCGGCGATGGGCGGTGCAATGCTCTTGCCCGCGGCGGTCCTGGTCGTGTCTTTAATCGGCGGCTGCAACAAGCAGGAAAGCCATTCGCCGGACGTCTGGGCGGTGGTGAACGGGACGGAAATCCGCAAGGACGAAGTGGAAAAGTATTACAAGACGCGCATCAATCCGGAGGCGCAGGAAACTTCGCCGGAGGAGATTCTGTCCCGGAAGCTGGACGTGACCGAGCAGTTGATCAACAACGAAATCCTGCTGGAACGCGCTAAAAAACTGAACCTGGAAGCCAGCGACGGGGAAGTCGAAGACAAGTTCACGGAGCTGAAGAGCGGCTACACCGAAGACGAATTTCAGCGCAAATTGAAAGATGGCGGTATGAGCGTGGACGACCTGAAGAAGGACCTGCGGAGGCAGTTGTCGATCCAGAAGCTGCTGAACCGCGAGGTGGCCGCGAAAGTGACCATCACGGATCAGGACGTTACCGATTTTTATAATTCCAACCGCAACCAGTTCAATGTCGCCGAGGCTCAATTCCGCATCTCGCAAATCGTGATTACCCCGCGGAAGGATCCCTTGGTGCGCAACCGCAAGAATGATGATGCGACCAACGAAGCGGAAGCCGAACGCAAGGCCAAGATGATTGAAGACAAACTCGCCAGCGGCGCGGATTTTTCCCAGTTGGCCCAGGATTATTCCGAAGATCCGCAAACCGCCGCAACGGGCGGCGATTTGGGATACATTCCGGAATCGTCCTTAAATGCCGCGCAGACCAATCCGAATCTGAAGCGCGCCGTGCTGAGTCTAAAACCAGGCCAGGTCAGCGAGCCCATCGTGTTGCCGGACAGCATCCGCATTTTAAAGCTCGTGGCGCGCGAGGCCGCCGGCCAGCGTGGAGTAAACGACCCGCAAGTACAGCAGATGATCCGCGACACGCTGCGAAATCGCAAGGAACAGTTGTTGCGCAACGCGTACCTCGCCGTAGCTCGCGATCAAGCCAAGGTGACGAATTATCTGGCGGAGCAGGTGATCGAGACAGCCGGAAAGTTGCCGGAAGCGGCCAAACCCAGCCTCCCCTCAACCACCGCGCCGGGCAGTCCGGCGGTTCCTGCGCCTGCACAGCCCACCGGCACACGGTAGGCTTTTCTTTTCCCCTGAGACAATCGGTAGGGATTAGTGCGCGCAATGGTGCTTTGCTGCCTATCGTGCGCCGTTCCCTTGGCACGCCCCGGGCTTTCTGCTATAGCTAAATCCAGAAATCCTTGCCTTTGGCGCCCGCCTGCGCTCCTCTTCCGACGCCATGGTGCGCTCCAGGACGGAGACTATCCATGGAAATCACCGTTGAACATCTCGGTTCCGTGCAATTTCAGATCAAGACCCGCGGCCACTCGGTCATTGCCGACCAACCCACGGAACAAGGCGGCTTCGACGAAGGCATGACGCCTCCCGAACTGCTCGTGGCCTCGCTCGGTTCCTGTGCCGGCTACTATGCCGCCCAATACCTCAGGAAGCACAAACTCGCCATCGAGGGCACTCGCGTTCGCGTTACCTGCGAAAAGGCCAAAGCTCCCGTTCCGCGCATGGAAAACTTCAAGATTGAAGTGGAAGCGCCCGTCGAGTTGAGCCCCGAGCATCGCCAGGGCGTCTACGACGCGGTCGAGCACTGCCTGGTGAAGAATACGCTTCTCCACCCGCCTAAAATCTCCCTGAATGTGGAATGCGTAGTTGCAGCGAAAAGCTGAGCAGCAATGGACCTGTCTTTGTAGCCGCCGCCTTCTGAGGCGGGCCGTTGGTTTTCTGAAGCGTTCTGGCGGCGCGCATTCCGGTTTTGTATGTGGGTCTGCTCTACTACTGCAAGTATCTGCGGACTATTTAAGAACAAAATAGGTTCTAATCTTTAACTTACGCACGCGTTATCAAATAATTCCCCAACACCAGCGCGTCCATCTTGGTTCGCAGGAAACAGTCCAGCGCCTCTTCCGGCCGGCACACAATCGGCTCATTGTCGTTAAACGACGTATTCAACACCACTGGCACGCCCGTCTGCCTCTCAAACTCGCTGATCAACGCGTGATACCGGGGATTCGCTTCCCGCGTCACTGTCTGCAGTCGTCCCGTGCCGTCTACATGCGTGGGCGCGGGAATCTTGTCTCGCTTTCCTGAACGCACCGCATACGCCAGGTTCATAAACGGTGATGGGTACGACTTCTCGAACCACTCTCCGGTTTTCTCCGCCAAAATCGACGGCGCAAACGGTCGAAAAATTTCCCGGTGCTTGATGCGTTGATTCAGAATCTCTTTCATTTCTGGCCGGCGCGGGTCCGCCACAATGCTGCGGTTTCCCAGCGCGCGCGGCCCCCATTCCGCACGCCCCTGATACCAGCCCAGAATTTTTCCTTCGGCAATAATCGTAGCGGTTTGCCGCATCAATTCCGCATCGTCTAACTCGTTCAAGGTATAACCGCCATTCGACGCTGCGCTTGACTGGATCGCCGCCTTGATCTCCGCGTTCGCATAGCTCGGCCCCCAGTACGCATGCTCCATTACAAACGAACGTGCTTGCCCCAGCAATTGGTGCCAAACATAAAACGCCGCTCCCACTGCCAGTCCTGCGTCGCCAGCGGCAGGATGCACATAGATCTTCTCAAACGGCGTCTGCTCAAAAATTTTCCCATTGGCCACGCAGTTAAACGCCACTCCGCCGGCCAGGCAAACCGCTTTCGCGCCCGTCTTCGCCGCCAGTTTCTTCAGCATGCCCAAATAAACTTCTTCGAGTCGCGCTTGCAGCGACGCTGCCAGATTCCGGTGCCGCTGCTCTAGCGGTTCCTTCGGTAGACGCGCAGGTCCCCCCAGTCGCGTGCCCATCGCATCCGAAAACATTTTCCCCAGCACTGGCGTTTTATCCGACTCCGCCCACGACATTTCCGGCCCGGTTCGGTGGTGCGTGAAATAATCCAGCCCTAAGCGGAATCCGAATTCCCCTCCATTCGGACGGAATCGCACGATGTCGCGGAACGCTTCCATGTTTTCGGGCGAGCCATACGCAGCCAGTCCCATCACCTTGTACTCGTCGCCAAACTTCAAAAATCCCAGGTATTGTGTCACCGCGCTGTAATACAGTCCCAGCGAATGCGGGAAGGCAATCGCGTTGTCGATTTCCATACGATTCCCGCGACCCACGCCCCACATGGAACTCGCGAAATCGCCCAGCCCATCCGCAGACAGCAGCGCCGCTTCCTCGAACGGAGACACGAAATACGTACTCGCCAGGTGAGCCTGGTGATGTTCCACTCGATGAAAGGTCGCTTTGATTTTCGCAGGGTCGCTGTCAAACGCCCACGCCAACGCCGAAGGAATACCCGTGAACTTCGAGATCACCCGTGCCCGCTCTCGCGCGAACGATGGCATACGCACTGCGTACCAAAGCTTCGTGCCCAGCCGCGCATACGGATTCCGTGGTACCGCTACATGATCGATCTCCGCGAGTCCGATTCCCGCTTCCTTCAAACAGTACCGAATCGCCGCAGCCGGAAATCCCGCAGCGTACTTCACGCGATTGAACCGCTCTTCTTCCACAGCGGCAATCAGCTTCCCATCGCACACCAGTGCCGCGGAGGCGTTGCCGTGATACGCATTAATCCCCAGGATATTCATCGCTTATCCGCAGTTTACTCCTAATTTGTACTTCCTGATATGCAGTAACCAACTGGGAAATAGGCTCAGCTTTTTCAGGAGAGGTGGTGACGGCACCATTCATTCAGTACGTACAACGACCACGGGCGGGACCACGTCGTTTGGCCGGCCAAAAAATTATCCCACACCATGCCCACTTCCGTAGCATGCATTTGTCCGCGCAAAGCCGGTGCCAGGTCCTTCAGACTTGCTTCCACCCTTGATTTCAGCGATATCCTCAGCCATTCTTCCCACGGCAGCGTGAACGTGCGCTTCTTTTGCGCCAAGATCTCCTGCGGTATCAGTCCCGCTAGTGCTGCGCGAAGCAATCCTTTCGAGATTCCAGGCTCAATCCGTGCGCTATCCGGCAATGCGCTTACGAATTCCACCAACGGCGTATCCAGAAACGGCACCCGCACTTCCAATGATCGCGCCATGCTCACTGAATCTGTATCGTGCAGCAGCGTGCTCGCCATATACGTCCGCATCTCTAGCCACGATACGCCGGCAATCGGTTCCAGCGCGACCGCCTGGTCCGCGGTCCGCTCCAGCCAACCCAGCCACGTCGGATCCAGCGTCACTCCGTCATTGGCCACGCTGCTTTTCCGGTAGCGTGCATCGGCCAATCGCGCCACTTCCGACGGCGGGAACAACAAGCGCGCAAAAAAGTAGGGATGTGGCAGCACGTCGGGCATCAGCCACGCATCACTAGCCTTGCGCGCGGCGTCCACAGTGCCCTTGCGCGCCAGCAGCGAATTCACCAGCGGTACGCTGATACGCCGGAACGCGCCGGGCACCAGTCGCGACACCGCTTCGAGTCGCACCAGTTTCGGCGTGTCCAAAAATGTTCGGTACCCGCCGAACAATTCGTCGCTGCCCAATCCCGACAGTGCCACCTTCAATCCCACTTCCCGCGCGGCCCACGACACAAAATAGGTATTGATGCCGTCCATCGTCGGCTGATCCAGCGCGCTGATCGCTTCGTCCACACGCGCCAGCATGTCGCGGCCCTGCAAGGGCACTTCCGTGTGCTTTGTGCCGGCCCTTTGCGCCACTATCCGCGCCAGCGGGCCTTCATCCCACGCTGTATCCGGGAAAGTCAGTGTGAAGCTTTGGATCCCTTGCTGCGCTCGGCCTGCCAGCACCGCCAACGCGCTGGAATCCAATCCGCTCGAAAGGAACAATCCCACCGGCACATCCGCGATTAAATGCGCCCGAACAGCGTCTTCCAACAGCGTTCGCAAGCGTGCCGACGCCGCCGCAAAATCCCGCGGGCCCTTCGGATCGCGCGCTGCCGCACTTCGTGTCGGATCCCACCATGGCCGCACGCGCGGCGTACGCCGTCGGTCTGGCAGATGCAGCAACAACGCATGCCCCGGCGGCAAAGAAAAAGCTCCATCCACCAGCGTTACCGGCTCTGACACGCTGCCAAACAACAAATACGAAGTCAGCGCGTCTGCCGAAAGTTTTCGCTCCACCGCTCCGCTCGCCAGCAGCGCCCGTAACTCCGAAGCGAACGCAAATCCATCCTTGGTCTGCGCATAGTAGAGCGGCTTAATTCCCAGAGGATCGCGCGCCAGAAACAATACCGGCACGGTTGCAAAGTGTTTGCGCAGATCCAGCAGGGCGAACACGAACATGCCCCGTAGTTCGACGAGCAGGTCCTCGCCCCATTCCTCCCAGCCATGTACCAGAATTTCTGTGTCGGAATTGCTCGTGAAGCGATGACCCGCCAACTGCAAGCGCTCTCTCAGTTCGCGGTAGTTATAAATCTCGCCGTTAAACACTACTGCGACATTTCGCGCTTCGTTCCAAATCGGTTGGTGACCGCCGGGCAAATCAATAATACTGAGCCGCCGCATTCCCATCGCGGCGCCCGGTGCTCGCAAATCGTTTACCAGGAATCCGTCTTCGTCCGGCCCGCGGTGCACCATGGCCCCGGCCATCTGCCGCACACGTTTGTCTGCGTCACTGGAACTGGTCGCGTACGCGAAACCACATATTCCGCACACGCTCTATTTGATCTCCGGTGTTGAGAAAAATGCCGCGGTTGCCCGGCTCAGATTCGTTCGTAAATGAAAGCGTGGAACCTGCAAACGATGATCCGCCACCCACCCCAATATCATTCGCACCAGTATCAACGCGATCAGGCAAATCGTGGAAATAAATAAAAAGAAGAAGGACCGCCGTTCCAGCAACAATCCCCAGTCTAAATATTCGTCCCAGCCCGGCAAAACATAGTCCAGAAAACGCCGCAGTTGTGCGCCCTGGAACGGCAACGCCGCCAGTCGCACGTGCGCGAATCGTGCATAGTTGTATTCCGGCGGGTAATTCGGAATCACGCTGGTCGCTTGGCGGAAAATCTCTGGATTTTGCAGGTCTTTCCTCGTCACCAAGTCGCCGCGCGCATCCTTCAATATCACGCGATACGTCGGATCCACGATCACCCAACGCCCATCTAGCAGAATCTCCGCCACCACGTGGTCCGCGGTCCTCTCCGGCGTCAGCAGCAACAATCTCCGCGAATCCAGCCCCGCACTTCGCGCCAGATTCAAAAAAGCGTTGGTGGCGCTGCCGCAAACTTCCAACAGTTGCCGGTAATTCAGCGTATTCTGCGGGTCGCGCGGCGAAAGTTCATTCAAGTTCTTTAATTCTAATCGCGGCGGCCCATCCTTCATCCAACTCAGAATTGCTTCCGCTCTCTGCTGCGGCGCCGCTGCCTGCGGCACCACGGCATCCGAGAACCCTTTCAGGTATTGCCGCGTCGAGTATTCCCACACCCCACACCATACCGTGGCCACTGCGGCCAGGATGAGCAAGCCGTTGCTCACCCACCATACGGACCGGAAGATAGGGCGGGTACTCAATTGGTCCTCGTACTGGAAACCGAATTCTCCTACGTTACCTGACGTCTCGCAAGTGCCGAATAAATGCCTTCCATCTGCTCCACCGGCTCGTTCCAACCCAGTTTAGATACTACCCGTGTACATCCCTGCTGTAATTGCCTTCGAACTTCCTCGCCATCCAGTAGACGCGCCAGTGCGTCCCTCACCTCCGCTTCGTTATGTCTCACTACCAATCCCGCTGTGTCCTTCAGCAGTGGCGCAATCCCACACTGCTCCGTTACCACCACCGGCGTCCCTGCTGCTACCGCCTCCGCGGCGGTGTTTCCGAAGTTTTCGTTTTGCGACGGCAGCACGAAGATATCCGCATCCCGATAAGCTGCCCACTTCGCATCGCCATCGACTGCGGGATGAAAATGCGCTCGATCCGAAATCCCCAACTGCGCCGCCATCGCCTCCAGTCTTGCCCTCATTCCCGATTCGTCTGGTCCCACAAATACCAAATGCGCGGTTTCCGCCTCTTGGCTTTTTTCGCCTAGTCTCGCAAACGCCTTCAACAATAAGTCAGGGCTTTTCTTCTCCGACAGCCGCCCCAAAAACAAAATCAATCGCTCCTGCTTCCCAATCTTGAGCGATTCCCGGAAACTCCCTGCTTCGGGAAATTGTGTGGGAATCTCCACACCGTTTCGCCTCAGCACAATTTTCTCTTTCGCAATCCCGCCCGCCAGAAATTCCTCTCGTTCCTGCTCCGCAGTTGCCACGATGGCGTCGGCGCCTTCGAACATCTCTCGCCCCCATAGCCGGTGATACATGCCCTTGAGCCAAAAATTCCGCACAATCGGTACAAACATGCCGATCGGTTCCACCACGTAGGGAATCTTTCTCTTCCGGCACGCCCGCGCCACGTGCGGACCCATCAGGTCGTACAACCCAAAAATATGCGCGACCTCGAAATCCTTCAATCTCGCTTGCAAATAGCGCCCCAGCGCTGGATTCCAGCTGGTTGCGCGGTAGTGCAACCAGTTCGGCAGATATACCGCCGTAACTCCGTTTACCAACCGCTTTCTTCCAAACGGGCTAAGCTCCGCCGCCGGCTCTTTCGGCATCTCTTTCAGCCGTTTGTCCAATCCCCAGTCCACCGTCAACACCCCCACTTCGTGGCCCCTTTGTGCCATCCCCTCCGCCAGCGCTCTCACTTTTACCGGCGGTCCGCCAAATTCGAAAAAGGGTGCATAACTCTGCGTCACATTCAGGATTCGCATAGTTCGCGCAGAATCTTCTTAAACGCCTTTGCAAACACTGGAAACCGGAATTCCCGTTCTACCCGTTCCCGCCCACGCGCTCCCATCTGTCGTGCTAATTCCGGATTGCCCAACAACGCATCAATCGACGTCGCCAGCTGCACGGTATCCCCATGTTGCACCACATAGCCCGTTACCCCATCCTGGATCACTTCCGGCGCTCCTCCGTGTGCGCCTCCAATCACGGGTTTGCCTCGTGCCATTGCCTCCAGATACACAAATCCAAATCCTTCCCCCCGGCTCGGTAGCGCGAACACTTCTGCCGCGGCATAGCACGCCGCCAGTTCGCCGTAAGAAATCCCGCTCAGAAGTTGCACATGCTTTTGCACTCCGCTGTCCCGCGCCTGATTCACCAGCCACTCCCGGTCGTCTCCCGCTCCTACCATCACCAGTTGCACATCGGGCCAGCGCAACAACAGCCGTGGCATCGCTTGAATCAGCGTATCCATTCCCTTATATCGTTCCGTCGCCAGCCAGCGCCCCACCGTCAGAATCACGCGCCCTTCCGGAAATTGCGCGGGCAGCTTCGCGGCGGCATTTTCCGGCGCCCGTGTCTCAAAATCCGGATCCAGTGCCCACGGCAATACCCGCACTTTCTCTGGCGCTACCCCCTGCATGGACACCACGTAATCCGCCGTGGCGCGGCTCGGGGCCAGTACCAACGTGGCTCGCTGCAACGCCCGCCTGCGTACTCGCGACAGCGGCTCCCACACTTCAATCCCGTGCGTGCACACGATGCTTTTCATCCGCGGCGCCACCAAGTTCATCGACCGCACGATTGGCGCAAAATTCGGGTGTGCCGCCAACACCAGCTTCCCTCCCCGCCGCGCTGCCTTCATCGCCGACACCACAAATCCTGCTTTCCCTCGCGCCGCCCCGGTATACACGTATTCGCGCTCAGCCACCTTCATCCGGTGCAATTCCTGTGTGTCGTTTAAGCTTAAAAACCGGTATTCCTGCTTCTTGGCCGCCGCGTACTCGCTCAGCACCAACGCAAGGTGCCGCCCCGCTCGCTGGATTCCGCCGGGTGCGTCCAGTTCAGGAAACAGTCCAATCAGCACGCGCTGAGTCTGACAAACCCCATCAACCAAACGCAAGTACTTACCTTTTTTCTGTTTAACGCAGTGCGTGGCGACGCCTATGCGGCCGGCCGACCATGGATGATGCTCTCGCCGGCCAACTAAGCCTTGACCGCTAGCGGCAGCAACAGCTCCAACCGGTCAACGTACACATCCGCTCGATAAACTCGCGGGTCATGCACGCCGAAGCCGTAGCTCACCCCGACGGACACCATGCCCGCATTGCGCGCCGTCTGCACATCCACATCGGAATCGCCCACCATCGCCGCTTTTTCCGGCGCCACGCCAAATTTTTGCAAGATTAACAGTGCTCCCGTGGGATCGGGCTTTTTCTTTATAAAACTGTCGCCGCCGTACACCACATCAAAATAGTCCGCCAGCGCAAGGCCCTGCAAAATTTCCACCGCCATCTTCAAAGGCTTATTTGTGAGCACCGCCATCGGGTAGCCTTCCAACGCCCGCAACCCTTCTTCCACGCCGGGATATGCCCGCGTTAGTTGGAGCATTCTCCTTTCGTATTCCGTCAGGAAAATCGCCAACGCCTCCTGCCGTTCTTCTTCTGTCGATGCTGGTCCCAGCACGCTCGCGATCAACTGCGGCGCACCATGCCCAATGTAGCCGGCCACCCGTTCCGTCTCCTGCTCCGGTCTTCGCGTCGCCCGGAGCATTGCGTTCACCGCCTGGACCAGGTCCATCTTCGAATCAATCAGCGTTCCATCCAGATCAAACACAAAAGCTCGTACACGTGCCAAATTCGAGTTAGTCATATCTCTTCATTCTAATCACTCTCGGATCTTTCGCCCCCGGCTCCGCACTGTGCTCGTTCAGAATGATTGGTGACTCTCGATAGAGTGTCTGTAGGACAAATGTTAGATGGGCAGTCGGGCGGCCCAGACCCAGTCCCTTGCTTCTCCGCGAGAACAAGCTTATTTTCGTACATACATTCACGCATCAACGAAGTCGCAGCGAAAGGTGGGAAGCACATGAAATTCCTGAACCGTACATTTTTCGGTCTTGTCTTGGTCTGCCCTTTGCTTGCCGCTCCTCTCTGTCGCGCACAAACCGCCGCGCAAGATGCCACCGGCAAATCCGCGGCTGCTCCTGAATCCGACACGCAGAAGAAAAACACCATGGCTTACATCGACCTCATGCGCCGCAACGTCCGCCAGGACAAGGCGGAAATCATGGGCTCAGTTATGGCCCTTAGCGCCGGCGACGCCGCCAAATTCTGGCCGATTTACGCCGACTATGACACGCAACTCACCAAGTTGAACGATCAGCGCGTCGAAATCATCAAGGAATACGCACAAAGCTACAACGACATGACCGACCAGAAAGCTGACGAGCTTATGCAGAGAGCCCTCGGCTACCAAAAGCAGCGCGAGGAACTTCTCGTGGCCACCTACGGCAAGATGAAGCAGGCGCTCGGCGCCCTTACCGCAGCGCGCTTCATCCAGGTCGAGCACCAATTGCTTTTGATCATCGATCTGCAAATCGATTCAGCCCTTCCGATTGTCGGGCAGGCTTCGTAGCGTCGAGGAAAAGAGGAAAACCGAACATGCGCAAACTAATTATTTTCGCTGGAACTTTGTTGATAGCCACCGCGCTTATCTCCCCGGTGTTTAGCCGCGCCTATAGCGCCACTGCGTTTTCCGCGCTCTCCGCAACGCCGTCTCCGGCGGCTCCTCAAAGCAAGAAACGTGTCAATATTCCTGCCGGCACGCGCCTTCTCATCCGCACCATCGACGCGATCGACTCCTCCAAGCAAAAAACCGGCTTCAAGTTCACGGCTTCTCTCGAAACCAATCTGCAACTCGATAACACCGTTGTCGCTCCTCGCGGCACTAAGGTCTACGGGGTTCTGGCCAATGCCACTTCGGCCGGCCGCATGTCCGGTAGCTCCGACCTCACTCTCGAACTCACTGACATCGTCATCAACGGCACCGCCTACCCGCTGCTCACCAGCACTTACGAGGTGAAGGGCAAAGGCGAAGGCGGGAACACCGCCAAGAAAGTCGTCGGTGGCGCGGGATTGGGTGCACTCATCGGCGGTATCGCCGGTGGTGGAAAGGGCGCCGGGATTGGTGCCGCTGCTGGTGCTGCCGGAGGCACAGCCATTGCCGCCTCCAAGAAAGGCCAGCAGCTACAAATTCCCAGCGAGTCCCTGCTCGAATTTCGTCTGGCCCAACCCGCTTCTCTCCCCGTCGCCAGCTAGCGCCAACAATCCGAGGGTACCGACGTTTCGCGCCGTCCAGGGGGCAGTTGGAATCGGGCGGCGCGACGGTATCAGTTAGGTAGTTCACTAAAAAGTGCCCCCCCTCCCCCTGTTTTTCCGTAAGAGTGGCAAGCAAAAGAGTTAGCGGGAAAATTTTTCAAAATTTTGTAGATGGGCAAGTCCAAGTCCCAACAGCGGGCTTCCTGCTTGGCGCCTCCCTGGGAGCGCATGAGCAGATCGGCGATGTAGGCGAGGCTGGTGGCGCGCTTGGTGGAGATGCGATTGGCGGCGAGGGCGTCAAAGAGTTTGCCGAGGACGTGGTTGATGTCGATCTGAGTGATGTAATCATCGGCGAGACTGCGGATTTCGCGGGAGAGATCTT
>DATJOO010000031.1:0-31388 GCA_035506955.1 Verrucomicrobiia bacterium
AGTAGAAACCCCGCGGTTCAAGACGGTTGGTCTGCACTACATCACGATTTCCGATAGGCCGGACTGAAAGCAAAGCATCTTGCAGCAGAAAATCAGGCCCAAAAAACAAAAATTACCTATGCAGTGACGAACGTCGGCTAAAGCTCCGACGCCCCGTGCCGAACACATTTTCCGCAAACTGTAAAGCCTGGCCGGTACACAATGCGGGCGGTTAGTAGGTAGCGGCGGCGGCGGGGTGGACTTCGACGGCGCGGAGGACGAGGTCGGTTAGAGCGCCGATGAACGCGGGAGAATCGCCCACAGCGGGCATCATGCGGAAACGGGTGATGCCCCATTTTTTGGCGTCAGCACGGCCGTCGATGTTGATCTCGTGAAGTGTTTCGATGTGCTCGGTGACGAAGGAGATGGGCACGATCATGGCTTCCTTGATGCCGTCATGGCCAAGTTTCTCGAGCGTGCCGAGGAAAGAAGGCTCCAGCCACTTGGCGGGGCCCACTTTGCTCTGATAGCAGAGCAGGTGGGTGCGCGGCCAATTGGGAAAACGCGCAGCACCCTGTTCGCACACAAGGCGTACGGTTTCCGCGACGTGCTTGGGGTAAGGGTCCCCTTTATCGACGAGGCTCATGGGCAGGCCATGGGCGCTGAAGAGCAGATGGATGCGCGAAGCATCGGGAAATTGGCGGAGGCATTTGCCGATATTGGTGACGAGCGCTTCGATGTACAGCGGGTGATCGTAGAAAGCTTCGATACTGCGCTCGGGGAGCGTGTCGACGGGTTCACCGTAAACGCGACGCCATTCTTTAAGGCTGCTGAGGGTGGTGGCGTAGGAATAATGCGGGTAAAGAGGAAGGAGAACGAGTTCATCGAGATGGTCCGCGCGTTTAAGGGCGGCCACGGCATCTTCGGTGAGCGGCTTCCAGTAGCGCATGGCCGTGACGGCGACGGGATCGATGTAGGGTTGCAACGCGCGAACAAGTTTGACGCGCTGGCGTTCCGTAAGAATGGCGATGGGCGAGCGGCGGCCAATCATGGCGTAACGCGCGGCGACCGCGGGGGTGCGTTTTTTGGCGATGTAGCGGGCGAGCGGTCCGCGAATGAAGTTGGCGGGGCCGAGGGGGATGATGTCGGGGTCGAGGAAGAGATTGCGGAGGAAGGGCTCGACGGTGTCGAGTGAATCGGGGCCGCCGAGTTGGAAGAGGACGATGCCGACGCGTTTTTTGGTGGTGGACATGGGATCCTTTACGAACTAGCCTACAGCCGTTAGCCGACAGCATACAGTAAGGGCAAAAAGCGCTGCCAGCTTCGCATAAACCAATTCCACAGAGGTTAAAGCCGAACTTCTCTGGGCCGCTTATGCTGAGCGCCTCGAAGCTCGGGGTAACGGCACGATCGAGAATCGCTCGCTGCGCAGCGCTGGCCGATCTAAAGTTCGGCCCCTACACAAGGGAAAGCACATCGAACCCCGCTTACTTGCGCTGGAAAGCGTTTTTGAGGCGCTCGAGTTCGGTGCGCAGGTCGGAGGTGCGCTTGGCGATGGTGACGTAGAAGAGGAAGAAGACGCCCCAGCCGATGAGATAGGCGGCGAAGACGCTGTCTAGATTTTTCATTGGGCCTCCGTAAGGCAGTGACGAGTGAGTAGTGGCGAGTGGCGCGGGATCAATGTTGAGGGCGAGCGAGTGAGACACGAATCATCGATCGAAAAGAGATTCCTCGCAGCGCTCGGGATGACAATGCTTTGTTGCGATGGAACCGGCAGAACTATTGCTGGAACGCACAGGGTCACAGAGCCTCCGCTTCGCGTTGCAGGATGTCCACTTCGTTTTTCATTTTTTCGAGGATATAGCGTTCGACGATCAGAAATGCCGCGAACACGTGCATGGCAAACACCGAGAAGAAAAACACTGCCTTCATGGTGGGCTCGAGCCCGGAATTGGCTCCGCCCATGATGACGGGAGAAGGATGCTGGGTGCGCCACCAACGGATGGCGCCGAACACTAGGGGAACATCAAGAAAAGCGAAAATGCCGAACAAGGAACTGAGCAGCGCACGGCGATCCGGTTCCTCAATCAGGGTGCGGAGCAGAAGGTAGGAAACGTAGAGGAGCCAGAGGACAAAGGTGGAGGTGAGTCGCGCGTCCCAGGTCCACCAGATTCCCCAGACGGGATGCGCCCAGATGGGTCCGGTGATGAGAACGACGGTGGTGAGGACGAGCCCCACTTCCGCACTGGAGACTCCGAGCCAGTCGTATTTTGGTTCACGCTTCCAGACGTAAAGAAGATTGGCGATGAAGCAGACGAAGAAAGCGTCCATACCGGCCCAGGCGCTGCCCACGTGGAAATAGAAAATGCGCTGAATGACGCCCATGGTGCGTTCGGTGGGGGCAACGAAGAAGGAAGCATAGCCAGCGGCAATGACCAGCAGGATGGCGACGGCGGCGAGGAGTATGCGTTTACCCATGGCGGATTATTCCTCCAGAAGATATTCGCCGAAAATCCATAGCGCCGTCAAAAAGACCAGATCGAAGACGGCCAGGAAGGCTATTCCCTTCCATTGGACGACGGGCTCACGGTCGAGAAGGCTGACGCTGACTGTGGCGCTGACGACGAGGACCGGCGTAAGAATCGGAAGCAAAAGCAAAGGCAGAAGCAGTTCCCGCATGCGAGCTTGCGCGGAGATGGCGGAGAGCGCGGTGCCCGCCACGGAAACGCCGAGGCTGCCAAGAAAGAGCACCAGGAGAAGATAGGGAAGTTGCGGGAGGATGGGAATGTTGTAGAAGGCGGCGAAGAGCGGGAGCATGAGGATTTCGGTGACGAGGAGGAAAAGGGTGTTGGCGATGAGCTTGGCCAGGAAGATTGCGAAAGGATCGCTGATGGCGAGGCGCAGGGAGCTGAGCGTGTCGTTGGATTGTTCACGCAGGAAGCAGGGCTGAAGCATGAGCGAACCGGCGAAGAGAATGGCGAGCCAAAGCAGGCCGGGGCCGAAGTCGCGAGACTCTTCGGAAGTGGGATTAATGGCGAAGCTGAAGAGGATGAGGACTACGAGAATAAAAACGACGGTGGTGGTGAGGAGTTCGCGGGAACGAAATTCGGTGCGCAGTTCCTTGCCGAGGAGCGTGGCGGTATTGGAGAGGAGGCTCATTGGAAATGGTCACCAGCAAAAGCACCAATACCCAGGCTCAAAAAGCGAGGGCGGAAAACCCGCGCAGGCAAGAGTGCCTGTGCCACAAGCGTGTTGGAGAGGAGAGGCATGGATCAGGCGCCTCCGAAGGTGAGGATGGAATGGAGGGAGGCGCCGGATTTCGTGTCGGCAACGACGGAGCCGGCGTCGAGTTGCACGGCCCGGGTGGCGAGCGCGGAAATCTCGGATTCGCCGTGAAGGCTCATCACTACGGTGCACCCGCCGCGGTGCACGTCGCCGAGGGACTTGGCGAGCCAGGAGATACCCAGAGGATCGAGACCCGTGGCGGGTTCGTCGAAAAGAAGAACGCTGGGACGATGCACCAGAGCGCGCGCGATGGCGATACGCTGGCGCATGCCGCGAGAGAAGGTGCGCACCAGCGAGGTGCGGCGCTCGTACAAGCCGACTTCGTGAAGCAATTCTTGCGCTCGGGCGGTGGGCTGCGGCACTCCTTGCAGTTTGCCGAAAAGGACGAGATTTTCTTCGGCCGAGAGTTCGTCGTAGACCATGGTGGTGTGCGCAACATAGCCGGGACGGCCGTCGGTCGAGGATTCCGACGAGGCGCCAGGGAACGACAAGTTCCCTGCTGTGGGGCGCACGATGCGCGCGGCGATGCGCAGAAGGGTGGTTTTGCCGGAACCGTTGCGGCCCGCGAGCACGACGCATTCTCCGGGAGCAATTTCCAGGGAGACGCGACGGAGGGCGAAGAGTCCACCGTAACGCTTATCGATGTTTTCAAAGCGAAGACCGGTTGGCGTGGGAGAAGGCAAAGTTTAATCCGTGTTGCGCCCATGAAGCAGGGCGAAAATCCGTCGGGGAGCGCGGACGGTTGTTACTAGCCGACAGTCGCCAGTCGATAGCCTACCGCGTGATGATGGTCTGTCAGCCACACATCTCAAAACAATTCCTCAGGGGCTAAAGCCCGACTTTGGCGGAGCGTTTATGTCGGAGCTAAAGCTCGGACCGCCGGTGCAACGCTACAATTACCTGGCCACACTCGCTAATCGCTCGCTGGCGCAGCGCCGGCCGCTCAGCTCAGCCACTTAGACAACCCAATGCTCGCTGCGCGTCGACTGCCCGGCCTAAAGGACGGCCACTACACAATCCGGACCGGGCGCTACATAGGCTACGGCACAGGCGAACGAGCTAGCTCTGGACCATGTCGCGAAGAAGCTTGTCGAAGCGGGCTTTTTCGCGGGCATAGTCGTCTTCGGAAATGGTGCCGGCCTGGCGGCGAAGCTCGAGCCGAAAAATCTGTTCCTTCAGGGATTCCAGCGAGGTGGCCACGTGCTCGTCAACTTCTGCCGAGGCGTTGTGGTTGGAGCCTGGAACCGCAGGAGGGGCCGCGGACTTTTTTGTTTTGCTGGCCGAACCAGACTTGGCGGGCTTCATGGCATCGCTGGCTAGCCCGGCCTCGTCGGAAGCGGCGACCACCACTTGCTTGCGCGAGAGCATCAGCGCGCCCATGGCAAACAGCGCGATCAGCCCCGCGAACAGGTACCACTTAAAATCGTTAAGCCGGCTGGGCGCGGCAATCACTTCCGGACCTTGCTCCTGACGCGAGTTGCCTTCCTGGCCAGCCTGGTCCGCGGCTGTCGCCGGCCCCGAAGGAACGCCGGACACGGTGAGCGAGAGAAGGCCTTTGGAGGGCAGCGGGTCGTGTGTGTAGACAATCATGCCCTGCTCTTGCCCGGCGGCCACCAGTCCATCGCCAGTTACCGTAAGGCCCGGCGGAACCACCACGAGCACCTTCTGGTTGGAATAGGAGGCGGGAAGCTTCAGCGACGCGGTGTTGTTGCCGTAAGGAACGTCGTAAGAGAGTCGAACCTGGGTTTGCCCCGGTCGGAAGGGGTAAGCGATGGCGAAACGGCCTTTTCCCTTGTCGATGGAAGCTTGCGCAACGGCCATGCCCATTGAGGTGGTCGCGCTGACCTGACCGAGCTTGGCACTGTCTGGGATGGCGAAATCAAAATTACCTTCGGTGCGGAAATAAGCGACGGGAGGGTTCGACGCGTTATCGATGGTGTATTCCTCTGCGCCGAGCAGCTTGGAATCTTGCGGCTGGAAGATGATGATGTGCTGGGGGACAGAGACGGTCTTGGGATCCTTAGAAATGTCGTAGACCTCGACTTGGACATTGGAGCGGCCTGGAGGGGCAAACGTGTTGAAGCTGACGTCGTGAACGGTGGCGCGAATCAGAATCGGGGTCATGCCGATGGAATCTTTGGTGACCGAGAAATTGCCTTGCGCGTCGCTGGTGGTGGTGGCCAGTTCGGTCATGCCCTGCGTGGGGCTGAGCAGGTCGAGTACGACATTCGCCTCTGGCTTACCCGTGGTGCGATTGAAGACCGTGCCGCTGAGCGTGCCAGCCTGAGCGGGCGTGGACAGGAGGAAGAGGAGGAGAAGGAGTGGCGAGAAAGATGAGAAAAGCAGGTTCCTCGCTAGGCTCGGAATGACAGAAAAATCAAGGATACGAAGTGGGCGCGAGGCGAACGAGGTCATCTAGCGCTCCGCTCAGGAGCAGCAGGGCGCACCGCGCGAGGGCGGCGAACCTGCGATTCGGTAACTTGCTCAATCTCCGTCAAAACCATGGCTGCTTCATTTTCCAGTGAATTTACCATCAGTTGGTAATCGCCTTCGGAATATTTTCCGGCGCGATGCTCAAATTTAAGATCGCGCAGATTATCATAAATCGTGTCACGACGTTCCAGTAGCTGATCCAGCTTGGTGCGATGGGGAGCCAGGTCGGAAGCGTCGGGATGAATGTAGAAGACAAAAAGAAAAACGGCGGCGGCCAGCGCGAAGCAGGCGCCGAGTGCGGCCCAGTCAGGGATGGCGACGAAAATTGGCGAGAAAGAAGAAAAAAGCAGGTTCCTCGCTGCGCTCGGAATGACAGTTTTTGTTACTGGTTGGTGAGAGCAAAATGCGAGAAACAGATTACACGGTGCGCCCGGAATGACAAGATCGGCAAGGCTAAGGAGCATGGGGTTAGTCCTCGGTTTCGCGGGCAGCTTGCGCGCGCGCGCGTGCGATCGCTTCGGTGGCTGCGGATGGAGCAGGGCTCGTGTTTGTAGAGGGGCGAACGGCCCACTTGCGCACCACAAAGACCAAAAGGGCCAAGCCCACCACCGAATAGAAGACGGGCATCAGCCAGGCGACCAGGCCGAAACCTTTTTTGGGCGGCTCGGTATAAACCTGGGTGCCATATTCAGCGACGAAGGCATCGATGATCTGCTGCTGGGATTTGCCTTGGGCCAAGAGCTGATCGATTTCTTTGAGTTCCGCTTTGGCCGTGTCGCACGGGCCAGAGAACGAGCCACCTGGATGAGCGCAAAGGCCCGCACTCATGTCGCAGCCACGGCACATGCATTTCAAGTGCGTGCCGATTTCCTTGGCGCGTTGGGAATAACCGATTTGCGCGGTCACCAGCGGTGCGGAGGCGGCCAGCAAAAGTCCAATGATCAAGCCGAGGCGCTTCACGTTAGTTATGTCCTTCTCGCAGCGCGACGTTTTGTGTGGTCAACGCAGCTTCGCCGGGAACGGCAGCGGGTTGCGCGACGGTTGACAAGACCATCGTGGCTTTACGATTGGGCATCAGAGCCAATAGCGTGCCCATCACCACCCAAACGCCGCCGAGCCAAATCCACTTGACCAGGGGATTCAGGAACGCGTGGATCACGGGAAGATTGGCTTCGGGATCCATGCCTGCATAAACCACGTACAGGTCTTCGCGGAGAGTGGAATAGATGGCCACCATGGTGCCGGCCGCCTGCTCGGTACCCTGGAACTGGCGCTTTTCCGGATACAGCATCATGATCTGCTTATTGCCCTTGAGAACTTCCACGATCATGCGCTGCGCCGTGTAGTTGGGCTCTGCTTTGGTGTCAGCGTTCTGCAGGACCAAGGTGTACGGGCCCAACTTCATGGATTCGCCGATATTCATGGCTTTCTGTGTTTCGGTGTTGAAGGCCGCGCCGGCCAAGCCTATGAACACCAGAACCATGCCAAAGTGCACGACGTAACCGCCGTAACGGCGGGTGTTGCGCATGGAGAGTTCATGCGCTGCCATCATCATGCTCATGCCGGTGCGGGCGGAGATGACTTTCGCGCCGCGGTAGAACTCCATCACGATGGTCCAGAAAACGAAGCCGCAGAGGAAGAAGCAGAGCAACGAGGCGCCGTCGCGATAGCCAAGGAAGAAACAGGCAATCGCGGTAATGAGGGCGATGAGCAGCGGCCAGCCAAAATTGCGCTTAAGGCTGTCGACAGACGTTTTGCGCCAAGCGAGCAACGGGCCAACGCCAGTCAAGAAAAGGATGGCTAGCCCGATGGGAATCATTACCTTATTGAAGAACGGCGCGCCCACGCTGATGCGATTGTTGGTGAACCATTCGGAGAATACCGGGAAAAGCGTGCCGGAAAGCACCGCGATGCAGGCCACCAGGAACAAGAGATTGTTGAACAGGAAGCTGGATTCACGCGAAATCATGGAGTCGAGCATGTTTTCCGTCTTCAGATAATCGCGATTCTTGACGTACGCGAAGAGGCACACGCAAATGGTCAGGATGATGAAGCCGACAAACCACGGACCGATATGCGAATTCGCGAAAGCGTGGACGGAACTGACCACGCCGCTGCGCGTCAGAAACGTGCCGAGGATGCAGAGTAGAAATGTGGAAAAGACGAGCCAGACGTTCCAGACCTTCATCATGCCGCGCTTTTCCTGCATCATCACGGAGTGCAGGAAAGCCGTGCCGGTCAGCCAAGGAAGCAGCGAAGCGTTTTCGACGGGATCCCAACCCCAGTAGCCGCCCCAACCCAGTACCGCGTAGGCCCAATGAGCGCCGAGAAGAATGCCGAGCGACTGGAAGCACCAAGCGACCATGGTCCACTTGCGAGTGAGGTGAATCCATTTTTCACCGGGATAGCGCGCCAGCAACGCGGCCAACGCAAACGCGAATGGAATGGTGAAGCCGGTATAGCCGGAATAAAGGTTCGGCGGATGGATGACCATTTCCGGATACTGCAGCAAGGGATTCAGGCCGTTGCCATCCATACGCGTGAACGGTTCGAGCACGCCGCTGGCGTTCACGGTAGCGAGGGTCTTGAAGGGGTTTTCTACGAAATTATTCAAGGTGAGGAAAAAAATCTGCACGCCGGCCAGAATCACGCCGACGTATGGCATTAGTTCCCCATTCTTGTGGCGGTAGGCCAGAAGAACCGAGATGACGTAGACGGAGAGCAGGGTGCTCCAGAAGAGCAGCGAACCTTCCTGCCCGGCCCAAAGTGCCGCGAATTTGTAGAAGGTGGAGAGGTCGCGGTTCGAATGCTGAACCACGTAGGCCATGGAGAAGTTATCGGTGAATAGCAGATATTCCAGGCTGATGGTGGCAAGGAAGATGAGCACGCAGGTGACAATGCCGGCCTGACGTGTGCTCTTGACCAGTAGGGGATGCCGGGTGCGGATGGCGAAGATGCCGCCGATGAAGGCGTAGACCGCACACACAAACGCGAGCAGAAGCGAAAAACTGCCGAATACATCCATAAAGCGTTCGCCCTCCCCCTTAGGCTAGTTCACTGGGTGCCGTACGTGCTGCTGGTGGTCTGCGTCGCGCTGGGTGGAGCTGTAGCAGGCTTATCGCCCCCGGGCGCGGATTCATATTTAGACGCGCACTTGGCCTGGACGTGTTCGGCAACGAACTTTCCATCGTTGGCAGGGCGGCCTTCCACAAGAGCCTGGGAATTATCGACAAAGGTGTCTGGCAAAGGATCGGTGCCGACATAGCTGACCGGCAGGGACTTGCCTTGCTCGACCAGAACGAATTCGACACGACCGGGCAAGTGCTTGATGGACCCAGGTTCGACGTTACCAGCAAGGCGCATGCGATGACTGCGCGCCGGACCGGAAAGGGACTGATATTCGGCAATGGTATGGTAATAGGTTTTGCTTTCGCCATAGCCGAGCCAAGCCAAGAAGGCCAGCGAGACTACGATGACCGCGATACCGACGCCGAATTTCGCACGAGTTTGCACAAATCACCCCTGAAGAGCGGGCTCCGCTTGAATCTTAGCATACCTGAAAGGACGTAGGTACGTGATGAGTGTGGGGGTAGCAGTCACCGGGCACAGTGACATTCGTCACACATCATAAGCGCTAGACAGCGTGGGGATTAGTAAGCCCGTAAGCCGTTTCGGAGCGCGTTTCGGTCCTCCTCTGTAGAAGGACGGGCGCCCAAGAAAACCCCGCGCGGAGCAGGCAGGACGGGACACGGCAGATTGGCCGCGTGAAACTGGTCAGCGAACGGTAACAGCGCAGGGGAAAGCAACAAAACGCGCTTCGGCTTCAGCGACCGCCGAATGCGGGCAATTGTGGCGGGCAGTTGCTTCTCGATGAGGCTTGCGCACTGCGCGGGGGAAACAGATGGGGCCAAGGAGCAGTCGAGAACGTGAACCAGCAGGATGCCGAGCTTCTGCAGTTCGGTCTGGACGCTGTCCGGGGACTTCCCTTCTGTCGCGATTTGGAGGGCTTGCAGAAGGTCGACGGCTTCGCCGGTGAAAGCGGAGTTGGGCGCGTAGAGAAAGTCGGCGTCGGATTGCGGAGCGACACCACTGAGGAGCAAGGCTTGGATGTGGAGTGGACGGCAGCGAGTGGACCACGCGAGGCGTTCGAGGCGTCGGGAAATGTGAGCGGAGTCGACGAGTTGCCCGCAGCCGTCGCAAGGCAGAAGCGCAGAGTCAGAGTTACTTGCCATTCGAAAATCCTAGAGGAAGCTCGGTCGTGAAGCAAATTGCCGAAGCATTCCGCCTCCGTTTCCTGACGGGCCCCAGCGGTGACGGTGGCGAGCATTTGCATCGGGCCGATTTTTTAGTCCGGATGCGACGGTTCTCGCATCCAAGACCAAGCAGAGAATGGTCAGGTAGCGCTTGATGGAGCAGGCAAAAGGCAAGTGGGGCCGGGCAAGCGTGGCAGGAGAAATTATGAAGCGACTGGTTTTCATGCTCGTGGTACTGACGACGGCGGTGGGCCTGGTTGCCTCCCTGTCGCAATATGGGCGCGCGGATGAAGAGGTACCGGCGATTTTCGTAACGCAGAAGCCCTCTGGATACCGCGATTGGAAAGTTGTCTCTGTGGCCCACGAAGAAGGCAACTTGAACAGTTTGGGCGCCGTTTTGGGGAACGACGCAGCGATCCAGGCTTACCGTGATGGCAAGCTGCCGTTTCCCGACGGGACGATCCTTGCTGCATTGCACTTCAAGTATGTGCCGTCGGAGGAAAACGACAAGGTCTTTGGCAAGCAGCAATCGTTCGTGCCCGGGGCCGCCACCAATACTCAGTTCATGATCAAAGACTCAAAAAAGTATGCGTCTACCGGAGGTTGGGGGTTCGGCCACTTCAACAGTGACGGCACACTGGGGAACGAGGCGCAGATGAAAACGTGCTTTCCTTGCCACGCGGAGGCGAAAGCGACCGATCTGGTGTTTACGCGTTACGCGCCTTGATGTTCACTCGCTCTGGTCTTCATTTTTGCTGCTGAGAAAGAAAAAAGTGAACACAGCGATCAGCGCAGTCCCAAAATAAGGCGAATTGTTGCCCCTATCCCCGCGCAACGTGCTTTGCGCCACCACGCACGCAACTGCCAGCAACAACGCGATTCCGGACAAAATTCTCATCCTTGCTTTTCCAAGCATTGCAGTCCTCGAGTGTTTCATTTAGCTGCGGAGCGCGGCGAGCAATCGTGCAGCGACATTCCTTATTGTAGCAGCGGGGTCTGCCGCGGGGCTGCTGGAGCGTGACGTATTGTTCACGAAGAAGAAAAGAAGAAAGCGAAAGAGCGAGCGCAGAACCGGCACAAGTTGCCGGCACCGTACTGCCGCGTCGCTTATCTTCCTATGGTGACGAGCGCCCAGCCCCACAGAACCCATATCGCAACACAACCCGCAAAGCTGCTCAGCAAGAGCACCCGCCATTGACCCTTGGCCATGAGAACCTCCGGCTCGCGATATCCCGAGCCCAACCATTGGATGCAAATCCCAATGATAAAGACGAGATTTCGACATTCGGAGGTTCAGGTGGCTACGACTGGAGGATGCCCCGCTGCAACGCGAGCGTCACGGCGTGAGTCCGGTCATTGACGCCAAGCTTGGAAAGAAGGCTCTTCACTTGATCATTGAGCGCATCCTCGGAGATGGCCAGGCGATCGGCAATCGACTTGTCGGAATTGCCGGCGGCAATGAAGGACAGAACTTCCGCCTCTTTTGGACTTAGTTCTTCATCGAGGATTTGGCGGACTTCGGTCTCGCCTTCCCAGCCGGGCCAGTATTTCTTGTGAAGCTCCATGAATTCGACGACACTCTTGACGGCTGCTTCTCGCGATTCGAATTCCATCACCGCATATCCGCCTACAACCTCTTTGGTCTCAGTGAACGGCCCGTCCAGCACGGCCAGCTTACCTCCGGAAACGCGGACGCGCGAACTGGTGGCCATGGGCGCCAAGCCGCCGCCCGCCAGGATTTTGCCTTCTTGGGCCTGTCGACCGGTCAGTTTAGCCAACGCCTCCATCAACTCCTTCGGCGGGGCGACGGCGGTTTCAGACCCTTTCACCATCATCATGAATCGCATGTAGTTCCTCCCTGAATCGTTGCTCGTGGTTTGGACTTCCAGAGTATAGTCGAACAGCCCTCCGCAAAATCGACAGCCGCGCACCAGCGCGGCAACAAAAACCACCACGCCCCAACCGGCACGAGTAACGTTTCGGGAGGTGTTGCTGATTTGTTGCTGGGTTTGTATCAGCGCGTCAGAACTGGACGGGCCGACGGCGCCAAACCAATGGCGAACCTTGGTCGGGTCTTTCTGATCCATGAAGAAGAAGTGTGTCATCAGCGGCATCACGACCGGCTTGCTTTTGTCGTTGGGCGTCATCGAGGTGGTGCAGTGCGGTTCAGCTCAATTACGGCACGGCTGAAGCCGTGCCCTGACGAGAGTCGATGCAATGCCAGGCGATGCAAATCTGAGGTGTAAACAAGGTATTGCAGTGAGATCGAGCGAGTCTCAATGAGACCACCACAAGCTGCATTACTGCTTTTTTTTGAACTCTAGCGTGCAGGCGCGGCCTTCGATGCGCTTGCCGCTACCTGAATCACCGGAGAAATTCGCTTCGACGTGATAGTTGTACCGCGTACCAGCAGGACGGTGTCCGACGGCCGCTTCTGAGGCGCCAACAAGCCCATCAGCGTAGAAACGAGCGGTACCGTCTCGGGCAATCTTTCCATCGAGTTGAAACCAGCCAGGTTTGCCCTTTTCCCCTTTTTCGCCATGGAGGACGTCGTCTTTCACGAAGGAATCGAAGCGATAGGAGTAGCCGAGGGCGCCGGTGGTGTTTTCGCAGGACACGGTGGTCTCCCAGGTGCCATCGAACGGGTGGTCATTGGAGAAACGAAGCGATGGCAGCGAAAGGATGGCGAGAACCAGGATGGTCAGGGAGCGCATGGCGTACCGTTATAACACACTCGGAAGGAACCTCATTTAGCAAGCGCAAGCCGGGCTACCTGTCGCTAACGACAGTGGCAACTTGAGCCGGGTTGCGTATTGTTTTGGCACGACTCGGTTGTGAGGTCCGCGCGGGGGGCGCGGTGACGCTGGCCTGCTTGGTTCCGCAGAGCGTTGTCAGGAGAGTAAGAAATCCGGGGCGCGGCTATCGGCCGATAACATGGGGGTTAGGATGAACGGATTTGCAAAGCTTCTTTGCGTAGCAGGAATATGCGTGGCTTCACTGCTGGGGTACTCGGAGGCGAGCAGGGCGCAACAAGCGCCGGTCACCGCGATAGATATTGGGCTAGAACCGGATGCCACGATGGTGAATCACGCAGAAGCGGTGAACGCCAAGTTGCGCTCGGTCTTCCCGAAAGGGTTTTCGCTCGACGCCACGCATCATCCGCACATCACGATGTTACAGCGGTACGTGCGGACGGCGGACCTCGACAAAGTGTATAGCGCCGCGAGCAAAGTTTTCATCAGCCACAACGTCACCAGTTTTAAGTTGAAAGCGTACAAATACTATTATTTTACGGACAAATCGATTCCGGGTTTGGGCTTGTCGAATATAGTGGTGCAAACGACGCCTGAATTGATCAAACTGCAGCAGGATTTGATTGATGCGGTGGCCCCTTACACAGTGGCCACCGGAACCGCGGCAGCGTTCGTCACCACTCCAGCGGAGCCGGAGATCAACGAGCCGACGATCCACTATGTCGAGGTATATGTGCCGGAGCATTCTGGCGAGCATGTACTGCTGCACGTCACCATTGGACTTGCGCCGACCGAATACCTGGATAAAATGCTCGCCGAACCGTTCCCTGGTTTCACCTTCGCTGCGTCGGGAGCATCGGTTTTTCACCTTGGCAACTACGGAACGGCGCGGGCAAAACTCAAAGAACTGAAAATAAAGTAAAGCTTGTGGCACCGGACCAAGATTTGTGAGTAAGCTGTCCGGGAAAGGAGAGGACATGGAAGTTACAAGGAGAGATTTGCTGAAGGGCTCTGCCGCGCTAATCGTGGCTGCGACGGCCAGTCGGGTGGTTTCGGCTGCGGATGACCCGTTGCCATCGTGGGATGACGGGGTGTCAAAGAAAGCGATCGTCGATTTTGTGAATGCCACGACCGACCGCGTCAGTCCGAAGTTTGTTCCGGAACCTGAACGTATCGCCACGTTCGATCAGGACGGAACGTTGTGGGTGGAGCATCCGATGTACACGCAAGTTGTGTATTGCTTTGATCGGGTGCCTGCGATGGTAAAGGCCAAGCCGGAATTGGCGAACGTGGAACCTTTCAAAACGGTTCTGACGGGTAACCTTGAGGCCATCGCGAAGCTACCGGTGGCGGACCTGATGAAGGTATTGGCGGCGACGCTCACCGGGATGAGTGTGGAGCAATTTGAATCCGAAGTGAACAAGTGGCTGGAGGAGGCGCGAGACCCGCGCTGGAAAAAGAAATACACCGACCTGACCTACGCTCCCATGCTCGAAGTACTGACATACATGCGGTCCAAGGGCTACAAGACGTACATTGTGACGGGCGGCGGTCAGGATTTTGTGCGTCAATACGCAGAAAAGACCTATGGCATTCCGCGCGAGCAGGTGGTGGGGACAGCGGGAGGAACGACCTTTGGGTACGACAAAACAGGCAAGCCCTTCCTTACTAAAGAACCGAAGTTGCTGCTGAATGACAACAATGCAGGCAAACCCGAAGGCATTCACCTGATGATAGGCCGTCAACCGTATGCCGCATTTGGCAACTCCACCGGGGATCGCCAAATGTTGGAGTACACGAAGGCCGGGAGTGGGGAACGTCTGGCGATGCTTCTTCTGCATGACGATGCCGAGCGCGAGTACGCTTACGGGCCAGCCCAAGGCCTGCCGGAAAGCAAGGTCGGTACGTTTACGCAGGCGCTGTATGACGAGGCAAAGGCGAAGGGGTGGGTAGTCATCAGTATGAAGAACGACTGGAAGCGCGTTCTGAGCTGAAGTCGCGTAAAAATTAGCTGCTGCGACACTCGTCCGCGGCAGGAACAAGGTTCAGTTCCCTGCAACCAGCAGCCCGCTACAATGAACGGCAATGCCAAGCAAGGGCCAAAAACTGACGCCCGGGCTGGAAACATCGGCGCGCCGGCCACTCTCAGCGTTACTTTCTGAGCTCCTGGTGGCATACACGGTTGAGTTCGATAACGAATTCGAACGCAGGATGGCCGACGAGGGCTATCCCGGTGTTGGGCAGGCGGGAGGTGGCTTCCGCAGCGCGCAAGCGGGTGCGCGAGCTTGTTGCGCAGACCGAAGAGTTTCAGGGGGATCCGGTGAAGGCGCTGCCGCATTTTCCCTTGTGGGATATGAATCGCGGTTTCGGTCCGTAAGAAAAGTTGGGCGTGATGCGGAGGAGCAGCGCAGCAACGCAGCGCCCTTTGCGAACAAAGAACAAGGTTGGCTTATTTGGAGACCGTCGCGTCGGCGGGAAGCTTGGCGCGCAGGCACCACTTCAATTCCTGACTGAGATCGGTGATTTCCATCCCGGGCATAACGATGAATTTGCAGGAAAGCATTTCGCGAGGCTCGTCGTCATCGGGAAGCTGGCAGGTGACGCGACAATATTGGCAGTCCTGATTCCAGCAGAAGCGGCCATAGGGAATGGTTTCCGGGCTGATGAATTGAAAGCAACGCAGCAAAGAATTGCGCTCAGGGACCTGGAATTTTCTACCCAAGATAATGATATCCACGAGCTTTTCGTAGGGACGAAAGGGTTCCGACATGACGAGGTCATTTCCTTTGCAAACGGTGCGGAGTATTCCCGGAGCTGAGTCACGCGCTGCTTAATCAGAGTAGGGCCGAGCTTGGAAGGTAACAATGAAAGATGTGGAGAAGGTGGCGAATGTGGTACGGGGGTGGGTGGCGAGGCCGAAATTCGGCAATCGAAATTCCGCTGATCGTTGGGAGGAAGTGCGTGTTTGGCGTCACGGGCGGAAGCTGGGGGCCCGCGCTGCTAGGCGAGATCGAAGAATTGGCACATGCGGCGGAATTTTTCGTAGCGGTCGTGGATTAGTTGACGGGGAGGCAGGTTGGTGAGGGCGAGGAGCTGACGCTCAAGGACATCGCCTAGGAGCTTGGCGGCGGATTCGTAGTCGCTGTGGGCGCCACCGTCGGGCTCGGAGATGATTTCGTCGACGATGCCGAGATCGCGGAGATCGGGAGCCATGATTTTCATGGCGATGGCAGCGGTTTCGGCCTTGGCGGCGTCGCGCCAGATGATGGAGGCGCAGCCTTCAGGAGAAATGACGGAATAGAAGCCGTTTTCGAGGATGTTGATGCGATCACCGACGGCAATGGCCAAAGCGCCGCCGGAGCCGCCTTCACCGGTAACGGTGACAAGGACGGGCACGGGAAGGCGGGCCATTTCGCGAAGGTTGCGAGCGATGGCTTCGCCCTGGCCGCGTTCTTCGGCGTCGATACCGGGATAAGCGCCGGGAGTGTCCACGAAAGCGAGAACCGGACGACCGAACTTTGCGGCGAGTTGCATAACGCGCAGGGCTTTGCGGTAACCTTCGGGCTTGGGCTGGCCGAAATTGCGGACGACGCGCTGCTTGGTGTCTCTTCCCTTTTGCTGGCCGACGACCGCGACAGGACGGCCGCGGAACTTGCCGAGACCGGCGACAAGGGCTTTGTCGTCGCCAAAACCGCGATCGCCGTGGAGCTCGATGAAATCCGTGATCATCAGATTGATCCAGTCCAGCGTGTGAGGACGCTGCGGGTGCCTGGCGATCTGGGCACGCTGCCACGGGCCAAGATGCGTGTAAAACTCGCGACGAAGCTCGAGGACTTCGTGCTTCAGGCGCTCGAGTTCGGCTTCCCCGTCGGAACTGTTGGCGGAGAGACGGCGCAATTCTTCCACATCTTTCTCGAGACGCTCAATCTCTTTTTGGCGGTCGACGGTCTCGAGACCTTTTTTCGCTTTCTTGTCCACTTAATCCCTCAGCGGCTAAAGCCGGGTTGACTCTGTGTTAGCTGACACGGCTGAAGCCGTGCCCTGACGACAGCGGCTGCCCATACAGGCTGTGAGCTACGACCGCTTCACAAGCATAACCCAAGACTTGAAAACCGCGGGTCTAAAGACCCGCCGCTACACGCGTGTGAAAATGCGCTGGCCGGTCTAAAGACCGGCCACTACACAAGCAAACCCCAGGTTCCACCCTTAAAGGCGAGGGTGAAGCACCGGGACAAACCGATCAACGAGCCAGCGGGAGCGCGCACTAGGAGATCCTTTGGATGCCATCGTCGCCGCAGATGCGATCCAGGGCGGCGATGAAGTCAGGCGTGACCCGTATTTTACGCTGAGATTGCACTACAGCCGTAGTGCCGTCGTTGGCTTTGACCTCAAAGACAACAGTGCTGGGCCCGGCGGCCTTGGAAAATAGTTCTTCGAGCTGGGCGAGCGCATGGTCGTTGAGGCGCTGCAGGTCGAGTTTGAGGCGAAATTCGGCGGGGCAATTGGTTTCTGCGATGGCTTCGAGGCGACGGGCTTCCTGGAGCGAGAGGCGCGTGCCCGCTTCTTCGACTTGGACGCGGACCTTTAGGAGAAGCGGTTGGCCGGGTTTGAGAATATTTTCGAGGCGGCCAAAACTTTCGGGGAAAGCGAGGAGTTCCTGTACGCCGGTCATGTCTTGCAAAGTGAAGATGGCCCAGCGCTGACCTTTCTTGGAGCGCATGGGGCGAGTACCGACGATAAGACCGGCGACGGCGATTTCCTTACCGTTGCGCTGGCCCTCGACCTCGTCGAGAGAAATGGCGCCAAGGCCTTTCAGTCGTGAGGCGTATTTTTCCAGGGGATGGCCGGAGACGTAGAAGCCGAGCATGGCGTATTCACTGGCGAGGCGCTCTTCCTCGGACCAAGGCGGGGCGTCGCGGAGTTCGAAGTGAACCTTGGGTTCGTTAGAACCGCCGCCGAAGAAGAGACCGTGCTGGCCGGATTCCTTGGCACGCATGGCACGTTGAATGGCGTTGATGGCGTCATCCACGGAGGCAAGCATGGATTCGCGAGGACCGAGGGAGTCCATAGCACCGCATTTGATGAGGCTTTCGAAGACGCGCTTGTTAAGGAAACGGGATTCGATGCGTTCGCAGAAAGCGTAGAGAGACGTGCAGGGGCCCTGGGTAAGACGGGCTTCGCGAATGGCCTTGGCGGTGTTTTCGCCGACGTTCTTGATGGCGGCCATGCCGAAACGGATGGAATCGCCGACCGGAGTGAAGAACAGATCGCTTTCGTTGATATCGGGCGGGAGGATGGGGATGCCCATGCCGCGGGATTCGTTGATGTACTTCACCTGCTTTTCCGCGTTGCCGGTTTCCGAAGTGAGCAAGGCGGCCATGAATTCAACGGGATAATGCGTTTTGAGATAGGCGGTCTGGTAGGCAAGGAGCGCGTAGGCGCAGGAGTGCGATTTGTTGAAGCCGTAGCCGGCGAACTCTTCCATCAAGTCGAAAATGCGGGCGGCCTTTTTTTCGGGAATTTTGTTTTTGTCGCAGCCGGCGAGGAATTTGGCGCGCTGCGCGGCCATTTCTTCCTTTTTCTTTTTGCCCATGGCGCGGCGGAGGATGTCAGCTTCGCCGAGGGAGAAACTGGCGAGACGATTGGCGATTTGCATGACCTGCTCTTGGTAGAGGATCACGCCGTAAGTTTCGTCAAGAATATCTTTGAGTTGCGGAAGCTCGTAGGCAACTTTAGTTTTGCCGTGTTTGCGATTGATGAAATCGTCGATCATGCCGCCCTGAATGGGGCCAGGACGGTAGAGGGCGTTAAGAGCGGTAAGGTCTTCGATGCGGGAGGGCTGATAGCGTCGAAGAATGTCGCGCATGCCGTGAGATTCAAACTGGAAGATGGCGGTGGTGTCGCCACGGGAGAAAAGCTTGTAAGTGGCTTCGTCGTCGAGGGGCAGGCTTTCGAGGTCGATGGAGACAGCACGATTCTGCTGAACCATTTTGACGGCGTCGTGGAGTACGGTGAGCGTGGTGAGGCCGAGGAAATCCATCTTGAGCAGGCCGATACGCTCGAGAGCAGTCATGTCGTACTGCGTGGTGATTTCGTCGCGGTTCGTTTTGTAGACGGGGACGAGTTCGGTGAGCGGCTGAGGCGAGATAACGACGCCGGCGGCGTGAGTGGAGGCGTGACGCGAGAGGCCTTCCAGGCGAAGGGCGACTTTCATCAGGTCCTTGAATTTTTCGTCGCCGTCGACGGCGGATTTGAGCTGAGGAGATTCTTTCAGGGCGGTTTCGAGATCGATGCCGAGCGTGGCAGGAATTAGTTTGGCGAGACGATCGACTTCACCGTAAGGGATGTCCATGGCGCGGCCGACGTCTTTAACCGCAGCTTTGGCGGCCATAGTGCCGAAAGTGATGATCTGGGAGACATTGTCTCGGCCGTATTTGTGGGTGACATAGTCGATGAGTTCGCCGCGGCGGCGCATGCAAAAGTCGATATCGATATCGGGCATGGAGACGCGTTCGGGGTTGAGAAAGCGCTCGAAAAGCAAATTGTATTGCAGGGGATCGACGTCGGTGATACGGAGGGCGTAACTGACGAGACTGCCGGCGGCGGAGCCACGGCCTGGGCCGACGGGAACTTCCTGAGCGCGCGCGTAATGAATGAAATCCCAAACGATGAGGAAGTAGCCCTCATAGTGCATCTTCTTGATCATTTCGATTTCGGAGGAGAGGCGTTTCTCGTATTCGGAGAGGGGATTGCTCAGCAGGCCTTGCTTGGCGAGGCGTTCGAGATGCGGAACGCGTTTTGCAAAGCCTTCGCGGGATACTTTTTCGAAATAGCTGCCGGGCGTGTGGTCGGCGGGAACTTTGAATTCGGGAAGCGCGTTAGGGATGCGGTCGATCTTGACGTTGCAGCGGGCGGCGATGTCGACGGTGCGGGAGAGCGCATGGGGAACTTCACGGAAGACCTGAGCCATTTCCTGGGCAGTCTTGAAATAGAACTGGTCGGTGGCGAAACGCATACGCTGTTCGCTGCTCATGGTCTTGCCGGTCTGGATGCAGAGCAAGACTTCCTGGGCGTGGGCATCGTCGTGGTGGAGATAGTGGCAGTCGTTGGTGGCGACGAGGGGAATGCCGGTTTCCTTGGAGAGGCGAACGAGTTGGGTGTTGACACCCTTTTCGATGGGCAAGCCCTGGTCCTGAATTTCGAGGAAGAAATTGCCTTTGCCGAGGATGTCGCGGAGACGATAGGCAGTTTCGCGGGCCTTATCGTACTTGTCGTCGACGATGAGTTCGGTGACTGGACCACGCAGACAAGCGCCGAGAGCGATGAGTCCTTTGGAGTGCTTGCTGAGAAGATCAAAGTCGATGCGCGGCTTGTAGTAGAAACCTTCGAGGAAGCCAGCGGAAACGAGCTTGATGAGGTTGTGATAGCCCTCGAGGTCTTCGCAGAGCAGAACGAGGTGGTTGGAGCCACGCGTGCCGGGCTCGAAATCGTCGCGATCTTCGGAGGGAGGGCCGGAAGCGGCACCGCGATCGTGGCGACTGCCCTTGGCGACGTAGACTTCGCAACCGATGATGGGCTTCACATCGCGCTTGCTGGCTTCGTAGAAGAAATTGGCGGCGGCGAAGAGATTGCCATGGTCGGTGATGGCTACGGCAGGCATTTTCTGTCGGGAGGCTTCGTCGAGAAGCTGGGAGGTTTCGCACGCACCATCTAGCAAGCTGTAGTCGGTGTGAACGTGCAAGTGAACAAACTGGGAATTGCCCATGAAATTCATTTTAAAACGCGGAGGGGAGAAATGCGACCCGGGGGTTTTGAGCATTGTGGATATCGGAGTAGCTGAGGATCGGTTGAGCGCTGCTTGTTCCTCGGAATAACTTTCGTCGGATGAGGCACTCCTCGGGATGACAACGGAGTTTGCTCTGGGTTAATCGCTGGAATGGTGCAGACATGGGGCGCATCGGTGTAGAGCCCTTAGGAAGAAAGGATGTGAGGCACACAGTGCGCAAAAGCAGTGGAGTAAAACCTGCCTGCGGTGGGCAGGCCGCTGCCTAAGGTGGCGGCAGCCGGGCTGCCGCTGAGCGTGGTACGTGGGTGTGACCGGCGGGAGCCGGGCTCCCGCACTCCAAAGGTTATTTGGAGGCTTTTTTCTTGTGGGTTGGCGCGGGTTTGGGGGCTGGTTTAGCGGCGGCGTGTTTTTCCTTGTGGGCGGCCGCTATCTTCTCCGCGGCTTTGGGTTTCTTGTCTTTTTCTTTCTTCTTGGGAGCTTCCTTGATGCCGGATAGCTTGCGAAGGATTTTCTCGCGCTCTTCGGGAGTCTTGCCCCGGCCGTTGAGCTGGGTGGCAAAGACGTCGTCGATGATCTGATCGAACTTAGGACCGCGAGGCATGCCGAGGGCTTCAAGTTCGTTACTGACAACGGGGAGGGCCTGGCGAATCGGGCGCCACTTGTGGAGATAGGCTTTGATCCGGGAGACAGCAGCAGAGTTATTGGACTCCGCAAGAATGTAGGCGACGACTTCGAGGGGCAGCTTCTCGATGAAGCGGTAGGCATCGATGGGAGTTTTGCCTTTTTTGCCGGCGAGCTCCTTCTGGAGCTCATTGGCCTTCTCGGGGAAATCCTCGATTTCGGAAATTTCGGCACTGCGGAAGTCGAGCTTGGAGAGGAGGTGGCCAAGTTCGCGATCCTTCAGGCGGCCCAGGATCGCCAGCATCATCGGAATCGCGAGACGGGGGCGGAAGCCAGCCATGAAAAGTTCGTCGCGCACTTTGATGAGGCGAGAAATGGCGTCGTAGTCGGGATGTTTCTTGGCGAGGAGCTGATGAACGAGTTCGAGTAGGCTTTGTTCGTCCCATTCCTTCAAGACGAGGTGAGGACGTTCTTCGCGAGCGAGGGCGCGAAGTTCGTGTCCGGCGTCTTCGGGAGTAATGGTCTTTTGAAGTTCGCGTTCAATGGCGAGGTTGAACCATTCCTGGGTGCGGGACTCGAGCTTGAAACCCATGCGCGCGGCCATCCGGATGGCGCGGAGCAGGCGCACGGGCTGGTTGGTGAAGCTGTGGATGGTCAGGGCGCGAATTTCACCGTGCTCGATGTCCGAGAGGCCGTTGGTGGGATCGAGGAGCAGGCCGCGGGAAGCCGGGTTGAGGGAGATGGCGATGGCGTTCAGGGAGAAATCGCGGCGGCGCAGGTCTTCCATGATGGTGGACCAGCGAATTTCGGGGCGGGTGCCAGGGCGGACGTAATGTTCATCGCGAGCGGCAGAGAGGCTGCCTTCCACGTCACCGGCGAAGAGCACTTCGATGTGGCGGAGCTTATCGTCCTCGGAGAGAGTTTTGGCGCCGCCTTTTTCGAGTTCGCGAGCGATCTTGGAAGGATTGCCTTCGACGGTGAAATCCAGATCGCGGAGGGTCGCGCCGGTAATGAGGTCGCGAACAGTGCCGCCGGTGAGATAGAGATTGAAACCCATGGCCGCAGCCAATTCCTGAACGCGGAGCATGGCAGCGCGCTGCTCCGGAGAGAGGCGACTTTCGAGCAAGAACATGTAATCAGGCATTGCGCTCCTTCCCAGTTAGGGTGGGCGGCCGGTGAGGGCAGCATCCGCACCCGCGGTAGTTCCCTTCCCGAGCGCTTAGGCGCGCGGGTGATGAGCCTTGTAAATCTGCTTCAAACGCTCCTCCACGACGTGGGTATAGATTTGCGTCGTGGAAATATCACTATGACCGAGCATCAACTGGACCGAGCGCAGATCGGCGCCGCGCTCCAGGAGATGTGTAGCGAAACTGTGGCGGAGCATGTGCGGGGTGAGCGCAACAGGCAGTCCGGCCTGACGACCGTAGGCGGATAAAATCTTCCAAACACCGACGCGGCTGAACTTGCCACCGCGGCGATTGAGGAAAAGCATGGGCGATTGCGTGGTGCCCCGTTTGCCGAGCAGCTTGGGGCGAGCATCACGCAGATAGCGATCAACGAGGGCGAGGGCTTTTTTGCCGATGGGGACGATCCGTTCTTTGTTGCCTTTGCCAATGCAACGGACACAGCCGACGGAACGATCGAGATCCATGACGCGGAGTCCGGTGAGTTCGGAAACGCGCAAGCCGCTGGAATAGAGGACTTCAAGCATGGCGCGATCGCGGAGCCCGATGGGAGTTTTTTCGTCGGGCTGGGCGAGAAGCTTTTCCACTTCTTCGAGGCGGAGGTAGTCGGGGAGGGAGCGACGGATTTTGGGCGATTCCAGATTAAGGGAAGGATCGTCGGTAATCAGTTCCTGGATCTGAGCGAAGCGGAAGAAATTGCGCAGAGTGACGAGATGGCGCGCGACGGTGCGGCTTTCGAGCTTTTGGCGGTAGAGACTGGCCAAGAAGTCGACGAGGTCATTGCGGGAAATGGATGGCAGCGCGAGTTTCTGCTTCCTGGCAAAAGCTTCGAATTTGGCCATGTCGCGGCCATAGGCGGAAACGGTGTTGGAAGAGAGGCCCTTCTCGACGCGAACGTAGGTGAGAAAGGCAGAGATGGCAGCAGAAATCTCCATCAGGAACCAGCCAATTCTTCGGCGGTCTCGCGGCGAGTAGCGATGCCGTAGACTTCTTCGATCTCCGGGCACCGGAACAGCCAGGTGAGGCCGATGTAAAGAAGAGTAGCGCCCCCAATCAGCGCGATGAATACCATCAACTGGGTGAAGAACGCGGATTGGAGGGTGTAATTGGCGTAATGATTGCCGATCATACAGGCAACACCCATCAGCACCGCGCAAAGTGAGATTTTGCCGATGGAACGCAGGATTTCGACGCTCCCGAGAGTGCCGTAGCGCAAGCGGAAGATGAAGAAAAGAGTAAAGAAATCGAAGAAGGTGGCGAGGACGGTGGCGAGGGCCGGGCCGCCGTTCTGGAAGCGGCGGAAGAGGAAGTGGAGAAAAATGATGTTGAAGACGATGTTGAGGGCAAAGGAAATCAGGCCGACGATGACGGGGGTCTTGGTGTCGCGTGCGGAATAGAAGGCGGGCACGATGAGTTTGACGCAGGCGAGAGCGGGGAGACCGGCGGCGTAATAGAGCAAGGGGCGAGCGGTAAGGCGGGTGGATTCGGCGACAAATTGACCGTGCTGGAAGAGCATGCGGATGATGGGCTCGCGGAGAATCATCAAGCCGAGAGCGGCGGGAATGGTGATGTAGGCGACGATGCGGACGGCGAAACTGAGGGTGCGCTTGAGGCCCTCATAATCGTTGTCGGCGGCCTGATGGGACATCATGGGAAGAATGGCGGTGGCCACCGCGATGGCGTAGCCACCGAGGATCAATTCCATGACGCGATCCGAGACGTAGAGAGCGGCGAGGCTGCCCCGGGGCATACGCTGGGCTGTGACAAAGAACGTGTCCACGTAGAAGTTGATCTGGGCAACACCCATGCCGAAGAAGCGCGGGAACATGACTTGGGCGAAATTCTTGATGCCGGGATGGTTGAAGGAGATTCCAAAATCGAAGCGCATGCCGCGGCGAACCAGTTGGGGAACGAGGATAAGGAATTGCATGGCGCCGCCAACGAGAACGCCGACGGCCAAAGAAATGGCGGGATTGCCGAAATAGTGCCAAACGATGGCAATCGAAAAGAGGATGATGGAGAGATTCTGGAGGGCGGTGGTTGCCGCAGGGAGAGCAAACTTATGGAAGGAATTGAGGATGCCCATTCCGAGAGCGGCGAGACCGGCGAAAAAGAGATAAGGGAAGATGATGCGATTGAGGGAGATGGCTTCGTTGTAGCTGGCGGTGCGGTCTTGCTGGTTGGAAAAGGATTGAATAACCACCGGAGAAAAGATGACGCCAAGAACGGTGATGATGGATAGGATGAGGGCGAGAGTCCAGAAGAGGCGATTGGCGAAGCGCCACAACTCGTCGGAGGAGGATTCGCGCATGTAACCGCTGAAGATGGGGATAAAGGAGGCGGTGACGACGCCGTCGGCGACGAGGCGGCGGAAAAGGTTGGGAAGGCGGTAGGCAAGAACGAAGGCGTCGGCGGAAAGGGTGGTACCGAGAAGGAAGGAGATGCGTTGGTCGCGAACATAACCGAGGACCCGGCTGACGATGGTGACCAGGGAAATTATGGAAGCCGATTTGAGGATTTGTGTCTTTTCGGTCAAAAGCGGCCCTCGTGGACCTAAACCCAATAAAAACAATGAGTTGACAGGAAAGTCGAGGTTAAATTAACATAATCTCCAATTTTGCGCAATTGTTTCGTGAATTTTGACGAAAAAGGTCAGTTTGAAGAGCAAATCGGCAGCATCGACCCATAAAAAAGTGGTGATTGAGCTTCTGGAAAAGAAGCTGGTGCGGGGGTATGTCAACCCGACGCGGTTGACGCAGGGGGAGATGGTGGACCTGCTGACGCCGGAGGGCGCGCACGAAGAAGTGCCGCTCGGTAAGATTCGGGCGATTTATTTCGTGAGAGATCTGCAAGTAGATATAGGCCTGGAGCGGAAAAGTTTCCTGAGCCGGCCGAAATTGGACGGGTTGTGGGTGCGGCTGCGATTCCGGGACGGGGAGAGCCTGGAGGGAGTGATCCCAAACGACTTGCTGGGATTTCTGGAGAACGGATTACAGATGACGCCTCCGGATTTTAATTCGAATACGGACCGGATTTTTGTGCCGCGTGCGGCGATGACGGAGTGCACGGTGTTGGGAGTGGTGGGAATCGCGAGGCGGAAACCGGCAGCGGCGGCAGCGGCGGCGCAACCGCGGCTGTTTACGGACGATTCGGAATAGGGGAAAACAAGCCCATTCAGGGGCAGTGAAAAGCAGATCCTTCGCAGCGCTCCGGATGACCAAGCTCTTTTTGAGGGTTGCAAATATTAAGAGTGCTGGGGACTCACAGGCTCGACTGGCCGATCTAAGGCTCGGCTACTAGGCAAGCAGGCCAGGCAGCACGCTCCACTGAAAGACGACTGGAAATTCTGCGATACGCTTTTATGCGCTGCCTTATCCCAAAGACACGGGTCTAAAGACCCGCCGCTACGCAACACGGGCGGAAGCCTGTGCTACTTCGTTATAGCAAAGAGAGATGAACTGAAACGGTGGTGACGGGCATCAAACGCCCGGAGGACAGTGGCGCCCAAGCATGCGCGAGCTCGAGCACAGCATTGGAGAATTCCGGAAAGGAGTTGCGATGAAGGCTATTCAGACGGACCAGTATGGCGGTGAAGAACAATTGAAGATGGTGGAGGTGGCACAGCCAAAGGCGGGAAAAGGGCAAATCGTGGTGCGGGTGCTGGCCACGTCATTCAATCCCATCGATGTGAAGCGAACTTCTGGAAATATGAAGCAGGTGTTTCCGCTACAGTTCCCGTTCGTGCCGGGGGGCGATTTTTCGGGGGTGGTGGATTCCGTGGGAGAAGGCGTGCAGCAGTTTAAGGTGGGCGAGGAGGTATACGGTTACACGCCCGCGGGTGGAGCGTATGCGGAGTACCTTGCGATTGACGCGGATAAGGTGGCGGCAAAGCCGAAGACGCTGAGTCACGTGGACGCGGCCGCTGTGGCGATGGTGGCGCAGACGGCATTGCAGATGTTGGAACGGGGCGGAGTACAAAAGGGGCAGACGGTGTTGATCCAGGGAGCTGGGGGAGCGGTGGGAGGAATTGCGGTACAGGCGGCGCACCGGCGAGGCGCCAAGGTGATTGCTACGGCGACGGGGCCGAGTATGCAGAGAGTGAAGGATTATGGCGCGGACGAGGTAATCGATTACAAGGCGGAACGCTTCGAGAATCGAGCGAAGAATGTGGATGTGGTGTTGGACACGGTTGGTGGCGATGTACAGCAGCGATCGTTTGGCGTGCTAAAGCGTGGCGGAGTGCTGGTGGCGATCACACAGCCGCCGTCGGAAGAAGAAGCAGCGAAGCACCAGGTGAAAGCAAGCATGTTGCTTACGGAGGTGAACGGCGAAGGACTGAAGAAATTGGCGCAGATTGTGGACGCCGGGGAGATTAAGCCGTTTGTCGGGAAGACCTTCCCGCTGAGCGAGGTGGCGAAAGGATGGGAGGCGGCGCGCTCGGGGCAGGTGGATGGGAAAATTGTGTTTAAGGTGGGGACGGAAGCGAGCCGGTCAGCGGGGGCGGAATGATTGGTGATTTGTGGGTTAGGACCCCCACATGCAATAGCGGCATGTGGGGCACCCGCGCCGAGAAAATCTGATCTAGTGGAAACTCAAGACCCACCCTCACAAACCGAGGGTGGGGCACCCGCACTTTGTTACTGTTTGACTGACTTTTGTACTGTTTTACTTTTGCCCTTGGAGGGATCGTGCGGAGATGGGCGCAGCCCTTCGCGGCTCAGGCTGAACAGTGCAGCGCCCTTGCCCTTGTAAGCTACCAGGTACCGATGCGGACTACGGCTTGAGTGGAGACTTTGATGCCCTGCTGAGGGCGGATGCCCATGACGTCGTCCATCCAAGAGTGGGTGTACTGCACGTCGAGGATGCGCCAAGCGAAGGGGCGAGTGACCACCCAGTCGAAACCGCCACCCACCGCGATGCTGGGACCGTTCTGAGCAGTTTGGAAGGACCAGGCGCTACGCAAGGGATAGTGGGCCAAGGTGCCATTGCCATCGTTCCATTCTTTGAGCAATTGCTTTTTCAGGGCAAGGTCGTCGATTTCGTAGGTGACTTTCCTGCCGCCGAACATAAATTCGGTGAAAGGAGAGAATTTATGAGACGCGAGTGGCGTCCAGCGGAAACCGCCACCGTAAAAGAGCGAGTCGGCGCTCATCTCGTACATCGGCTGGTGCATGACGAGGCAGCCGCTGACTTCGGTGATGACTTGCCAGTTGGGATTAACGCGAGCGGCACCCTGTCCGCCGCCGCCGATGCAAGAACCGCCGCCCAGAAAAGATTCGTAGTAGGGGAAGGCGCTCAACTCGATATCGGCTTCTTTCGGGTGGGCGTGTTCGAATTCGACGCCAGCGGGCTTCCAGGAGTCCTTCACGAATTCGAAAGGCTTGGGGCCAAGACCGTTTTTATAATCTTCCAGCAGTTCTTCGCGAAGGACGTAGGACTCGCCGAACAGGCCCATACGGGTGTCGCGGTGCCAGGGCACCTTGAAAGCCATCATGTTGGCCATGGTGCGACCGGGATTCAAGAAGCTGCGAGCGAGCATGATGATCATGCGATTGCCGCTGCGATTCTCGAGACCGATGATGACGTAGCGGTCCGCAATGTCCTCAGCCATCGAGGTGACAAAGCCCAGTGTGGGAGTATCGACGAGAGTGATGAAGCCCGGCGAAGCGTGGAGCATAACGTTGCCGATGGAAGCTTCGCTGGCGGGACCAATCTTCCATTGAGTGTGCCAGACCGCGGACCAAGCCATCATGCGAAGCATGCTGACCCAATATTCGCGGCCGTCGCCCCACTGGACGTACCGGAACTTGGGATCGTTCTGACGCTGAATAAAGCCAAAGGTGGAACCTTCGATCGGATGGCCAACATAAGGAGCCATGAAGCGATCGCTGTCGCTCCAGCCACGGAGTTCGGAAACGGAGCGGGTGTAGTCCTTAAACCAATGGCCGTTGAGGGTGTCGCGGGTACCGGCTTCGGTGGTTAAGTTGAAGGTGTGCTGAATGCCGGTGAAAAGCAGAGACTCACCGATGGAAGGCCAGAAACGGAAATCCATGCTCTTATCCCGTTCTTTTTTGATGACGGGAGCAGCCGGGTTCAGATCCACATTCTTGGGCTGAGTATCCGTGGGGACGAGAGCGGGCATACTGACGATGTCGGGGTCATCCAGGGACGCGACGAGAACGGGAGAAGGAGAAAGCGGCGTGTACCAAGACTGATCGATCGAATGCAACAACTGGCCCTGGGCGTAGAGCACGTCGGTGGGACCCGAGGAGAGATCGACGAGTTGCTGGGCGAGTACTCTCGGGGCAAAAAACGAACCGACGGCCAACAGAAATACAGAGATCGGACTTACTCTTGCCAAAGCCTTTCAACTCCTCCAAGAGGGTAAGCGAACGCAATACAGAATTTTCCCGCTAACGGGCGGGAACGTGTGTCCGGGCAGGCGGCCGCGATGAATAAAGCTGCGCCCTATTATAACGGCTCCGATGCAATCGACAAACCTAAAGTTGGCCCAGGGAGCCGGACGAGCCGAAGTGCCTGCCTGTACTTCCCGCTGGGGGCTGTGCGAGACTCAAACCATCATCCCTAGAAAATTCATTCGGGTTGAAGGCAGGAGCACAGGCATGAAGCTGCAGGAACTCGCAGAGAAGTTGCGTTGCCGCCTGGAGGGAAATCCGTCGACGGAGATACGAGGAGTGGCGGGGATCGATCACGCCAGCGCAGGCCAGTTGACCTTTTTGGCGAACCGGCGATATACGCGGCTATTGAAGACGACGGGAGCGTCGGCGGTGTTGGTAGAAGAGGGCGTGGCGGTGGAACGGGAGAGCGGGCTGGCGGAGTTGGCGACATTGCGAACGGCGAATCCGTACCTGGCATTTGCGCAGGCGCTGGAACTATTTTATCAGGCACCGAAATATCCACCGGGGAAGCACGCGACGGCGATCGTTGCGGCCAGCGCAAAGATTGGTGCGGGGGCGCACCTCGGGCCGTATTGCTTCGTGGACGAAGGAGTGGCAATCGGGGCAAATGCGGTGCTGCATAGCTTCGTAACCATTTATCGGGGAGCGAAGATTGGGGACGATTTTTTCGCGCACGCGCATGCGGTGGTGCGTGAGGGCTGCGTCGTAGGCAACCGGGTGGTCTTGCAGAATGGGGCGATCATCGGGGGGGATGGATTAGGTTACGCGAAGAGAGCGGACGGGACGTGGTACAAAATGGTGCAGTCTGGACCGGCGGTACTGGAAGACGATGTAGAAGTGCAGTCGAATGCATGCGTGAACCGCGCAACGGTGGGAGAGACGCGCATCGGACACGGAACAAAGATCGACGATTTGGTGCTGGTGGGGCACGCGTCGCAGGTGGGACCGAACACAATGCTGTGCGGACAAGTAGGTTTAGCGGGATCGACGAAGATTGGAGCGAACTGTATTTTGGCCGGGCAGGTGGGGACGGCGGGCCATTTGACGGTGGGCGATGGCACGGTGATTACGGCGCAAAGCGGAGTACCGAACGATGTGCCGGCGGCGGCGCTTTATTCCGGGTATCCGGCGGTGCCGAATCGCGAGTGGCTGAAGATGATGGGAGCGTTGCACCGATTGCCGGAGCTGCAGGCGCGGGTGGCGGAGTTGGAGCGGCGGGTGGAGGAGAAGAAGTAATCCGTAATCAGTTATCCGGGAGGGGTGACCGGCGATCAGAGACCAGAGATCAGGAGGCGAGTTGGATACTCGCTTGGCTCATCGCGACAAGACGCACGGGTCGAAGAGGGATCCCTCACTTCGTTCGGGATGACAATTTGGTTGTTCCGGACCTTTAAGGAAAACAGGACAGGCAGGAGAGCCTGTGCCACGAAAGTTAGGCGGCGCCAGGGAAGCCGATTGGGCGCTGATCCGGGGGCAAGCCCGCGGCGATCCGATCATGGATCTCCTGCACCAATTCTTCCCGCGAATCCAGAGTGTACTTCGTGGAATCGATGGGCTCGAGAAATTCCACCAAAATTCTGCCGGGGTTAATGTGGAGTTTGCGTTTTTCCATGATGCGGTGTGCGTTGGAGCAGGCCACGGGAACGATGGGCACGCCGGATTTGATGGCTAAGACGGCGGTTCCCTTCTTGAATGGCTGGAGTCGGCCATCAGGACTGCGGGTGCCTTCGGGATAGATGAGGAAGGACTGGCCTTGGCGAATGGCGTCGATGGCGCGGTCAACGCTTTCGATGGCGGACTCTCGATTGAAGCGATCGACAGGAATGAAGTGGGCGAGATGGAAGGCTTGCCCCACGATGGGCCAATGGAAGAGGGCCCGCTTGAGCAAAATGGCGATGCGCCGTGGAATGGCGCCGACGACGGCAGGAGCGTCGGCGGAACTGGTGTGATTGGCGGCAAAAATACAGGTGCCAGGCGGAATGCGCTCAACGCCCTGTACATCGACATGCACGCCGACGCAGTTGACGAAGAACATTATGCCTTTGAGCGCAGTCCAATAGAGCGGGTCGACGTTTTTCGTGAGGAAGGTGTAAAGAAGCAGGGGCGGACCCAGGATGAGAACGTAGAGAGCGAGGAAAATAGAAACAAAGGCGGAGCGCAACATGCGTTAAGAATTACTTTGTCGAAAGAGAGGAAGTAGGTCAAGGGGAAACGCGAGGTTGCGATGTGTCAGCGTTTAGGGACAAAAGAGAAAGCAGATCCCTCTGCCGCAGACCGCGGACGACCAGAAGCTGTTCGTGTCGGGGAACGGAGGCAGTTTGTTTCGTGGGCGGCACACGAGAAACAACGGAATTCGGCGCGGCACCTGCGAGAAGGAGCGGTCTAATGATGGGGAGGGCTTAGGAGGCAAGACGCACAGACCCACATGCAAAAGCGGCATGTGGGGCAGCCGCAAAGGCACGGGTTTAAAGAGCCGCCGCTACCAGGAACGGCGCCGCGGACAGGGTAAAGCCTGTGCTACACGACGGAGCCTACGCCTAGCCTGGTTAATTCATCAGCGGCGAGCATCGTAGCGCAGGAAGCTTATTTGTGACGCAAAATAAGAATTGTGTCCTGTTGGCAATGCTCATGTAAGCCTATCCTGGCGCTGTTTGACTCCGCAGACTGTTTTTGAG
>DATJOO010000032.1:0-46918 GCA_035506955.1 Verrucomicrobiia bacterium
GTTGGGCTTCTAAGGTGGCGAGATCGTCGGGCATAGGGGATGTCCTTTCTGTACCGTATCTAGTCTGGACGCATATATACGCTCAGAATGATACAACAAGAAAGGAAAATCTGTAAGACGACACTTCTACGTCGTGCACCCGAAGTTAAGGAAGATATTGACTTACAGGGACTTAGGCGTGTAACGTAAAAGGGTTGTCCGGGTAACGGTTTCGCTCCTTTCTGCATCTATCTAAAGGACATAGAATAGACGGAAAGATCGTTTAGAGGCAGCGCAGTTTAAACAGGGCGTGGGCAGCGGCACGAAATCGGCGCGGCGAAAAAGGCTTCAGAGCAAAAATTGAAAGCTTCGCGGAGGACTATTCCTCCTTATGCCAATTACCGGCTGTGTCTGTCCGCTCTGAGCAGGCAACACGCAGCGGCGTGCATAACGGGAGCACGAGAAGTTATTGAAAGAGCGGGAGGAGTGTTGTGGCAGCTACGGGCTTAGAAGAAAAATATGATGCGGTACGGCAGTTAATCGCCATCGGGAAAGAGCGCGGATACCTGTTGTATGACGAAGTAAACGATTCCCTTCCCGCCGAAGTACATTCCTCGGAAGAAATCGACGACTTACTGACGACATTTGAGCGGAATGGCATCGAGATTTACGAGGACGCGGCTTCGGCGAAGGCGGCGCGAGCGGTGGAAGTGTCGGCGGACCATGGTGACCGCGATACGATCGTCAAAGATGAGGCGCATGGAGAAGAAGGAAGCGACCTGGACCTGACGCCGGGATCGCTGGAAAAGACGAACGATCCCGTGAGGATGTACTTGCGGGAAATGGGCACGGTGCCGTTGCTGACGCGCGAAGGCGAAGTGACGATTGCGAAGCGGATCGAGCGCGGCCAGTTGGTGGTGATGAAGGCGATCACGCGGTCGCCGATCGTGATTAAGGAACTGATTGCGGTGGGAGAGGACCTGCGCAAGGGCGCACGGTCGATCAAGGAAATCGTCCAGTTCGACGATGAAGAGCTGACTGAAGAGAAAATCGCGAACAAGACCAAGCAGACGCTAAAGCATATCGATAAGATTGCGAAACTGTACGAAGAGGCGTTGAAAGAAGCAGTGCGCCTGGACAAGACGCCGAAGGCGAAAAAGAAGCCGTACATCAAGGCGAAGTGGGCAGTGGCGCGGACGCGCGTAAACATTTCGCTGGAGATTCGCGGGATCGATTTCAACCCGTTCGAGAAGAAGCGGCTGGTCGACAAGATGCGCGGGACGGTGGAGCGCCTGCAATCGCTTGAACGCGAAGCGGGACGGCTGGAACGGCGCGCAGATGTGTCCAAAGGCGAGAACGCGGCGGAAGCGCGGCGGGAGTTGCGCACGCGGCGGTCGGAACTGAAGGACATCGAAGAGGCTAGCGAAGTCGGGCTGATGGAGCTGAAGCGGACGCTGACGATCATCCAGCGGGGAGAAGCGGAAGCGGAGCAGGCCAAGAAGGAATTGATCGAGGCGAACCTGCGGTTGGTGGTGTCGATCGCGAAGAAGTACACGAATCGCGGGTTGCAGTTCCTGGATTTGATTCAGGAAGGGAACATCGGCCTGATGAAGGCCGTGGACAAGTTCGAATGGCGCCGCGGGTATAAGTTTTCGACGTATGCGACATGGTGGATTCGCCAGGCGATTACGCGCGCGATTGCCGACCAGGCCCGCACAATTCGTATTCCAGTGCACATGATCGAAACGATCAATAAGCTGGTGCGGACGAGCCGGCAGTTGGTGCAGGAGTTGGGACGCGAGCCTACCAGTGAGGAAATCGCCAAGCGCATGGATATTCCGGTGTCGAAGGTGCGGAAGATCCTGAAGATTGCGCAGGAGCCGATTTCGCTGGAAACACCGATAGGCGAGGAAGAAGATTCGCATTTGGGAGACTTCATCGAGGACAAGGCGGTGGTGTCGCCCTCGGATGCGGTGATCAACTTGAATTTGAAGGAACAGACGTCATCGGTGCTGAAGACGCTGACGCCGCGCGAAGAAAAAGTGATCAAGATGCGGTTTGGTCTGGACGATGGCAGCGAACATACGCTGGAAGAAGTCGGGCAATCGTTTGCAGTGACGCGCGAACGTATCCGGCAGATCGAAGCGAAGGCGCTGCGGAAGTTACGGCATCCATCGCGCTCCCGGAAGTTGCGGGCGTTTTTGGAGGGGCCGTCGCGGGATTATCTGTAGAAAGAGCGAAATTCGAAATTCGGCAATGGAAATTCGGAAGAGAACGCCCGGTGAAAGCCGGGCGTTTTTGTTTTTGTTGAGGTGGTCCAGCCAACAGCGACCGGTGATCGGGAATCGGGTGTGCAATGGGTTTGCGAGACAAGACGCGGGGATTCAAGAGAGATTCCTCGCTCCGAAGACTGCGCTCGGAAAGACAATCTTTTGTTTGGTCGAGCCGCCGCATTCCTAAGCGGCTTACAGGCCGAAGCCTGTGCTACGTCGTGCTAGCCGGGGAGTTCGACGTAGGAGGGGTAGGAGTGGGGGGCGGGGAGGACTTCGCCGCATTCGCGGAGTTGCTCGAGGTGGGAGACGAGTATGTGGCGAAGATTGTGCTCGGCGTCGTGGCGACTGTGGCCATTGGCGACGCAGCCGGGCATGTCCGGAGAATAAGCGAGATAGCCGGAACCGGTTTCCTCGATGACGATGAGATATTTTTTCATGATGCGGCGCGAAACCCGAAGCCCTCTGGAGCGAAGATAACCACAAATACTACCTGAACGTCGTTGACCACTTACGGAGAGGGTGAAATCGAAAGTGGGTGCTAGCCGAACAGAACCGGAAAACGGTGACGAGATAAATCCGATTTTGTTCGAAGCGAACTTTCCTTACATTAATCCCGCGAGCCTTCGGCGTCAATGCAGAGATGCCGTTTATGTTTTTAGGAAGTGTGCGAAGGAGAAGGAGAATCAGGCACGTTGAGGAAGTGGCGCAGGAAATTTGTGAGCCAGAAAATGGTGAAGAATAAAAAAGCGCCAAGGGCAAACCACATTCCCTTCCAGTTGAAATAACCGATGCTGGGCAAGTTGGCATTGATTGCGAGGGTCATGGTGTAGAGAAGGAGAAATAAGAGAGCGCAGCCCCACCAGGCCATTTGCGCGCGAAAGAAAAGGAAGGTACCTTCGCGATGCTCGGGAGCGAGCCAGTAGGATTTGTTGGGTAGATTGATTTTGTCGGGCGGAAGACTGGGAAGACGACGGGGCACGAGGAAAGCCGGAATGGCGCAAACGGCGGTGACAACGCCGAAGATGAGGAAGAACGCAGACTTGGGTTGAAAGTTGTTAGGCACGCCGCGCCCACTAAAATGAGAGGCCATGATGTCGGGCAATTGCGGATAAACGTGAATGCACTGCAGACTGCCGAGCAACAGCAGGAAACAGAAGAGAAATGTAGGAAGACGCGGGTGGTTCATGATGTTTCTTTCCCGGGAACGGTTAGGACGAGGATAGGCCGGGCGAGGAAGACCGACAAGTGTTTTAGCGGATGATGTGCTCAGGAAGTTCTTGCGTTTCCGGAACGGCGAGGGAAGATAGCAGCGGCCGGGGCAAGCGACGACGATAGGATAAGGAACACGCAATTGTTATGAAAAAACGGCAAAAAATCGCGGCGTTGGTGCTGGTATTTCTGGCGCTGGCGACGATTTATGGATTCTGGGAAACGCGCGAGCCCGTGGTACCGAAGGTAAGCACGCAGCAAGCAGAGCAAAAAGCATTAGTGGACCAGAGTCCGCTGCTCACCGCACAGCAACTGGCGCCGCTGGCGACGACGCACAACGAGCGAACATTGGCGCAAGAAGCATTGCGCCTGGCGGATTTTGATGTGGACCAGGCGTTCGACAACGCGCTCCGCCGCGCGCGGCTGCACCCACCGGCGCTCTCGGCGGAGGCCAAACAGGAGGAAGCGCGATTGCAGAAGGCGGAAAGCCTGCTGCAAACCGATCAGGATCGGGTGAAGCAGCTGACGGACCAAGTGGCGAAATCCAGCGAGTCCAAGAAGGACGCGCTGCAAGCGGATCTGATTCAGGCACAGGCCGACGTGGAGCTGGTACAGGACGAGGTGGATGACGCCAAAGAAGATTTGATCCGCGCTGGCGGAGACCTGGTGGATCGGATCCAAGCTCTGAAGAAGCAGCACGAGGAAAGCAACCACGGAACGGCCACGGCGGTACCCACGGGAGCGGAACCTGTGGACCGGCCGGGAGTGGTGTACCGCGTGGAGCAGTGGAGACAACTGCATCAGAGACAGATGGAGTTGTGGAAGGCGAAAGGAGACACGGACGAGGCGATTGCGGAACTGACCGCCAAGCACAACGCGCTGGATGCACAGGTGGACGCGGAGAAGGCGGCGGTGCCGGAATTGGCGCATCACGCAAAAGGCGCACAAGCGCAGGCGCCCACAGCCGGCGTGCCGGGAACAGCGGTGAGCCAAGGGCAGGACGCCGCGGCGGAGCTGCTGAAGAAGACGCAAAAACTGGCGCTGAATCAGAAGATTCTGGCGGCGTACGATCTGCGCATCGAAACGAAGAAGCAGTTGAGTGGTGTGTACGGAGAATGGATCGAGGTGGTAAAGGCTCATCAGCGACAGATTTTGCATCAAGGGTTGCTGGGGATCGCCTTGATCTTAGGAATAGCGCTAATGGGCTTGCTGTTCATCGGGTGGACGGATTCGGTGCTGAGACGATTGCCGATGGACCGGCGGCAGATGGAGTCGCTGCGCACGACGAGCCGAGTAAGTGTACAGGTGCTGGTGCTGTTGATGATCGGGCTGGTGCTATTTGGTCCACCGAGTCAATTGGGGACATTTTTGGGACTGGCGGGCGCAGGGCTGACGGTAGCGTTGAAGGATTTTATCGTGGGGTTCATTGGCTGGTTTGTATTGATGGGAAAACACGGAATGCGCTTGGGAGATTGGGTAGAGATTAATGGAGTGACTGGAGAAGTCGCGGAAATTGGGCCATTTCATACGGTGTTGCTGGAGACCGGGAATTGGACGGATAGCGGACACCCGACGGGAAGACGAGTGACGTTCACGAACAGTTTTGCGATTGAGGGGCATTACTTTAATTTTTCGACGACGGGACAGTGGTTGTGGGATGAGTTGAAAGTTGTGTTGCCCTCGGGCAAAGATGCGTATCCGCTGATCGATGCGCTGCATAAGAAAGTGGAGGAAGTGACGCGGGAAACGGTGCAACAGGCGGAGCAGGAATGGAAGAACACGACAACGTCGCGGGAGTTGGGGAGTTTGTCTGCGGAGCCGGCGATCAACGTGAGACCGGTGGCAGGGGGAATCGAAGTGGCGGTAAGGTACGTTACGCGCGCGAACGAGCGATTTGTGACGAGAAATAAGCTGAATCAGGCGGCGGTAGAGTTGCTCGGCGGGAAAGCGGAGTCCCAACCGGTGGTGCGTTAGGGCGGGATGGGCAAAAGATGGCGGGGGCCGCGGTTGAGATGCTTCGTCGGGAAAGACGGCTCTTCGAATGACAACATTTGGATTTGTGTATGGGTCAAGACCCGAAGGTCGAAGAGAGATTCCCCACTGCGTTCGGAATGACAAGTGATTCTTGGAGATCGCCCACAGGCTGAAGCCTGTGCTACTGGGCGAGGAGGAGTTTGCGGGCGCGGCTGGCGGTTAGGGTGGCTGCGGCGTACATGGCGGCGAGGAGGAAGAAGCCGACCGCGATGGTGAAACGGTAGGCGATCCAGCCAAGGGAGAAGCTCATGGCGAGTTGGAGGACGGTAGCGAAAATAGCGAAGGCGGATTGCGTGCGTCCCATGAATTGTTTTGGAACGATGGACATGAGCGAGGATTGCGCGACGATGCCGGCGAGAGCGCGGAAAAAGCCGAAGCAGGATTGGAGAATGACCGCGCCCAGGAGCAAGGGAACAAACGGAACGGCGACGTGGCCGAGCGCCAAACCCGCAATGGCGAGGACGTAGAGAAGGAGACGAAGGCGCTGCGGGAGTTGGCTGGTGAGGATGCCGCCGATGATTGCGCCGATGGCCCAGCCGGCTTCGATGAAGCCGAAACCGCGAGCACCGGAATGAATGATTTCGTTGGCAAGGGCAACAACGACCACGTTGGCGCTGACAATGCTGGCAATGAGCATGGCGTGGGTGATGCCGAGGGCGAGGACGACGGGTTGCTCTCGTAGATAAGCGAAGCCGGCTTTCATATCGGCAAAAATCTCCAAAGACAGACCTGCCTCTGCGACTTCGGGATTTTCTCCGGCCTCGAGGGCTTGGGCCGTGTCTTCGGCAGATTGGGAAAATTCTCGCGGGTATTGGCGGTGGGAGAGCGGAGAAACGTAGCCGCTGCGCAGAGAGTAAAGGCAGTAGGCGGAGACGAAGTAGGTGAGGCCGTCGATGCAAAGGATCCCGGAGATACCGGCGTGATCATACATGAAGCCGACGAAAGTGCCGGCCAGGAGCATGCCGGTTTGCACGCCGACGAGGACGGTGGCGTTGGCGCCAGTAAACTGACTGGGCGGGATGACTTCCTGGACGAGAGCGTTGACGTTAGCCCAATACATGGCCGAACCCGTGCCGGTGATGAGGGTCATGAGGTAGAGATGCCAGAGATGCAGGTGGCCGCGCCAGGCGATGTAGGAAATGGCGAGCACGGCGAAGCCACGGGCGAGGTCGAGAAGGACACCCAGGTAGCGCCGATCGTAACGGTCGATGAGCACGCCACCGAGGAAGGGAACGACAAGGCCGGGAAGCGTGACGACGATGACTTGCCAGCTGACGGCGACAGTGGAATGCGTGGCGGACATGATGTACCAACTGACGCCGATAAAGTTCATGCCGCTGCCGAAGAGCGAGACGAACATGGCGGTAAAGAAGAAACGGAAGGCGCGCTGCCCGAGGAGCAGGGACCAGTCGACACGATGAGTAGCGGCCGTGGCCATGGAGTTTCATAGTTTACAGTGGCGAGCGTTTGGAGTTTTTGGATTGTTGCGGGAAGGGAAACAAAAATGTTGGGGTTCAGATGAAAGTGCCGCGCCGACGGCGCTCGGTTGGTGTTTGTATGGTACCCAGCGCTTGGATGGCAGCGCTCTATTTCTGCAGCCCCTCTGAAAAAAAACGCTCAGCGCGAGGAAGACTCGAAGAGGGATTCCTCACTTCGCGGACCGCATTCGGAATGACAGAATATCCTTACAGCTAAAAAGGGTTTTCGTCGAGGCGGAGATAAGTGGCGCAAGGGGTGACGTTTTTGGAGGGATTGGCGGGGTCGTAGAAGGCGGGAATGGTCATGTCTTCGTAAACGGAGTAGGTGAGGTCTTTGGCACGATCCTGGATGAGCTGGCCGGAAGTGGTTCTAAATTCATAGGCGATGCGGCTGTAACTGGATTTGCCGGCCTGAACGGTCTCTTGATAAGTGACGCGAGCCAAGGCTAGTTCGCCATCTCGGAGCAGTGGCGCGTTTTTCTTATCGCGAAAATAAGGGGCCACGATGAGAACAACAAAAATAATGGGCACGGCCAAAAATCCCGAAGGATTAACGTGCCCGCGAGCGGCCGCCGGGTTGTGCGCCATGAGGTAAACGACGCCGATGGGCAGCAAGAATAAGAAAAGCAAAACCACCAGAAGAGACGCAGGAAAACGGAAGCGCACGCGACGGGGCCGGGGGAGCGCCTGTAAACGCTGAAGAGCAGGATCGACGAAGGGCTGAGCCATGGCCAGGGCAGGGTTGGCGGAAGATTTGGCGGCATCGAGTTGTTTGCGCGCGGAATAAGTAGACCAAAAAGGGATCAGGAGAATCGCGCCCACCGCCAGGGGAACAAGCATAGCGATGGGCGAGACGGTGCGTGCCGTAGCGAAAACGAAGAGCAAAGCGAGTGCGGCAATGGCGATGGGGATGAACATCATGGGGGAACTTGTCCGCGCAATGGCGGCTTCCGCGTGGCGGAGATTCCAACCACAACGCGGGCAAAAAGGTTTGATCATGGAGCGGAAAGCGCGGTAGGTGGCGATGGAGGCGCCACAGCGGGGGCAGAGGATGGTGCGCATAAGAATATTTTAAGGGGTCAACTCGGGGAAACGGAGAACAGGCAAGGTGGGGTGGCGTAAGTGGAAATAAGACCAAGGGCCAGTATCGAATCAGGGTTCGAGGAGGGAGCCAGAGCGGGTGCGGACGCGCCATCCGGTGCTGCAGAAGGCGACGTAGCGGGAAATATCTTGAGTGTCGTAGAAGATGACGATGGGCTTGTTTGGTTTGTAGTTTCCGGTCCAGTCGGTGCCGCGGCCGACCATGGGTTTATGTCCACCGACAGGGAATTCATAAATGATAAGGCTTTTGCGGGCCCAGTTTCCGATTCTTTGCTGAGAGAGAACGGTTCCGGTGGAGCAGGCGCCGGATTGCAGGAGTTTGCGTTCCCAGAGAGCGCGGAGGGCGGCGCGCAGACCGAAGGCGAGAATCACAATAAGCATGATCGCGAAAAAGAGCAGGTCCACCGGATTGGTGCGGCCGGCAGGGTTGAGTAAAGGCCGACAACTCCAGAGGAACAGCCAGAAGAGAAAGAAAAGCGCAGCGGCAGCGAGTTTGCCGTGTAGGCCAAGAACGACGGCTCTGGGCGGGGCTGGTAGCTGCTGGTGTAGCGGCGGCGGAGGTTCGGCTGGGAGTTTGGGAGCTTGGGCGACGGGCGAATCGTCGGGGAAAAGAACGCTCATGGGCCGAGTATAAGACATAGGGAAAATCACCGCAGAGATAGCAGAGTTGCCGCGGAGGTTACGGAGGGTTAGATAGAGCGACCGGAGCTACCCGGAGTTCGTCCGACGTGATACTTTCTTGGCAGAATTTTCGTAGTCAGTCCCAGCAGCAGCCCTGACAAACCTGTGGTGAAGGAGCGCTTCCATGACGACAAATCCAGTGCCGGTACCGGGAGTGTCTCCCGCAGAAGGGCAACCTGAGGCAAAGATATCGCCGTGGGGGAGAGTCATCGGTGTGTTCTTTTCGCCGAAGGCAACGTTCGAGGATATTGCGCGAAAACCGAGTTGGATTTTGCCGGTCATCATTACGACGGTGCTGGCCATGGCTGCGTTGACGGCACTGAACCAGAGAATGAATTGGCGCGACTACATTCGCGACAAGATCGAGAAGGATCCACGCGCGGCGCAAATGTCGCCAGAGCAGAAGGACAAGCAGGTAGAGATTTCGGCGAAGATTACGACGTACGTTCTGTATGGCGCAGGAGTATTTGGAACGATCATCTTCGTGACCGTTGTGGGTGGAATTCTGATGGGTGCCTACAACGTGTTGGGAGGGGCAGGAGCGCGTTACCCGCAAGCGATGGGGGTGGTGGCGCATTCCGGACTGGTGGCGCTGGTAAGCACTCCAATCTTTCTGCTGATCTTATTTCTGAAACCACCTGGGAGCATCGATCCAGACAATCCGATGGCGACCAATGTGGCGGCGTTCTTGCCGGAGGATGCGGCGAAATGGCTGATGACATTGTGCAAGTCGCTGGATGTGTTCACGATTTGGTCGCTGATCCTGATTGCCATTGGATTTGAGGCGATCAATCCGCGGAAGTTAAAAGGCGCGAAATCTTATGTAATCGTGTTTTCCGTTTGGGGTGCGTATGTACTGGTGCGCACGCTCTGGGCGTTCGCGTTCTCTTGATACACTGATGGGATGAGTTTTGCATTTGAGGTGCAGCAAAGCGACCCGACGGGAGCGCGGCGCGGGCGGCTGAACACGCCACACGGGGTAATTGAGACACCGGTATTTATGCCGGTGGGGACCGCGGCGACGGTCAAGGGACTTACGCAAGAAGCGCTGGAAGAGTTGGGCGCGGGCATCATTCTCGCCAATACCTATCATTTATATTTGCGGCCGGGCCATGAGCTGATTCGCAGGCTCGGTGGGTTGCATGCGTTCATGTCTTGGAAGAACGCGATTCTGACAGATTCGGGCGGATACCAAGTTTTCAGCTTGTCGGATTTGCGGAAGATCACGGATGAAGGGGTGCGGTTTCGATCGCACCTGGACGGCTCCGAACATTTGTTGACGCCGGAAAAGACGGCGGAGATTCAATTAGCGCTGGGTTCGGACATCGCGATGGTGCTGGATGAATGCATCGAGACTCCTGCGCCACGGGAAGCGGCGGAAGCGGCGCTAAAGCGGACCACGGCGTGGGCAGGGCGCGCCAGGAAATACTTTTTGGATTACGCGAGCCGGAATGGAAATGTGGAGCAATGGCAGTTTGGCATTGTGCAGGGAGCGACGTTTGCCGATTTGCGAAGGGAGAGTGCGCGGCAGCTTCTGGAATTGGATTTTCCGGGATACGCGGTGGGAGGATTGGCGGTTGGCGAACCGCACGAAGTGACCTGCGAAATGGCGACGGAAGTGACCGCGCTGCTGCCGAAAGATCGGCCAAGGTATTTGATGGGAGTAGGAAGACCGGAGCAGTTGGCGGATTATGTGGCGCGCGGGATCGACATGATGGATTGCGTGTTGCCGACGCGAGCGGCGCGCCATGCGTGCTTATATACAAGCGAAGGAAAAGTACTGATCAAGAATGCGCGCTATGCCGAGGACCAGAGAGCGATCGATCCGAATTGTAAATGCAGCGTTTGCCAGCGGTACACGCGCGCGTACCTTCGGCATCTGTTCGCCGCGGGAGAAATCACCGCGGCCATACTGGCGACCCACCACAATGTGCGGTTTTACCTTGACATAATGGGGCAAATTCGAGAGGCTATCACTTTTGGACATCTAGCGAATCTCGCAGCAGAGTTGCGTTCCCGCTATGCGGCGGGACCAGCCTGAAGCGAAAGGCCGAGGACGCGAGACAGGTCAATCGAGGCCACGGCAACCCGCGGTAAGGCGACTCTCATCACGAGAATCGGGCGGGAAGGGCAAGCAGGAAAATCCTGCTCGCGGCGGGTCTTGCTCTGGTGACGAGCACTCAGAACGATTTCGACCTAAGATAAGGATGAGGGAGCAGTTGGAAAGGGTACGGTAAGAAAGCACAAGTATGAGCTCGAGTTTGCTGGTAGGGATGTGGCAAGGAGGCGGGATCGGCGGGCTAGGCGGTTTTGTCCTGCCGTTACTGCTGATGTTCGGCATCATGTATTTTTTAGTGATCCTGCCGCAATCGAGGCAGAGGAAGAAAACGCAGGAAATGCTCGGCGCCGTGAAGAATGGCGACAAAGTGATCACCACCTCGGGCATCTACGGCACGATTAACGGTATTGACGGCGACACTTTCATTTTGAAGGTTGCCGATAATGTAAAAATTCGCATAGCGCGGGCAGCCATAGCCCAAGTGGAGACTCCCGAAGATGGAAAGTAACTCCGCCAAGGCCGGCGTGCAGCAGCGCCCAATCATTTAAACCATGAATCCCAACCTGAAGTATAAAATCGGTTTTATCGTTGCTGTAGTTATTATCTGCGTGTACTTCACCCTCGGATTGCCGACGTTTCCAACGTCGTTTACCCAGTTAAAGCAGAATTTCGAGCACCAAATCAAGCTGGGGTTAGACCTGCAGGGCGGGACGCACCTGATTTTGCAGGTGCAACTGCAAGAGGCCGTGGCGCAGGAAACTGACCAGGCGGTAGACCGGCTGACTACGCAATTGCGCGAAAAAAACGTCCACTACGAAGAAGTGCGGCGGGTGGATGACGAGCATTTTATTGTGCGAGGCGTGCCGTCGGACCAGTTCAACCAATTCCGCGACGTGGTGCACGACAACAATTTCGAAGGCAACTGGACAATGGGAACGGCGCCGGGTGAAACGAACGCAACGCTGTTCACCATGCGGCCGACGACTAAAGCGGCGATCCAGGAAACCACGATGTCGCAGACGCTGGAGACGCTGGAGCGACGCATTAATGCGTTGGGGTTGACGGAACCGACGATTCAGAAGCACGGGCGCGTCGGGCAGGACAACGAGATTATGGTGCAGTTGCCGGGCGAGGGCGATCCGGCGGCGGCCATGCGCGTGATTCAGGCCGGCGGCCAGTTGGAACTGAAACTGGTGGAAGATCCGCAAACGTATCCGTCGGAGGCAGCAGCGCTTGCGGCAAAGGGTGGCGTGTTGCCGGCGGGTAGCGAGTTGGTGCAAGGCACAGCCGAGAACCGGACTCAACCAGGACAAAACGGCGAGGTTTGGTACCTGCTGCAGCGGACGCCGGCGGTGACCGGACGTGATTTGCGCAGTGCCACGGAAAGCCGCAACAGCGAGATGCCGGGTCAGTGGCAGATTAACTTTGTGCTGTCGAGCGACGCCGGCCGGAACTTCGGGCGTTTCACCGAAGCGAATATTGGGCGGCAAATGGCCATTGTGCTGGACCACAAGGTCTATTCGGCGCCGACGATTCAAGGAAGGATTGAAGATACCGGACGTATTGATGGCAACTTCAGCCAGGAAAGCGCGCACGAACTGGCGCAGGTGCTGCGTGCAGGAGCCTTGCCGGCTTCGATCAAGTATTTGGAAGAAGCGACGGTAGGGCCGTCACTGGGTGCCGACTCGATTCGACACGGAGTGCAGGCGTCGATTCTGAGCTTGCTGGTGGTGATGGCGTTCATGTTGGTGTACTACCGGTTGTCCGGGGCGAACGCGGTGCTGGCATTGCTGCTGAACCTGGTGATCTTGTTGGCGGCAATGGCGATGTTTGGAGCCGTCCTGACGCTGCCGGGCATCGCAGGTGTGATCCTGACGATTGGCATGGGCGTGGACTCGAACGTACTAGTGTTCGAACGGATACGAGAAGAAATCCGGAACGGGAAGTCGGCGTCGGCCGCAGTGGAGGCGGGATTCGATAAGGCGTTTCTAACGATTATCGACACGCACGTGACGACGGTGGTATCGGCATTTTTCCTGTTTATTTTCGGGACCGGACCGATTCGAGGGTTCGCGATTACGTTGACGATCGGTTTGATAGCGAACGTGTTTACGGCGATTTATGTATCGAAGACGATTTTTCAGTATCACCTGGCAAAAATGGACCGCCAGGCCGAACTGAGTATTTAGCCTGACGAGGGTATTAGTACCCCGGGAAATTCATGTAGCCGGGAACAAAGAGAAAACCCTTGGAGTCTAAAGAAGGGACGCACAAAACGGCATGATCGAGCTTTTTAAACAGCCCAATATCGATTGGATGGGCAAGGCTAAGTATTTCTTCGCTTTAAGCGGATTACTGTTGATCATCGGGTGGTCCGCAATCCTCTTCAAGGGCGGCATCAAGTACGGAATCGACTTCAAGGGCGGAACGAATGTGGACGTGGTATTCGCCCAACCTCCCAACATTGATAAATTGCGTTCCGGCTTGCGGGCGCAGGGGCTGAATAATACGGAGATACAAAGCATCAGCTCGAACGGGTTGGCGTCGAACTCGAACGAAGTGCTGATTTTCGTGGAACAGTCCGCACAAACGGATCAGGCATTGGATGATAGCAAGGCCAAGGTACTGACGGCGTTAAAGGCGGAGTATGGAGTAACGGAGGGGAAGCCGGACTTTAATTCGGTGACGCCGAACCCGTTGGCGAATTTGCTTGTCGAGAAGGACCCGTTGGGCTTGGGATTCAACGCCGGGGACCGGTACCAGACGCTGGCGAAGAGCCTGTTGGCGTACCGGGATAGGGATAAAGGCGGGGTGCTGAGCAATTTTTCGGAATTGTCGCAGGCGGCGGGAGCAACACCGGCGGTAGTGGCAGCGATCGAGAACATTTACACGCTGGCGCCATTCGGAATTCGCGGAGTGGAGATCGTAGGGCCGAAGGTAGGTGCAGAGTTACGCAATCAGGCCATACGAGTAACCCTCTATGCTTTGGCAGGCATGCTGGTATATATTGCCTTCCGGTTCTACGGTGGACAGATCGGTGGGTCGATAACCTGGTCCTCGAAGGGCGGGTTTTTACTGCGATTTGTGGACCGCATCATTTTCGGAGTGGCTGCGGTGTTAGCAGTATTTCACGACGTGCTGATCACCCTGGGACTATTCAAGATATTCGGATTTGAGATATCGCTGACGGTAATCGCGGCGTTGTTGACCCTGGTTGGATACTCGATGAACGACACGATCGTGATTTTCGACCGGATCCGGGAGAATAATCGGCTGTTGCGGAAGGAACCTTTCGCAGACGTAGTGAACAAGTCGATCAACCAGACGTTGTCGCGAACGATACTGACCAGCGGATTGACGTTTCTCACCGTGCTCGTCCTGTTCCTGATGGGCGGCCAGGTGCTCCGGGCGTTTAGTTTTGCCCTGGTGGTGGGGATTGTGGTAGGAACGTACTCCAGTTTTGGGATTGCAGCACCCTTAGTCGTCGCCTGGAATCGGTGGCGAGGACACGGTGGGGTGAACACCGGAACCGCAGCCGGCAACAAATCCCGAGGGACCGAGGGCGGAACAACGCGCTTGGCACCCGCGGGAAGGAGGTAGTGGCCAGATGTTCGAAGAAATGGTTGTATCAAACGCAAGGAACAAGAAGACGAACAAGCCATGGACGGTAGTGGTATCCATGCTGCTGCAAATCGGCTTCTTAGCGATCCTCATCCTGATTCCGCTCATTTATACGGAAGCGTTGCCAAAGGCGATGATGTCATCGATCCTGCTGGCACCGCCGCCGCCGCCACCGCCACCACCGCCGCCGGCCCCGGTGCAGGTGGTACACATCAAGCCGGTGGCGCACCTGATGGAGGCCGGAAAGCTGGTGGCCCCGAAGGTGATCCCGAAGGACGTCAAGATTATTAAGGAAGAAGAGCAGCCGCCAGATATGGGCATGACCGGCGTAGCCGGTGGCGTGCCGGGCGGGGTAGCCGGTGGATCGATGGGAGGCGTGATCGGAGGCGTGATCGGTGGAGCAGGCACAGCAGCGCCGCCGCCGCCAAAGCCGACGCGGTCGGGTCCAGTGCGTGTCGGAGGAGCAGTGCAGGCCGCGCGGTTGGTGAACCGCGTACAGCCGGTGTATCCGCCGTTGGCGCGGCAAACGCGCATCAGCGGCACGGTAAAGCTGCACGCCATTATCGGCAAGGATGGATCGGTTCAACAGTTGACCGTGGAATCAGGGCACCCGCTGTTGGTGCAATCCGCGCTTGATGCTGTGAGGCAATGGCGGTACCAGCCGACGTTGCTGAACGGCGAACCGGTGGAAGTCGATACTGAAATTGACGTGATCTTTTCTCTCGCTCAGTAGTGCAACGGGGCGACGCAGGAGCCGTGGGAGTCCTGGCGCCGTTCTGAGTAGGCAAGTGGTGAAAAAACAATCTTGATGGTTCCTGCCCGCGGGGGCCACTAGGAAATAAGGAGCAAACGAATGTTAGCAACTCTGTTCGTCTACGCGGCTTGGTTACAAGAAGCCAGCGGCGGTACCTCATGGGATCTTCGTTCCATGTGGGGCAATATGGGTCTCCTCGCGAAGATCGTGGTGGTGATCCTGTTCATTCTGTCGGTGTATTCGTTCGGCGTGATGATTGACCGTTTCTTGATGTACAACAATGCGCGGAAGCAGTCGCGTTTGTTCGTACAGCAGGTGGCGGGAGCGTTGAAGGATGGCAAACTGGATGAAGCGATCGCGATTGCGGAGCGCAACAAGAAGAGCCACATCGCGAAAGTAGTGGCGACCGGCTTGTCGGAATTTCAGTCGGCCTCGCAGCAAGTGTCGGACGCAGAAGTGATCGAAGCCGCGAAGCGCGGTCTGGAGCGCTCGGTAGCGATCGTGCACGCGGAAATGAAGCGCGGCTTGTCGGCGCTGGCCACGATTGGTTCGACGGCCCCGTTCGTGGGACTGTTCGGAACGGTGGTGGGCATTTTGAACGCGTTCAAGGGCATCGAATCGCAGAAGGCGACGGGTCTGTCGGCAGTAGCCGGCGGTATCGCGGAAGCGTTGGTGACCACGGCGTTCGGTTTGCTGGTGGCGGTGCCTGCAGTATGGGCATACAACTATTTCACGAATCGCGTGGAAGCGTTCGACGTGGAAATGGATAACTCCTCGATGGAGCTGATCAACTACTTCATTCTGCGCCGCGGCGCAAAGAAGTAAGCCGAAAGAAGGAAGGTTATGGCGTATAAGCCACAAGCCGGGCCGACCATGGCGGCGCCAAACGTGATACCGATGGCGGACATTATGCTCGTGTTGCTGATCATCTTCATGGTGGTCACGCCCATGTTGCAGAAGACGCACCAGGTAGACTTGGCATCGGTGAGCGACCCGCGGGACATGAAGGATGCGGATAAAGACGATGCCATCGTCGTAGCGATCACCCGAGATGGAAGCATTTATCTTGGAAATACCAAGACGAAGAAGGAAGACATCACGGGGCAGATCAAGGATCAACTGGCGAACAAGCTGGACAAGACCGTCTACGTGAAGAGCGACGCGCGCGCGAAGTATGGCGACGTGGTCGCGGTGGTAGACGAGATCCGTTCGGCCGGGGTGGATTCCTTGGGGCTACTGACGGAAAAGACAAAAGCACTTGCCGGACCTGGCTCGAAGCCAGCGGGCAAGCCAGCTGGAGACTAGGACTGAAGGTTGCATAAGCCGTAGCGGTCATTCGTTTGCAGAGTTGAAGGAACCGCGCCGGATCCCACCCGGCGCGGCACCTCCTCCGAGAAGAAAGACGCTGCGGAAGAATCAGGAGAGTCGCAATGGGAATGGAAGTTGGAAGTAGCTCAGGAGCGATGGCATCGCCGAACATTGTGCCGTTGATCGATATTCTACTGGTGTTGATCATTATTTTCATGGTGATCACGCCGCTGACGCCGAAGGGGCTGGATGCGTTGGTGCCGCAGCCTTCGCCGAACCAGCAGCAGAACCAGGAGCTGGAGAATAAGACGGTGGTAGTGCAGGTGCTGATGGGCGGGAAGCTGAAGATCAACAACGAGGACACCACCTGGGAGACGCTGGAGCCGCGCATGGAAGCCATTTTCAAGGACCGCGCGGAGAAGGTGGCGTTCGTTAAGGGCGATAACGACGTGCAGTTTATGGATGTCGCGCGTGCGATCGATCTGATGAAGCAGGCGGGCATAGATCGTGTGGGCCTGATCACAGCGAAGCTCGAAGCGGGCCAGTAAGATTTGGAAGAAAGATCGCGGATGTGAGAGTCCTCCTCGCCGGGTAGAAAACCTGGAGGAGGTGGCTCATGGGAATCGAAGTTGGCAGTGGAAGCGGTATAGTTAGGGAAGTAAATGTAGTGCCGCTGATCGACATTCTGCTGGTGCTTCTGGTCATATTCATGATCATCCCGCATCGGCAGGTGGGGCTGGCCGCAAGCTTGACGCAAGAAGGGCAGCCAGTTCGGATAGAGCATCCGGAGAGCATCATCGTTCAGATCGGACCGGAGGGTGCGGTGCGGCTGAACGGATCGGAAGTAGAGCGCGCGAAGCTGGAGAGTGGTTTGAAGCAGGTGTTGGAGAAGCGAGCGGAGCGCGTGGCGTATCTTCAGGGTGATCGTTCCCTCGAGTTTCAGGTGGTTGCCGAAGTTCTGGACGTCATGCAAAGAGCAGGCGCATCCCCGATAGGTTCGTGACAACGGAACTGGAAAAAAACCACTGAACGTGATGGAATGGCGCCTAGTGGCGTAAGTGAATCCACGTGCCGGTCCCCAAAGCATCGGGGCGGTACGACTCAGGGACGGAAGCCTCCATGAATCAAGCTAAGGTTGAAGGGGAGAGTTGGTTGCGGATCTCCCGAATTGGCCGCCAAGTGTTGTGCGTGGCGGTGATGATTCCAGTGGTCGCCGGTATCACGGGATGCAACAAGCTACGAGCCCGCGACCTATTGAATAAGGGCGTGGCGTCGTTCAAGAGCGCGCAATTCGATGCAGCGGTTGAAGACTTCCAGAAGGCGAAGGCACTCGACCCGGATCTGATCAATGCGCGGCTGTATCTGGCGACGGCCTATGCGAGCCAGTACATTCCGGGCGCTCCCTCGGACGAGAACATGCGGCACGGGCAGCAGGCCATCACGGAATACAAAGATGTTCTGGAGAAGGATCCCAACAACATGAGCGCGATCGACGGGCTGGCGTCGATCCTGTATCAGATGGCGGGACAGCCCTTCGACGAGAAGAAGTTTGAAGAATCGAAGTCCTATCACGAAAAACATATCGCACTGAGACCGAACGACCCGCAGCCGTATTACTCGATCGGAGTGATCGACTGGGCGCTGGCGTATCGGGGAAATACCGAAATGCGCGCGGATTACAACAAGGCGCATATCAACAAGCAGATTAAAGACACGGACCCGCTTCCGCCGGATCTACGGAAAGACTACACCGACAAGTACGAGAAAATGGTGGACGACGGAATCGCGGCGTTGAAGAAAGCTATCGAGCTGAAACCCGACTACGATGACGCGATGACCTATTTGAACCTGCTCTATCGCCGGAAGGCGGATATGGCGGAGTCTCAGGCGGACCGCGACAATTATACGAAGATGGCGGACGACCTGCTGGACAAGGTGAAGGAGATCAAGCAGAAGCGCGCGGAGCAGCCGACACCGGCGTCCTGACGCTTCTTCCAGTATTTTCCTGAAAGGCCCCGGTTTTCGCCGGGGTCTTTTTCATTTGGAAGAGGGGCTGAGGTACTCGTTCGGCCATTCACACAAGCCAGGCGCGGCGTAAGCCACTGCTACACCGGGAGACACAGGCTGAAGCCTGTGCTACTGGTTGGGGGTGGGCACCGGAGTGGTCGGGACTCTTCCGCTAAGCAGTTGAGGGGCGTAAACTAAGTCATGGGAACGCGGGCCAACCTCCCCTTGAATTTCAACCGGGACCGCACGGAGCGGCAACTCGACTCGCGTCTCGAAGAGCTCCTGCAAAAACTACGCACGAACCGTCCTTCGGAAGACCCGTGGTTAGTCCGTCGTGCGTATGACATCGCGGCGGAACGACACCGGGACCAGTTCCGCAGTTCCGGAGACCCATACATCACCCACCTGTTGGAAGTGGCGCACATCCTGGCGGACATGAAGCTGGATGCGACGACGTTGGCGGCGGCGCTATTGCACGACGCGATCGAGGATACCGAGTATCCGATTTCGCGGCTAGAAGAACGATTTGGCCCGGAAGTGGCGCGACTGGTCGAGGGCGTGACCAAGATCGGGCGGCTGAACATGATGGCGCCGGAAGCGCGGCAGGCCGAAAACGTGCGGAAGATGCTGCTGGCGATGGTGCACGACGTACGGGTAGTGATGGTGAAACTGGCCGACCGCCTGCACAACATGAGGACGTTGGAGTATCTGCCGGAGTTCAAACAGCAACGGATCGCGCGGGAAACGATGGACATTTATGCACCGATCGCGCACCGGCTGGGCATGGCGTTAATTAAAGGCGAGATGGAAGATTTGTCGTTCCGGTTTTTGGAGCCAGAGGCGTACCTGGCGCTGCAGAAGGAAGTGACAGAAAAGGCACCAGTCCACAAGCGGTTTTTGGAAGAAGTGCAGAACGCGATCCGCAGCAAGCTGGTGGAGAACAGCATCCCTGCAGAGTTGGAAGCGCGCGTAAAAGGATTATATTCGCTGCACCGCAAGATTGTACGGCAGGAACGCAGCCTAGATCAGATTTACGACTTATTGGCCGTGCGGGTGATTACGGATACGGAGCGGAACTGCTACGCAGCGCTTGGGGTAGTGCACCACATCTGGCGGCCGGTGCCAGGTCGATTTAAGGATTACATCGCGATGCCGCGGCCAAATCTGTACCAGTCGCTGCACACGACGGTGATCCACGGCGGTCAACCGTTCGAGGTACAGATTCGCACGCAGGAAATGCACCGAATCGCCGAAGAAGGCGTGGCGGCACATTGGAAGTACAAGGATGGGCGACCGGTTTCGAACGATGATGACCAGCGAATCGCGTGGATGAGGCAATTGATCGAGTGGTCGCAGGAACTGCAGGAACCGACCGAATTTTTGTCGACGCTAAAGGTGGACCTGGCGCCGATGGAGGTGTACGCGTTTACGCCAAAGGGGCGCGTGCTGGAATTGCCGAAAGGGGCGACGCCGGTGGACTTCGCGTACGCGGTGCATACCGAAGTGGGGCACACCTGCGTGGGGGCGAAGGTCAACGGGCAGATGGTAGCGTTGCGGCACGAGATTGTATCGGGCGACGTAGTGGAAATCCTGACGCAAAAAGGGCACAAGCCAAGCCGGGATTGGCTGAGCTTTGTGAAATCGTCGCACGCGAAGAGCAAGATCCGGCACTTCATAAATACGCAGGAACGGGAAGAAGCGACGGAAATGGGGCGGCGGCTGCTGGAGAACGAGTCGCGAAATTTTCCGAAGGGATTAAAGAAAATATCGGAAGAAGAGCTGCAAAAGCTGAGCGAAGAGTACGGATTGTCGCGGCCGGAGGATTTGTTTGCGGCGGTGGGATTCGGGAAGTTCTCGGCGCGGCAAGTATTGTCGCGGTATTTCGGGGAGCCGAGCAAGGAAGTAGAAAAGACCGAAGAGGACGTCAAGCCGACGCTGGTGAAAACGGTCAAGCGGATGCTGGGGTTTGGCGAAGCGCCGCTGATCGTGAAGGGCCAAGACGACCTGCTGGTATTTCGCGCGAAGTGCTGCAATCCAATTCCAGGCGACGACATTGTGGGCTATGTGACGCGTGGCCGGGGAGTGGCCGTGCATACGCGCGCCTGTCCGAATGTGCAGAATTTGTTGTACCAGACGGAGCGCCGCATTGCCGTGGAATGGGGCGGGAGCAATGTAGCCACGTTCCCGGTGGAATTGTTGATTCGGGCGAAAGACCGGCCAGGGTTATTGGCGGACGTCACTACGGTGATCAGCGGGGCGGGCTCAAACATCCGCATGTTGGAGAGCCGGCCGGATAAGCAAAACGCGCGTGTGGAAGCGAGCCTGGAAATTACGGACAAGCGGCAGTTGGAGACGATTGTGGCAAATATCCGGAGGATCCAGGGGATTTACGGAGTCGAACGAAAATTCCAAGTGTGAGAGTGTGGGAAGATTTCAAGCACATGCCCCCCAGTGGCGGAAGCCGAAATGGGTCGACACTGATAGCACGGCTAAAGCCGTAGCCGACGTAAGAGCTAGATACTGTAGTTGATGGTACGGAGGGCGTCTTTGTAGGCGTCGCGAGCCTTCTTGGCCGCAGACTGCGCGTCTTGTTCGCGGAAATGCGCATCATCCCACTTTTCCATAGCGATCATGGAATGATCAGGGGTGGCGAGGGCTTCCTCGCCGCGAATGGTGGCGACCCATGCGTCGACAGCTTGTTTATAGGCGAGACGTAGCTGGTCCAAATCTTCTTTGCTCATGACGGGAACACCGTAATGGGATCGCGGGTACGTGGTCAATGATTTAAGGCATTTTTAACGAAAATTCATAAAGCAAAACAGACGGTCCGACCGACTGCGCTCGCATGGACCTGTTCGTTGGTCCAGTACCTGTGGAGGCACATGGCCTGCCGGGCTGGGTTGCGGCTCCTACAATAGAGACATGAGAAACTCGCTCCTCGCCCTCAGTGTGTGTGCGCTGGTCCTATCCGGTTGTCAAAAACAGTCGCAGATCAGCTACGAAAGCCTGGAGCGCACCGGGATGTGGTCGTCGACGCTGGAGGAGTTGAAGACGCTGAAGCTGAGCGACCTGGAGATCACGCAGATTACGAAGCTAAAGAACGCCGGTGCGTCGGACGATCTTTGCCTGGCGTTGGTGAAGGCGGCACGGGCACACAAACACGAATTTTCGAGCGCCGATTCGGCGATGGATTTATCGCGGGCGGGATACTCGGATGCGCAGATTCTGGAAATGGCGCAGTCCGACCAAATGGATATCCTGAGCACAGAAGCGGTGACGCTGAAGCTCATTGGACTTTCGAACACGACGGTGCAGTACATCATTCACCGGCGGATTCAGGGCCTGCCAACACTAACCAGCGAGCAAATCGGGCGTTTGAAGAACACGGCGATGTCTGAAAAGCAAATCATTGAGATCGTGAATGAAGGACTTACCGACCAACAGGCGGAGACACTGATCGCGCGACGCGAGGCCGAACGAGATCACTCGAATACCGGCTTTGTGCGGGTGCACGGCCGCAGGCCACATTGAAACTCCCCACAGTTCTGCGCATCTGCTATTCTTTTTCGCGCTAATTCAGGAGCGTGCAAAATGAAAGAAGTGATTCTGACCGCGCGCGGCCCGAAACCGATTGGGCCGTACTCACAAGCGATAAAAGCGAACGGGCTATTGTTTGTTTCCGGGCAGGTGGCGCTGGATCCAGCGAGCGGAGAATTTGTGGGGACAGACGTGCGGCAGCAGACCGAGCGGGTATTCGAGAACCTGAAAGGAATTCTGGAAGCGTCGGGCGTTTCGTTTCACCACGTGGTGAAGACGACTGTATTCCTTAAGGATATGAACGACTTCGCGGCGATGAATGAAGTGTACGGGCGGTATTTCAGCGCGGCGCCACCGGCACGGTCGACGGTGCAAGCGGCGCGGCTGCCGAAAGATGCGTTGGTAGAGATTGAATTGATTGCAACGCTGTGACGCGCTGCAGCGTGCCGAAAAAAAGGCCACCGCCGCTAGGTGATGGCCAGAGTAACTCAGTTTCAAATTGATTTATGGATGAGAGGGGCTCTCCAGGGCGTAATAAATGGCTACGCCAGAGCCTGCTGCGGTCAGCGCTGTAACCAAAATGAGGAAGTGGCTACGACCAGCTTTCAGCGGGCCTCCGCCCTGCATCGGGCCTTGACTGCCGGAGCCTGCTCCGGCCGGTTCCTGCGCGTCGGAAGGATCCAAAAGAACCCGGTAAGACTCGCCTTCGTTCACGACTTTAGTTTCGTCAGCGACCGTAACGGTGAGGCCTCCACGACGAGCGGTGACCACAAGTTCTTTCGGGTTCAAAAAGGTAACTTGACCAATCGTAGGAGCATCTGACTGCGCACGAATGGCAGCGGTCGAAGCAAAGAGGGTGAATGCATGGGCATTGCCCGTAGAAAAGGTTGCCGTACCTGAAATCAGGTTTGCGGACGGCGCACCGTCCGTAGTATTCACCTCGGCGACCGCACCACTTTTCAGCAGGAAACGCGCGGCACCAGCGCGAAGTTGAACGCTTCCTGGGTTATCGGCGCTGAGTCGATCGCCAGCGTAGACGGTAGTACCGACATCAGCAATGGCGGAGCCAACATGACCGCGATCCGCGGCGATAATGGTTCCGAGAGGTGCGACGTTGGGAGTTGTGGCTCCGAACAAAGGAACAGCAGTGAGACTCAACGCCAAAACGGCTGCACCAAGAGCGCGCAGACGTGCCATAGAACCCTCCCGGGCGGAACGAAAGAAGCATACTTCGCGACGTAGGTGGGCGTCAATCGGTAAAGATGTGCAGCGCGGGCGGCCCGGAGTGGCATACGGACGCGATCCACCACCACGCGACATTTCCGCGTAGGGGAAGCGAGTGCTGCTGGCGGAAGTTAAACTTCACTGTTAGAATCCATTCACGATATGGCGGACTGGAAGCAGATCACTGCGAGAATTCGACGCGCCCGCACAAGCAAAGACCCCGCAGGGCAATTGACAAATTTATTTTCGAAGACGCGCGACGCGATGGTGGCGTTCGAACTGGCGCGCTACTTTGAAACCAGCGGCAATCATGCGGATGCCGGCCGCTGGTACCTGACCGCAGCAGAGCGCTTCCGTCGAGCGGACTGGAAAACGAAGGCGCAAGAAAGCGCTGCGCGACTGGGAGCCACGGAACCGGCGGAAATTCCGGAACCTGCTCCGGTGAAACGGGTAGAGCCTGCAGCAGAGGTCAATAGCGCAGAGACCTCCGGAAACGCTGAAAGTGCGGTTGAACCTGAAATCGGGAATGCAGTTGAGGCACGGCAGCCTGCTGCTCGTGTCGAGCGGGAACCTGCTACCGGAAGGGGCGGACAACGACAGAGGCGAGGCAGACGTGGTGTGCGGGACTCGCGGACGGACCGACGCGAACAGCCGAGGGATGGTTCGCGGCGAGGAGCCGCAGCGCAGTCAAAAACATCGGCAGCGGCGCGAGCGGAGGCCCCGCCCCAACCAGAGATCGCGACCGCAGCAGAGACAGCGCCAGAAGTGGCTAGTACAGCGGTTCCCAGCCTGCGTGGGCGATTTGGCGACCCGGGGTTGACATCGCGGTTGACGCAATTGGAAATGAACTTTCGGCGATTGCTGGCGGCGACGCCGACGCCTTTAGACGCAACGGACAAAGCACCGGCTGGGCCGGGTGTGTGGGTGCTGACGGATTCGGATTTGAGTACGTATTACTACGTGGAACCTTGCCAGACGCTGCGGGTGGCTATACCGAACCTGGTGCGGGGAGGGTCAAGCCGCAAGGGAGAATCGATCCGGCCGAAATTGGCGGAACATCTAGGGATACCCGAGGCGAAGGTTGGGAAGTATCTGAGCGAGCATTGCGTGGTGCGATGGCTGCAGATGGACGAGGATGCGGCACATTTTGCGCACTTTCTGGTCGCGGTGTTACGACCAGCGCTGAACGAGTAAGAAAATCCGCAGGCGCGAAAACCATGAAGTTGCAGGGGTGACGCGAATCAGTAACCCCTTTATACTTGTTACAGTTAGAGCCATTTAGTGGTGCTTGGCGCCGTTTAACCGCGATTTTCGACCATTCACCGAAACCTGCTGGCTTCCGAGGGGGTCAGGCTCCAAACTATACTCGTCCAATGGTTTAGGTGCGCGTTATGTCGCATGTTAGCCTAAACGTCAGCCATGGGGGCGATGACGCCGTTGGATAGAGCAACTGGGTTTTTGGCGTCTTGGGGTTCCAGAAGTTAATCGAACTTTAGAAAGAGAGGCAGCCGCAGTATGCCTAATTCTATTTCTACGCAAGTGTTCCGGTCGCTGGACTGGGTGCTTTGCAAGACCGCGGGTATCACGTTCGATACCGTTCAATACTTCAACAAGAAGAATCCCAATCCGTCTCCGAAGCCGCAATGGTCGGACAAGCCGCTGCTGAAGTCCTGGGAAAAGACCAAGCCGACGCTGGGTTTCCCGCGGCAGACCGATTCCTTGTGTCCGGCCTGCGTGCAGGAAGCGCGCAAGGCGATAATCGATGGTCAGAAGGACTGGCGCGATCTGATGCACGAAAAGGTGGGCGAGATCAAGGCGCAGATCGTGGAGCGCGATGGGCAGATCTGGATGGTGAAGGATTGCCCGCAGCATGGCCATTATGAAGACCTGATGGCGGTAGACTCGAATTTCCTGAAGTGGATTGAGAGCAACTTTCCTGGGCGCGACATTCCGGCGCACAACGACGAAGGGTTGCACAAGCACGGTTCTTCGAATGTTCGCTACGGCCGTGGCGCGGTGCTTACCGTCGACCTGACCAACCGCTGCAACATGATGTGCGATCCCTGCTTCATGGACGCCAACCAGGTTGGATACGTCCACGAACTGAGCTGGGACGAGATTACGGAGATTCTGGACAACGCGGTGAAGATCAAGCCGCGGCGGCAGATGTCCGTGCAGTTCAGCGGCGGCGAGCCGACGATGAGCCCGTATTTCTTTGACGCGATCCGCTACGCGCGCCAAGTCGGATATAACTCGGTACAGGCGGCGACAAACGGCATCGAGTTCGCAAAGAGCAAGGACTTTTGCAAGAAGGCGTTCGAAGCGGGCCTGCGGTATGCGTACCTGCAGTTCGATGGCATCGGGAACGACGCCAACAGCCACCGGCAGATCGGCAACCTGTTCGATGTGAAGCTGCGCGCGATTGAGAACATGCACGAGGCGGGCATTGAAATCGTGCTGGTGGTAACCATCGTCAACAATGTGAACAACGACCAGGTGGGAACGGTCGTGAAGTTCGCCATGGAAAATCCGAAGAGGATCGCGTTCATCAGCTTCCAGCCGGTTTCGTTTACCGGACGAGACGAAGATATTACCCCCGAGCGGCGTCTGCGCCAGCGGTACACCCTGTCGCACCTGGCGAAGGACGTGAGCCAGCAGGTGGGCAAGGTTGAGCCGACGCGCGACTGGTTCCCGCTGTCGTTTATCAGCACATTCGCGGGTTTTGCGGACATGGTGAAGGGCGACGAATCGCAGTGGGGTTCGCTCTCCTGCGGGTGCCACCCGAATTGCGGCGTGGGCACGGCGATTATGATCCACAAGGAGACCAAAGAATGGGCTCCGGTGCCGCGCTTCCTGGATGCGTTGCAACTCACCAAGGACGTAAACGCGATTACGGATGCGGCGCGCGGGCGGAACTTCTCGAACTTCATGATGGCCATGGCGCTGCTGAAAAACTATCACCCGTTCGAAGGGCCGAAGGGGCTGAAGCTTTGGGACTTGTTCAAGAAGTTTGACAAGACATGGGCGCTGACGAAGCGGTCGGCGACGAAGTATGGCAAGAGTTCTCCGGATCGCACTTACGAAGACGCGATGAAGCGCCGTTCTCAGGATCCGTGGAACTTCCTGTTCATCGCCGGGATGTGGTTCCAGGATTTATTCAACTACGATTTCCGGCGCACGGAGATGTGCATCATTCCATACGGAACGCAGCAGGGGGAAATCAGCTTCTGCGCGTATAACACGGGAATCGGCTGGCGCAACATTATCGAAAACATGCACAAGAACGCGACCGTAGCGGAATGGTATCGGAATCACGGTAAGCATGAGATTTACGCCAAGGGCAAGAACGTGGCCTTGGCGTCCTACGAGCACTCGCTGAAGATCGATGCGGAAGACGCAGCGCGCGTGCGCCACATCGAGCACGATATTCCGGTGACCGCGGCAGAAGAGAACCGCATGCGCCGCAAGAAGGCGCTTGAAGAGCAGGCCAAGGTTCGCGCGATCTACGAAGAGTTGGTGCTGAAGAAGCCCCAGCAGGCGGTGGTGCAGATCGGCAGCTTGAATGACATCGCCAAGTCGGTACCCGCGAATCATGCCCATGTCGGAAAGCCGGTGACGATTGCTCCAGCGAACGGCAACGGCGATACTTCGGCGAAGGCCACGGAGGCGGCAGCGGAAGCGGTGGCTGGCGACTAAGTTCGGCGGAGAAAATTGCAGATAACCGATGGCCCCGATTTACGGATCGGGGCCATTTTTTTGGCTACGCTATAAAGTCGCTCACTCCTCAGAGTCTGATAGCGACGACTTTCTCTTTTGCAGCCACGATTAAGCGAATTGCCCTGGAAGGAAACAAAGCTTAAAGCTATGAGTTCTGGCGACTTGTTACTCGCTCCCTCGGAAAAATTTCACATTCCACGGCGCACTTGTGAGCCGCATGTAGCGGCGGGTCTTTAGACCCGCTCGGTAGAGTTGGGGATGCACCTTTGAGATGCAGTTTTGGACTCCTGCATCCATGACAGCGTTTGAGAACCGGAATACGGATACTCGGCGGGCGCTCGGCTGAGGCCTTCGCGAACGGGATTCCACCAAATGTAGCGGGCTACCTCAATGATGGAATCATTCTTTCTGAGGATGTGATCGAAATAACTGAATTCCCAGAGCGTTTTGTTGGTCTTGCGCTTAAATTGGTAGGCGGTAGTCTGTTTAAAGTGACGGATGAATTCGAGAGCATTTGATGCAGGGATCGACGCCCTCTATAAGAATATGCACATGATCCGGCATGATGCAGTAGGCGTGGATTGAAAAGGAATTAGCTAGAGGAGGCGTGCTCGCGGGCTCTCACGGACGGGTCTAAAGGGCCGCCGCTACATCAGGAGAAACATGGGCAACACTGAAAAGCTGACTGGCAGGGTGGCGCTGGTAACGGGAGGAAGCCGGGGAATTGGGAGGGCGGTGGCGGTGGCCCTAGCGCAAGCTGGAGCGAATGTGGGCGTCAATTACCGGAAGGAGGAAGCGGCGGCGCATGCGGTGTGTGCGGAAATCCGGCTTCTGGGCAGGCGGGCGGCACCAATACAGGCGGATGTCTCAGACGTAACGGAGGTCGAACGATTGGTTACGGCAGTGGAGCGGGACCTGGGGCCCGTGGACATCCTGGTGAACAATGCAGGAATCACCCAAATCAAGCCGTTTGACCAATTGACGGAGGCGGATTGGGACGAAATTCTGCGGGTTAACCTGAAGTCGGCATTTCTATTGAGCCAACGGGTGATACCAGAGATGCACATTCGGCGTTGGGGAAGGATTATTAACCTGTCGTCGGTGGCGGCGCAGACGGGCGGGGTGATTGGGCCGCATTACGCGGCGTCGAAGGCGGGGCTGATCGGGTTAACGCACTCCTATGCGTCGTTGCTAGCGAAGGAGGGCATCACCGTGAACGCGATTGCGCCGGCTTTGATCGAGACGGACATGATCACGAGCAATCCGAATGCTTCGACCTCACGAATCCCGATGGGCATCTTTGGCAGTCCCGAGGAGATCGCGCGGGTGAGCGTGCTGCTGGCGGAAAGCGATTACATCACGGGGCAGACCATCAGCGTGAACGGTGGCTGGTATATGACGTGAGGTTCCTAGGGTATAATTAGCTTTCGCGCCATCCGTCCCACGCCGGCGCGTTTTTGGAGACTTTTCCACATGCCCATTTACGAGTACGTTTGTGACCAGTGCAATGAACGCTTCGAGAAAATTGTGATCAATAAGCAGCAAGAAATCAGTTGTCCAAAATGCGCGAGCAAGAAGGCGACGATCCAGCTTTCTGTGTTCGCGACGGCAGGATCTGGGTCTTCCAGTCCTTCTGGCGGATTCACGGGCGGGGGCGGCGGATGCTGCGGCGGCGGTTGCGGCTGCCACTAACTTGAGGATGGCTCTGTAAAACGGACACCTACTCCGCTGATGCCTTCTATAACCCCAGATCGCAAGGCGACGGGGACTGCTCAAGCCTATTCATTAACGTGCAAAATTGCAGACGATTGTCGTTAAATGGCGATATGGCCATTCGATGGCGTTTGCTGTGTGCGATCGTACTCACACCGCTCCTTCTCCTCTCGCAAAATACTCCGCCAGTGCGGATCGCCGGGCACGACGCGCGATTCGGTCATGAAGGGCAGTTGCTGCCGTGGATTGGGTGGAACGATGCGCTGGAACGAGAGATGCATTTCTACCAGCAGTGTCCGGTGGACCATGGCTACCCGCGTTTTGTATCCACAACATTTCTGAATGGCGATTGGTCCGTGCAGACGGAACATGCGGACACGATTCCCGCCATGCAAAACGGAATGGGCATTTTGTCTTACCTGAAATATTACGAATTACAGGGAAAGCGCGATGGCGCTTACCTGAAAACAGCGCGGGCGATGGGAGATTATCTAATTGACGAAGCGTTGACACCGGATGAAGGGAAATACCCGAGATTCGTACGCTCGACGGGGACCCGCGGCAAATTTCCGCAGCCGGCAGATTGCGGATCGCAATCAGACCATGCTTATGAGATCGAACCCGACAAGGGAGGCATCGCGGGCTATGCGCTGTTGCAGTTATACAAAGAGACCGGCGAACAGAAATACCTGAAGACAGCAGAACACCACGCCCATGTCCTGGTGGCAAACCAGAGTGCGGGCGATGCGACGCATTCTCCTTGGCCATTCCGCGTGGACTATCGCAGCGGCGACGCTCGCGGTGACGTATCGGGGGACATGACTTACATTTTGCGGCTGTACGACGGGCTGGTTGCGGAAGGCGACAAGGAGTTCGAGCAACCACGTGCGGCGCTGTGGCTGTGGATCAAGACCTGCCAGATTCCGAGCGCGGGCGGAGACGGGGCGTTGTTCGCGCAGTTTTTTGAGGACCATGATAGGCCGACAAATCGTACGGCTTGGGCTCCGCTGAATCTGGCGCGATATTTGCTGGAGAAACGGGAGGGACTGGATCCGCAGTGGCAAAGCGATTCGGGGGTACTCGTCGAGTTTGTGCGGAGGAATTTCACCCACAGGGAATTCGGGATTACTGTTTGCCACGAGCAGGACGAGGACAACGACGCTTGGGGCGGAGTGAATTCGACCTACGGCGCGGTGCTGGCGATGTACGCGAAGGCTACCGGTTCGAAAAAGTTGGCTAGCGAAGCCAGGCAAGCGCTGAATTTTACGTTGTACTCGATTGATGAAGAAGGACGACCGCGGGATCTCTACAAGAATCCAAGTCTGGGCGGTTGGCAGGAAGATGCGCATACAGACGTAATCCATAACTATGTGGATGCGCTTCAGGTTTTTCCGGAGTGGGGAGCGGCGGTCGGAGTGGAGCGATGAAATGAAAGCCAGAGGAGGACTCGCACTCCTTGTGCTGGGGCTGGCAATTTATGGCGCGTGGAGTTGGTGGCTCAAGACACGGAATTTTGTGCCGGTGGATGTCGCGATTGTCTCGCCCGAAACCCCCAACGTCATAGCGCAATTCAGGCTGAACTTCGACGGGCTTTATTTTGTGGAGATTATGGCGCAGAAAAGCATCCCGTTGGAGACGTTGCATTGCTTGATGGGGGTGGAGGCGGACGCGACGCGCTGCCAAGATTTGGCACCTGCAATCGATGCGAGTTGGAGCGTCGCCAGCAACGGGCGAGAAATCGCGCACGGGTCGTCGAACGAATTGCACAGCCTACGGCCGCAATCGGGCACCGTGACGCGTGTGATCGGCGATTTCGCGGGCCGCGCAGGACGGGAATACGAGTTGAAAGTGACGTTCGCGAAGGATTTGGGCGCACTAGCAGATGCGCGGCCGCGCTTTAAGGTGGCAGTTGCGGACATTGCGTATACGGATCTGCAATCGGCGGGAGTGCTGGTGTTTTCGATTACGTTTATTTGCGAGTTGTTTGGAGCGGTGCTGCTGGTGGTGAGTTGGTATGGAAAACGAGTTAAGGTGCCGCGTGACGCAAGTCACAATGCGCCGTGATTGACCTCACAGCCGCTATAGCCGTTCAATTGCACACTGCCCCTGCACGTTACAGTTATCGCGTTCCTAGCTCATCCTCACCTTTCCTGACGTGCTTTCGAGAGAATGTTTGACGGGACTGCCGCGGGGCAATCTGGGCGGGTTTGTGCCCGGCGTCTGAAAGGAATTGGCAATGGATAAGAAGCGTATGGAAGAGTACGAAAGAGAGGATCTGCTGCTGTACCTGGACTCGCTGCTGCGTTGCGTGAATGCGTTGCACACGAGTGTCGGCGAGGTAATGGCCGATGTAGCGGTGATGCGGAACACGATCCTGGAAGATCAGCAAGAGTTGGAAATGGGCCGGAGTGGCAAGCAAACGGCAAAGGAAAATACGAAGTTGCTGGATGGGCGGTTGTATAACGACCCGTCGTATACGGATCTGGCACTGGAGATCGCGAGTACGCAACAGTACAAGAATTAGGTTTGGCGCGTAGTAAGTAGTTCCCGCCCGCGGGGCTCACGTTTTGTCCCCCTCTTTCGTGAGCCCCGCTTCTTTTAGGTACACCTACAAAGGCTTACTTCGAAAACGAAGTTTGATTGAAGCGGTCGCGATTTAGCGCGAGTAGTTTCTTAGGTAGTCGGGAATAGGGGGATCGTTTTTGCGTAGTGCGTCGGGAATGGGTTGCTTCGGGGTGATTTGCAAGGGAAGGACGCCGGCCCAAACCGGCAAGGCGTAATCGGGTTCGTCGTCGACGGGACCGCCGGTACGGACCTTGGCGCTGACTTCTTCGAGTGGAAGGGCAAGCACAATGGTGGCCTTGAGTTCCTGCTCGGTGGGCTGGCGGACGTCGTCCCAACGTCCCCTCATGACATGATCGGTGAACACGCGAAGAGCTTCCATCTTTTCAGCGGAATCCTCGACCAGGCGAGCGGTGCCGAGAATCACTACAGAGCGATAGTTTACCGAATGGTGGAAGGCTGAGCGGGCCAACACCAGACCATCGACGTGCGTCACGGTGACGCAGACGGGGACGCCCGCGCTGAGGGTTTTCAACATGCGGCTGGCGGCGCTGCCGTGAAGGTACAAGGTATCGGTGCTCCGACCGTAATTGGTGGGAATCACAAAGGGCTGGCCATCGACGCTGAAGCCAACGTGGCAGACAAAGGCGGTGTCGAGAATCTGGTAAACGGTCTCGCGGTCGTAATGGGCACGCTTGGGCAGGCGTTTGACCTGGGTGCGGGAAGTGGGCTGAAATTCGCTCATGGATCGATTTTAGCGGGATCGGGGCGACATGCCAGAGCCAAGTTGGCTGGCCGGAGGAGTTTCGGGCGAAGGCCGCTTTTGAGAGGAAAGCCAGCCGACCAGGTCGGGTTCGGCGAAAGCTTTAGTCCAAACCTCATGGTCGGTCTTGTGGTATTCGGTGTAGCGCAGATTGGCGTGGATTTTCTTGAGTTCGGCCATCATGGTGCGGACGGTGCCCACGGGGACGGAGGCGTCGGCATCACCTTGAAAGACCCACAGAGGGATGCGAGCAATGGCGGCCGGCTCGGTGAAATTGTCGTAGGCAGACATGATGATGGCCGCAGCCCAAATCTCGGGATAGTTCTGGAGAAGGGACCAGACTCCGTCACCGCCCATAGATTGCCCCCCGACATAGATACGGTCGGGATCGATAGAAAAGCTCTTTTGAACTTTTGCCAGTGCGGCGATGGTGAGCTTTAGCCAGTCGCTGGGCGTGTTGAATTCTGGCTCGGCCCAAATTTGTCCGGAAGGGCATTGGGGGACCATGACAAAGACAGGAAACTTGGACTGGACGCTGTCGGAGATCCAAAAATGGGTGGCGAGTTGATTTTGACCACCCAGTTGTTTGACATTGTCGTTGCCCCGACCTGTGCCGCCGTGCAGCCAAAGGATTAGCGGGTATTTGCGACTAGCGTCGTAACCGGTGGGGACGAAGAGACGATAAGGAAGGCTGGCTTTGTTCCCCTTGCCGACGAAGACTTCTTTGCGGAAATTGATGTCGTCGTCGGTGAGTTTGCGCTGCGCATAGAGAAAGGGAGCGCACACGAGCAGCGCGAGAAGAAGTGCACCGATATTTCGAAGCGTGCGCATGGTTGGCATGTTATTGCTTGGCCTGAGGGGACGTGACGGGGCCTCGGACAACCCGGAACCCGATATACTCTGGGGCCGGCGAGCACACCGAGCGGGGATCCGAAGGGCAGTCCGCACTGCCGCCCATGGGTCTGCCGACACCACTGGTAGTCAGGACCCACTCGGCCACATTGCCACCCAGATCGAAGAGCAGGTCTTCGTTTTCCTGGCCTTCGCCCGCGAAACTGCCAACAGGTTTGAGCAGCGGAGCGGAGCCGGGGAGCTGCTTAATTTCCTGACGTAGGCGATTCGTGTCATCGGGATTGGGTGCATAGCCAGCCCAATAGTCCAAGGTGTTCTCGCCGTCCTTTTTGTCATACTTGCCGGCCATTTCGCTTTCATTGGGAAGGCGCCAGGGTTGGCCGGTGAGTTTGCTGAGCCAGTCGGCGTAAGCCTTGGCTTGATCGAAAGTAATTCCACTCGCGGGATAGTCTTCCGTGCCGCGCTCGACTTTATAGTTTTTGTCGAACGCGGAATATTGCGCGCGGGTAACTTCAAACCTGGATAGTTCGAGGTCGCCGCGCTTCAGCAATTCCGGAATCAAAATGGATTTTCCTTTGCTCGTAAATGTGACGCCGTAAACTTCACCCGAGCGCGCGACCGATTTAGTGCGCAGCGCGGTGTCGAGTGGGGAGCCAGCCTTAATAGCTTCACTTTCCACTGGAGTGGTCTTAAAGAAGTATTTGTCGAACCAGGCCATTTCTTCGTCGACTTTGCGCATTTGGTGAGTGAGCTTGCGAGGTCCGTGAGGCTCGCCCGGAAAGACCACAAATTTCACAGGAACTTTGCCGTAATACTGCAGGGCGCGGAAATAAGACCAACTCTGCGCAGGAGGAACGTTGGTGTCGGCAGTGCCGTGAAAAATGAGGACCGGAGCCTGGACCTTATCCAGTTTGAAAAATGGGGATTTGCGAATGTAAAGCTGGGGATCCTGCATGGGCGATTTGCCGAAATAGTAGGAATCGAAAGAATCGCCGAAGACGACATTGCCCCAATCGCTGATCCACTCAACGTCACCGGCGCCGACGCTGGCGACTTTGTAGCGTGAAGGATAGGTGGTGATGAGGCTGGTAGAGAGAATGGAGCCGTTGGACCAACCCAAAGTGGCCACCTTGTCGGGATCGACAAGACCTTTCTGGATTAAATAGTCAACACCGCTGTTGATGTCGGGGGTTTCGAGATCGTAATAATTGCCACAGCAGATGGATTCGACCCACTTGAGTCCGTAATTGCTGCTGCCGTGATAGTTAGGGCTCAGGATGAAAGCACCGCGTTGGGTGAGGAGCTGATAGGGATAAGCCCAACTGTCACGCCAAGCGTCGAGATCGGCGCCTGCGGGACCGCCATGAATGGCGGTGATAACGGGATATTTCTTCTTAGGATCGTAGTTGTCCGGATAGCGGAGGATACCTTCCACTTCATCACCATTCGAACCTTTCCAGCGAATGACCTCGGACTTGGAAAATTGGCGTGACTGGATGAGGTTTTCGTTGAGTTTGGTGACCTGGTGGGGAGCGACAAGATTGTTGCCGTCCCACTGCGCTCGGAAAAGCTGAGGCATGCGGCTGGCGGTGGACGAGGCGTAGACCAGAGTTTTCGCGTCATCACTGAGAACGAAGGCTTGAATTGTACGCGCTGCTTCGGCGTCGACCCGGAACGGCTTCCATTGCCAGGCATCGCCGGACTTGGTGCGCGTGTAGCGGGCCAGATCGAAGCGGGCTCCGGCGGCCAGCAGAACCGCGAAGCCGTCGGAGGTTGTGTGAAGGTCGCGACCGACGCCGTTATCCCAGTTGAGCGGCACAGACATGCTCTTGCCGGTGGCCAGATCGTAGAAATAGGCGAGTTCGATGGTGGCGGTGAGGAATTTGGGATCATTGGAGAAGGAGGCAACGGCATAAAAGCCGGAGTTGTCGGGCGCCCACTCAAGATCGCCGGGGTAGACGCGGCCCTCGGTGAAAATTTGTTTTTGTGTGCCGTCGGACAGATTATAAAGAAACGTGACGGGCGGAACTTTCTGATCGAAGGTGTAATGCAGGCTGCGTTCGTGAACCGCGACCACGTATTTCCCATCGCGAGAGACGCGCCAGTGTTCGATCCAGTCGGTGTTGGTGGTGAGACGCGTGATCTTTTTATCTTTCACCGTAATCTTGAAAAGTCGCACGGGAGGCTCGTGGTCGGCGTCATCGACCACTTCGGAATCGTCCTTACGCTTTTTTTCGGCTTGTTCGTACGCGGTGGGGTCTTCCTCGGCGCTGAAAATCAGGGTGTCCTTATCGAGCCATTCGACTTCCTTGGGAGCGCGGTCGAGTTCGGTAAGGGCGTAGGGTTCACCGCCGTGAGAGCTAATAAGCCAAATCTGCGTGGGAGCGGTTTCGGGTTTCGCGCCCGGGCGCGGACGCGAACTGAGGAAGGCGATCCATTCGCCGTCGGGAGACCACTGAGGAGAGGAGACGGTGAAGGCGCCGCGGGTGAGTTGCACGGTGCGATCTTCGGTCAGACTAGTGAGAAATAAATTAGAGACACGTTCGTCCTTTTCCTTGTCACCTTCACCCTTGATCCAGACGAGGTAGCGGGCGTCGGGGGAGAGGACCATGCCGTTTATGGTCTCGACGAAAACGACATCTTCGGGCTTCCAGGGAGAAGTCTTGGCGGGAGGCTTGGCGTCGTCAGCGGTGAGAAACGAGGGAAAGAAAATGATGGAAAACGCGAAAATCCAGAATCGTTTGGCGGACACGAGATTCACCTTGCGATGAGTTTGTTGGAGCGCCGAGAAAGGCGGCTGGGAAAGGATAGTACCAATTGGGCGGCAAGGGAAATGGTGTAGTCTGAAGAGCCGTCAAGAAAAGTTGAGGACTCCGAAATATGGGCGCAGTGAAATCGCCGATTAGTAAGGACACGTTTCGATTTTTCCAGCAGCTGAGCAGGAACAACCACAAAGAATGGATGGACGAAAATCGCGAACGGTACCGCGCGTGCGTGGTGGAACCGTTTCGGAAGTTGTTCGAGGAGCTGTGTCCAGGGGTGCTGGAATTGGATAGCGAGTTCGATGTATGCGGGCGGACAGGAGCGAACTTTTCGCGAATCAACCGGGATATCCGGTTCGCCAAGGATAAAACGCCCTACAAACCCCAGATGTATTTGAAATTTGAACGGTCCGTGCCCGGCGACGGCGAAACCGGGCAGCTTTACGTAGGAATTGCGAAGGACGCGGTAACGACGGGATTCCGGATCTATTCGGGAGGCAAACGCAAAGAGTCGATGCTGGCGGTTGTGGCGCAGGCGCGGGTGGAAGCAAATTCCAAGTGGATGGCGCAGCAAAAGAAGCGACTCAGCCGGAAATACGAGAGTTATTGGTACAACACGGTGAAAGGCGCATGGACGAGGCACGAAGGTTGGCCGACGGATGTGGAAGACTGGAGGAAGATTCAGGCATGGATTGTGCGGAAGAAGCTGAAGCCGGGGGATGCTACGCGGGCCACGTTTCCGAAGGAAATTCTGAAAACATTTAAGGAATTGTATCCGCTGCTGAAACTCACGAGTATTCCGGATTGAGTGATTTCCGGGAAAGTTGACGAAGGAAGAAGGCTCGCATACGATTTCGCGATGCTCACGGCGCAGGTTGGGATCGTAATTTGAAGCGGGCCTTTGGAGTTGTCGGTTGGATTATTTTGGCGGTGGTGGCGGCGACGGCACTGGCAACAATTGCGGTGCATCGCGGCGAGCCGATCAGCGCAACATGGTTTGTGCTGGCGGCAGCATGTTCTTACCTGGTGGCATATCGCCTGTATTCGGCTTTCATTTCCGCCAAACTTCTCGCGCTAGACAATACCAGGGCAACTCCCGCAGAGCGCCGCGACGACGGGCGCGATTTTGTACCCACGAATAAATGGGTTCTGTTCGGACACCACTTCGCGGCGATTGCCGGTCCCGGTCCGCTGGTGGGGCCAACTCTGGCGGCGCAGTTTGGATACTTGCCAGGTACGATTTGGCTGATCGCAGGTGCGGCATTCGCGGGGTGCGTGCAGGATTTCGTGATCTTGTTCTGCTCGATCCGGCGCGACGGCAAAACGTTGGGGGAAATGGCGCGGGAAGAGGTGAGCAAGCGCGGAGGCGTGATCGCACAGCTAGCGGTGTTGGCGATCATGATCATTTTGCTGGGGGTGGTGGCGCTGGTGATCGTGAACGCGCTGAAAAGCTCGCCGTGGGCGACGTTCACCCTGGCGTGCACGATTCCAATCGCGCTATTGCTGGGCGTGTATTTGCGATTTGTGCGGCCGGGGCGGGTCCTGGAGGCGTCGCTGATGGGAGTGGCGCTGGTGGTGTTCGCAGTGGTGGCGGGGCAGTGGGTAGCGAATTCGGCGACCTGGTCACGGGCATTCACACTGAGTGGAATTGCCTTGACGTTCGCGATTATCGCGTACGGATTTGCGGCTTCGGCTTTGCCGGTATGGCTGCTGCTGGCTCCACGGGATTATTTGAGCGCCTTCATTAAAGCGGGGGCGATTTTTACGCTGGCGGCAGGAATTTTGCTGGTGCGGCCGCATGTACTGATGCCGCCACTGACGCGGTTTGTGGATGGCAACGGGCCGGTGTTTGCGGGGAAGATTTTTCCGTTTTGCTTCATCACGATTGCGTGTGGCGCGATCAGTGGCTTTCATTCGCTGATTTCAAGCGGGACGACGCCGAAGATGATCCAGCGCGAGTCGCACGCGCGATTTATCGGTTATGGCGCGATGTTGCTGGAGTCCTTTGTGGGTGTGATGGCGATGGTGGCGGCGTGCGCGATGACCCCGGGAGTGTATTTCGCAATTAACAGCCCGGCGCAGATTGTCGGTGGCATACCGGAAGTGGCAGCCAAGACGATTTCGAGTTGGGGATACCCGGTGAGTGCGTCCATGATGGCGGGCTTGGCGCATTCCGTGGGGGAGCAGACGCTGTGGAATCGGGCAGGCGGCGCACCATCGCTGGCGGTAGGCATGGCGCAAATTTTTTCTACGACAATCGGCGGCGAGCGACTGCTGAGTATCTGGTATCACTTCGCGATTATGTTCGAAGCACTGTTCATCCTGACGGTGCTGGACGCGGGCACGCGAGTGGGAAGATTCATGGTGCAGGAATTGTGCGGGCGGTTCTGGAAACCGATCGGCCGGCTGAACTGGTATCCCGCGATTTTATTGTCGAGCGCGATGATTGTGGGAGCATGGGGTTATTTTCTGTATCAGGGAGTGGTGGATCCCTTGGGGGGAATTAATTCGTTGTGGCCGTTGTTTGGGATTGCGAACCAGTTGCTGGCGGCAGTGGCGTTGGTGGTAGCCACGACGATTCTGCTGAAGATGGGCCGAATGCGGTGGATTTGGGTGACACTGGTGCCGATGGCGTGGTTGGTGGTGATCACGATGACAGCGAGCTACGAAAAGATTTTCAGTGCGAATCCACGAATTGGTTTTTTGTCGTTTGCCAATGTTTTGGCGGCACAAATTGGCACGGGCACGATTCCGGCGGCGAAAATTTTGGAGACGCGACGCATCATTTTTAACCAGCGTTTGGATGCTGTGGTGACGGCGGTGCTGGCTGCGATGATTCTGGTGCTACTGCTGGAAGCGATCGCGCAGTGGCACGCGATTTTGAGCCGCGGCAAGAAACCGGTGCTGCATGAGAGCCCTTACGTGGCGACGCAATGGGCGGAGGGTGACTGATGCAGTTCGTGTGGTGGAAGATGCGACTCGGATTCGCAAGCGCTTGGCAGGGCTTGCGCGAATGGTGTGGAGACGCGGCGTACGAGAGGTATCGGGAGTGTGCGAAGCGCGCAGGACAGAGGCGTGTTCTTTCGGCGCAGGAATTTTATGTGGAGCAATTGAATAAGAAGTATTCGCGGCCGAACCGCTGCTGCTAGCGGATGCAGTGGATATATTCTTTTTCTTGGCGCGATACGATACGAGCGGGTAAACTGACAGTAGGATCGGCGCACGCGATGCGACGATCTCACTTCACCGTAGTAATGAAGGGCGGCTGCGCTTATCCTGAGCGTAGCCGTTAAGTTGGCCTTTGCGGTATTTTCACTGACAATTTGTGATTTAAGTTGGCCGATCGGTGTCTCGGTATAGTTGAGATTGGCGGCAAATGCCCGGGTCGATCGAGGAGGGATTCCCGGCGGTGCTCGGAAGGACAAGTTTTGTCCAGGATTGGGTCGGAGTAGCTCGATTAGAGGATTTCCTCTTCGTCATCGGGGGGCTCAAGTTGGGTGAGTCTGTGGGTGAGCTTTATGGAGTGCTTGCGCACGCCAGACAGAATAGCCCGGCGCACATCTTCGGGGAGTTGTTCAGGCGCGAAAACGCCAGCGCCATCGCGAGGAAAGTATTTAACGAATTGCGCGGCGACGTGGGCGGTGGCGTAGGCGACAGAAGTGGTGAATAAACCCTGCTGGCGAATCTGGTATAGGGTCGGAAACATCGCGTCGCTCCGGATCAGCAGGTATTCGTCTTCCTTGGGTCTATGGTTCACGCCGTGAACCATGACCGCAGCCGCGAAGCGAGCGTTTTGGAGAATGCCACGGCGAATGAGTGCGGCGATTTTGCGTGGGGAAGATGTTTCCGGAAAGCGCTGGCGCTGCAGGCCGCGAGACTTGGAAAGCTTGCCCTGTTTGTGCCAACGGCGCAGGCGGTCGAATTCATTGCCGCCGATCTTCACGTCGAGATCCTGCATGGGAATGAATCTGGGTAGCGTGGCGACTTCGTCCTGAGCGGCGAGGACGACGTTGGCGGTGCCGATGGGATCGGGGAAACGGAATTTCTCAAGCTCGGAGAAGCGTTTGACGAGTTGGTATTTTTTCTGGCGGTAGATGCGGGGATTGGAGATGGCTTCGTCGTAAGAAACTTCGGGGGACCACTGGGAGATGGGATCTTCGCTCTCAGTGCTCTCGTAAAGGCGAATTTGCACGGAATGGACTTCGTCGAGCAGTTCAGAAGCGCGTTTGACGAGAAGGTTGGTAAGACCGGGCGCGGCACCGGTATTGATGAGAGCGGCGCGGCGTTTCTCTGCGAATTTCTTGGCGTAGCGGAATTGCTCTGGCTGGAAGGGATTGCGAGTGAGATGGGAACTCAGATCGAGATAGTGGGCGCGAACACGAAGGGCCGAGCGAAGGATGATTTCGTTAAAGACCGAGGCAGAGGCATTCACGATAAGGTTGCAACCGCGTGCGGCGCGAACGATGCCGTGAAGATTGCGGGCGTTGACGGCCGTAACGGCGATGGTAGAGCGCTTGCCGAGGAAACGGCGTGCCCGGACGGGGTCGCGGTCGCCACACCAAACGTCGTGGCCCTGGCGTTCCAGAAGTTGGGCGAGAAGGGAGCCCGTGGCGCCTGCTCCCACGATGAAAATTCGCATTCTGGCGAAACTGTATCACAGTCGGGAATGGGCGCAGGAAGCGGGTTTCCGCACGGTTTTCTGGGAGTTACGCGCTGCGAATTTGCATGAAGCGAAGGCTGGATTGCATGCATTTGAGGAGGAGGGTAGGATTGCAAGGTAAGACTCCGATCCCGCTGACCTGCCGGGGAGACAACCCAAGGCGGCGGGGCGAGGCGGTGGAAAAATTGCCGCCGAGGGTTTGGGTGGAAACGCCCAAGCCTCCCGTGCTTGGAAAGGAGCAAGTCCACCGGAAATGTGTAGATTTTCGGTACGGTAGCCCGATTCCATGTGCGAATCGGGTTTTTCATTTTTAGAACACTGATGATGAACTTGTTCGACAAATTCGGCCGCCAGATTACGGACCTGCGAATTTCGGTGACGGATCGCTGTAACTTCCGATGCGTGTATTGCCGCTCAGCCGATCCAGAAAATTACCGGGAGCACGGCGAAATTTTGTCGTGGCCGGAACTCGAGCGGTTAGCGCGGATTTTTGTCGGGCTAGGGATTCGGAAAATGCGGCTGACCGGCGGAGAGCCGCTGGTGCGCGACGGTCTTGCAAAATACGTCCAGTTCCTGACAGAGCTTGGCGTACCGGATTTGTCCATGACCACCAACGGCCATTTGTTAGCGGAACATTGCCGGCGCCTGATCGATGCCGGCTTGCACCGGATCAACATAAGTTTGGACTCACTGGACCCGATCAAATTCGAGAAGATTACGCGGACGAGATCGTACGATGCGGTGATGCGCGGGATTGACGCAGCACAAGCGACACGGTTTGCTCCGGTGAAAGTGAATGCGGTGCTGGTGCGCGGGTTTAACGAGGATGAGGTGGAGGCGTTTGCGGCGTTCGCGCGGGAGCGTGCCCTAATCATGCGGTTCATCGAGTTTATGCCACTAGATGCGGACCGGCACTGGTCGCGGGAATTGATGGTACCGGCGGCAGAGGTGTACCAACGGATTCATGCGCAATGGCCGTTGGAGCAGATACCGAACGAAAAGAGCGAAACTGCGAGGAAGTACCGGTTCGCCGACGGAGCGCCCGGAGAAATCGGGTTGATTGCACCGGTCACGCAGGCGTTTTGTGGGCACTGCTCGCGGATCCGTTTGACCGCGGATGGGAAGCTGAGGACGTGCCTGTTCAGCAAGGATGATCATGATTTGCGAGGATTGCTGCGCGGGAAGGCTTCGGACGAGGAAATTGTGGAGTGGGTGCGAGGAGTGGTGAACGAGAAAGAAGAAGGGCACCGCATCAATGAGCCGGGATTTGTGCCGCCGTCGCGCACGATGGTTTTTATTGGCGGCTAAATCATCGCAGGAGCGCGAGCGAGGAAGTTTATCCTCAACGAACGAATCGTTTTACTGGTAATCGGAAACAAAAGAAGCCAGAATTTCATCTAACGGTTGGCTCCAGGTCCCCCCGCACTGGAAAGGCCCGCGAGTTTTATGGAGATTGCATGGCGGACGACGAAGAAGACGAAGATCAGGACGAATTACCTGAGCCACCACAACGAATTTTTACGCTGACGGAAGCGGAAAGAACCCGGCGCGAGCTGGAACCATTTCTGTTGGAAGCGATTGGCGTGCGCAAGCGTTTGAATTCCCTGGAACAGGACCTGGCCGCGGTTTCCACGCGGATCATGATGATGGGCGGAGTGCTGGTGCCGTACGCGAAATTGGCGGAAAAGCGCATGGAGCACCAGAGCTTGGCTGAAGTGATGAAGACGAATCTGGAGAAGATATTGTCGACGGGCTGCCTGATCAAAGATCTGGATATTGGGCTGCTGGATTTCCCGGCGATCCTGAACAATGAGGAAGTGTATCTCTGCTGGAAGCTGGGCGAAGACCGCATTCGCTACTACCACCGCCAAGATGAAGGCTACGCTGGAAGAAAGCCGATCGACCCGCGGGACCTGGGACCCGGCGACCAAGTGCAGTAGTTCTGAGTAATTCCCATCGAGAACGCCTTGCGCCCGAGAAACCGCTTGCCTGAGAAAGCCGGGCGCGGCACAGAAACCGGAGCAGGGCAACCATGACCGAAAACCGACTGAAGAATTCCGCGAGCCCCTATTTGCGGTCGGCGGCGCACCAGCCGATCGATTGGTACGAGTGGGGCGACGGCGCTTTCCACCGTGCACACAGCGAAGACAAACCCTTGCTGCTGGATATTGGCGCGGTGTGGTGCCACTGGTGTCATGTGATCGATCGCGAGAGCTACGAAGACGCGGAGATCGCGAAAATCATTAATGAACATTTTGTGCCGGTAAAGGTGGACCGCGACGAGCGCCCCGACGTGGATTCGCGATACCAGGCAGCGATCAGCGCGATTAGCGGGCAGGGTGGCTGGCCGCTGACGGGTTTTTTGATGCCGGACGGCCGGCCGTTTTATGGGGGCACGTATTTCCCTCCCGTGGACCAGCAAGGAAGGCCAAGCTTCCGGCGGGTGCTGCTGGCGGTGGCGGACGCTTACAAAAACAAGCGCGCCGACTTGTTAAAGACCGCGGATGCTCTGGCGGAAGCGGTGGCGAGGGCGGAAGTGTTCAGTGGGGCGCACGCCGATTTTGACTTAGGCGTGGTGCATGCGCAAATCAGCGCGATCACGCAGCTTTTTGATATTAAGAATGGAGGATTCGGACAAGCGCCGAAATTCCCACACGCTTCGGCGGTGGATTTGCTGTTGGAACGGTACCGGCAAACCGGCGAAAAGCACTTGCTTGCGATGGCGGAAACCACGCTGGAGAAAATGGCAAAAGGAGGCGCGTACGACCAGTTGGCGGGTGGATTTCACCGCTATTCGGTGGACGAGCGGTGGTTGGTGCCGCACTTCGAAAAGATGAGTTACGACAACTCGGAGCTCTTGAAGAATTACGTGCATGGGTGGCAGGTGACGCGGAATCCGTTTTTGCGCCAAACGGCTGAAAGCATTCTGGGTTGGGTGAACGAAACGTTGTCGGACCAGACAAATGGGGGGTTTTACGCCAGCCAGGATGCGGACTACTCACTGGATGATGACGGCGACTATTTCACCTGGACCTTGAAAGAGCTGCGAGACGTTCTGCCACAAGCGGAAGCACGGATTGTGGAGCTGCATTACGATGTGGAGGCTCACGGAGAGATGCATCACAATCCGGAAAAAAACGTGCTGTGGATTGCGCGGCAGGCCGGGGAAATCGCGAAAGCGTCGGGGTTGGACGAATCTGAGGTGCGGCTAACAATCGCCTCGGCAAAAGGGAAAATGCTGAAGGAGCGCACGACGAGACCCACGCCGTTTATCGACACCACGTTGTATGTGGCGTGGAACGCGATGTTTGTTTCCGCGTATTTGACATGCGCGCAGGTGTTAGGGGGAGGCCTGGCGAAAGATTGTCGGGCGTTTGGGTTGAAGACGCTGGAGCGGATGCTGCAGGAGGCGTGGACCGAGGAGCAGGGATTTGCGCACCGCATTGGAGGAGCGCCGCTACGGGGATCATTGGAAGATCAGGTATTCGGGGTTATGGCATTGCTGGATGCGTATGAGGCCACACTGGACCCAAAATATTTTAAGGCGGCTCGGCGAACCATGGATGTGACTGTCGAGAAATACGGTGACACGGAGGCTGGGGGATTTTTTGATCGCGCCTCGGATGCACCGGCGATGGGCGGCTTGGATGTACGGAGGAAACCATTTCAGGATTCGCCGACTCCGGGAGCAAATTCGGTGGCGGCAATGGCGCTGACGCGCATGCACGCATACACCGACGATGCCAAGTATTACGAATGGGCGAAGAACACGCTGGAAGCGTTTGCCGGCGTGGCACCCCAATATGGGTTGTTTGCGGCGACATACGGGTTGGCGGCGATTTTGTTTGCGAACCATCCGACGCAAGTGGTGATTACCGGGAAGGCAGGCGATCCGGCTGCGCAAAAATTGGAAGAGGCTGCGAATGGCGCTTACCGGCTAGGCAAGGCCGTGCTACGTGTGACGCCAGAGTCTACTCTCGACCATCTTCCCATGGCGCTGCGGCAGACGTTGCCGCATCTGGCTAGGGACAAGGCACAGGCGCTGGTGTGCGCAGGGACTACATGCTTGCCTCCCACAAGCGATCCGGAAGAATTGCAGCGGATTTTGCAGAAGGGAATTGCGGGGACAGCGGTTGGGTAGTGGGGTCAGGTCTCTGCTGAGATGGGGTCCAGCAGTGCTGGATCCCCAACGAAGAATAAAGCGGGAACTGCGGTTGAGCGACTACTTCTTGGGTCGGGACTCGGGTGGAACCATGCCATTGTTGCGGTAGTAGACCACGAGCTGACCGTAGTGTTCGCCGGAGTGTTCAATCAAGCCGTAGGCCAGATCGTACAGGCGGTCGAGATGGGGGCTACCGTCGTCCACGGCTTTCTCCATGCCCTTGTCGCCTTCCTTCTTGATGACCTCGGCGCCATCAGCCACGGACTTCTTCACAAAGGCCACGATCTGGGCTTTGGTCTTGAACTGGTCCCCCTTCGGATCATCGGGATAGCGGGGCTTGTTGCCCTCGGCGATGTCCGTGAAGTAGTACATGGAGGCGGCGGCGTGAAGCAGGTTTGCGCCAAAGGTGCGGGATTCAGGGGCCGGCTTGTAATTGTATTTGTCCTCGGGGAAATCCTCGGCCATGGCGATGAGCTTACGGCCAATGTCGTTCCACTGCTCTAAAACGGCTTCTGCCGGGCCTGGGGCCGGTTTGGGAGGGGCTTTCTTAGCTTCCTGGGCCAGGGCAGGCAGCGTTCCGCAGACGACCGCCAGCAGCAAGGCCACGAACAGATTGCACTTTTTCATGCGTTCTCCTTTAGTCTTCCCGGGCGGGAAGCTTCCCGATAGACGCTGGCCCGACGAGGAAGTTTCAGGCTGCGATTGACTTAGGGACAGCAGATGAATCAGGGACGCGATGGCCATCATACGCTGATTCGCAGGGCAGGTTACTGGTACGGACCGGGCGGGAGCCCTGGCGGAGGGCCAAGGCCGGGCCATGGTATCCTAGGGGAATCAGGCTGAGGGGGCCTGGCGATTGAGTTGGGGCTACTTCCTGGTGCGAAGCGGGATGGCGATTGCGGTTCTGACCGTCCTATTCCTCTCACAACGATTCTGGTATCGGGCGCTCTGGCGAGTCACGTCAAACTGGGGACGCGTCCGGCTGCGCATGGGTGTGCGGTTGTTGTACCTGGCGGGCTTGTTTCTCATTATCGTAGCTATTTCGGACGGCCTTCGGCAGGACCACGGGAGGCTGTTGCCGGCCCACTCGGTGGTTAGTTCGTTTATAGGACTGTGGTTCCTGAGCGCGCTGCTGGGATACCTGTGTGTAAAGGGAGTGCATGCGATTGAATGGGGCTGGCACCGGTTGCACAAGCCGATGCCACAAACTGTGGTGAAGACCTCGAGTAGGGTCGCAGCGCAGCTTGACTTCGTGCCCGATCCATCGCGACGTACATTTTTCCGAACCGCCAGCGTCGTAGCAGGGGCAGCGCCATTTTTGGGCGTGATGTACGGGTACGCCGACGAACGGTTGCGCTACCAGGTTTCGCGGGTAGAGATTCCGATGGCGAATTTGCCGGCGGAGCTCGACGGAATGGAGATTGTGCAGATCTCGGACATCCACCTGAGCAGTTATATGACGCGGGAGTCGGTACGGCGCGTGGTGGATATGGCGAATGACGTGGGGGCGGACCTGGCGGTGGTGACGGGCGACTTGATCACCGGCGTGCACGATTCCGTTGCAGATTGCGTGGACGAAATCCGGCACCTGAGAGCACCGTTGGGCGTTTATGGCTGCAACGGCAACCACGAAATTTACGCGCGGGCGGAGGACTTGGCAGCGCGGCTCTACGCTCAAGCCGGGATGAAGATGTTGAGGCGGGAGAACGCAACTATTTCGTATCACGGCGCGATGTTGAACCTGATTGGGGTGGATTACCAGCGCGAGCGGATGCCGAGTGGGCGCAGGATGCAGATGCTGGCAAATGTCGAGCCATTGGTGCGGCGTGACATGCCGAATATTCTGTTGTCGCACAATCCGAATTCGTTCAACCGCGCGGCGGAACTCGGCATTGAACTTTCGCTGGCGGGCCATACCCACGGCGGCCAAGTACAGGTGGAAATCCTGGATGTGAGTTTGAGCCCTGCACGGTTCATCACGGATTATGTGGCGGGACTGTATCACCGGCCTCTGTCTATGCCCAGCGAGCCAAGACGCATGGGCGAGACCATTAAGCTGATGCCGAACGCGCCAAAGGGACTTGCGGCTTTGTATGTGAATCGTGGGATCGGGACTGTGGGCGCGCCCGTCAGGCTTGGGGCCCCGCCGGAGATTACGAATATCGTTTTGCGCCGGGCATAGCCGGCATGGCTGGTGCCCGTGCGTTTCCTCCTGTTTGCTTTTCCCATTGGAAAAGAATCATCCAAACGCAGGCTACCTATTTGTCCTGGCCTTCAATGGCATAAATCCGATGTTCCTCGTGCCAGATCCTGGAAATTGCATCTGGTGGAATCACCGAGCTAGCCTACCTTCCGCAGCTTGAGGTGATTTGAATATTTTTTGAGCACATTTTCAGAGTAATTCGAATGTGGAGATTTCTTAACCTTCCTATCCTCAGTACGAGTCCTCAGGAAGTATTGCG
>DATJOO010000033.1:0-33533 GCA_035506955.1 Verrucomicrobiia bacterium
GAAACCGGGACGCAAGTCATCGATTTGAGCCAAACGGGCGGTGATGCGCGCGCGTTTATCTCGGAGTGCTTTTAAGGCCGTGATCATGGGTGCCTCCTGTCTGACAGGCATTATAGCCTGTCAGACGAGAAAAGAAAACCCCGCCCAAACCTTATCAGACTTCGATCCTGATTCTTATGTCGTGCACCCAATCGCTGGGATGCATTTTCTAGGCGGCATATCGTGTGATACAGTGACAGGTTCGCTATCGCTCCGCGAACTAGGCGGAAGTGCCCCGCGAAACCGTGAGGGCAGGCAGAAGCAACCACGAGGGCCAGTCCGGACCACAGGATGCCACTCTGGCCAATGGAACGTCGGCCACTACACCAGCAGGAACGCATCGCTCGTTGTGCGCTCGGGTTGCCGTTATGTTGGTGGATCGCAATCAGGAGCACAGGCAGGAGTGCCTGTGCCACCGGGTTGCCATTCACGTTGATGAATCACACTTAAGAGCACAGGCAAGAGTGCCTGTGCCACTGGGTCAAGAGGAAGGGTCAGGGACATGAAAGCAACATATAACGGAGCAGCAGTACCCGCGGGTGGACAGGCGATTGGATACGCAAACGGCGCGCTGCAAGTGCCGGACAACCCGATTATTCCGTTTATTGAAGGAGACGGAACCGGCCGTGATATTTGGAAGGCGTCGCGGCGCGTGTTTGATGCCGCGGTGGAGAAGGCGTATGGAGGCAAGCGGCGGGTGGTGTGGTTTGAAGTGTTTGCGGGAGAGAAAGCGTTCAACACGTTTAAGCAGTGGTTGCCGGACGACACGGTAGAAGCGGCGCGAGATTTTCGCGTGTCGATCAAAGGACCGCTGACGACTCCGGTGGGCGGTGGGATTCGCTCGTTGAACGTGGCGCTGCGGCAGATTTTGGATTTATACGCGTGCGTGCGGCCGGTGCGGTATTTCACGGGTGTTCCCTCGCCCGTTCGGGAACCAGAAAAAATCGATGTGGTGATTTTCCGCGAAAACACGGAAGACGTGTACATCGGGATTGAATGGAAAAGTGGTACACCGGAAGTGAAGAAGCTTCTGGATTTCCTGAATAAAGAAATGTTGAAGGATGGGAAGAAGCAAATTCGCTGGGATTCCGGAGTTGGAATCAAGCCTATTTCGCCAACGGGAACGAAGCGGCTGGTGCGGCGTGCGATCAAGTACGCGCTGGAGAATGGGCGGCCGAGCGTGACCTTGGTGCATAAGGGAAATATTCAGAAGTTCACGGAGGGAGCGTTTCGCGATTGGGGCTACGAACTGGCGAGAGAGGAATTCCGGGGCCAGACGGTGACCGAGCGGGAAAGCTGGATTCTTGACAATTTGGAAAAGAATCCGGGCCTGACCGTGGAACAGAATGCGGCGATGATTGAACCGGGACTGGAGCAAGCCACGGAAGATTTCAAGAAGGCGGTGTATGCGGAAGTGAAAGGCGTGCTCGACGCGATTGGCGGGACACATGGCAAGGGTCAATGGAAGAAAAAGCTAATGATTAATGACCGGATTGCCGATTCGGTGTTTCAGCAGATGTTGCTGCGGCCGAGCGAATACAGCGTGCTGGCGACGCCCAATCTGAACGGCGATTATCTGAGCGATGCGTGCGCGGCGCAGGTTGGCGGCTTGGGAATTGCGCCGGGCTCGAATATTGGAGACGGCTACGGCGTGTTTGAAGCTACACACGGCACTGCGCCGAAGTATGCGGATAAGGATGTGATTAATCCCTGCTCGGTGATGCTGAGCGGGGCGATGATGTTTGAATTTATGGGATGGCATGAAGTGGCGAAGATGATTGAAGAAGGAATTGCCAAGACGATTCAGCAGAAGAAGGTTACGTATGATTTGGAACGGTTGATGACCGGAGCTACGAAGCTTGGCACATCGGCGTTTGCGGCGGCGATTATTGAGAATATGTGATGGGCTGAGTGAAAAAGTATAAGAGTGAGGCCGCTGACAGAAGCAGAGGTAAGGGAGACTTTCGTAGCGCAGCTGAGGTTGAGGTGCTTTGCTTCCCAAGGTTTCGAGAATTTTCAGATTGGCGAAATTGAGTAGGTAAGAAGAGGAGAAAGAGATGAGCCGGAAGAAAGTGACGGTGGTGGGCGGTGGGTTTGTGGGATCGACGACAGCGCAGAGGATTGTGGATCTGGAGCTGGCGGACGTGGTGTTGACAGATATTTTGGATGGACCACCGGCGGGGAAGGCGCTGGACATGGTGGAGAGCGGGCCGATCACACGGACGGATTCGTTCGCGCAGGGGATTTCTACGGCGAACGGCGACTATAGCGCCACGGCGGGCAGCGATGTGGTGGTGATCACGGCGGGATTTCCTCGCAAGCCGGGAATGAGCCGCGACGACTTGCTGAAAGCGAATTATGACGTGGTGAAAGGCGTGGTCGAGCAGATCGCGAAGCACTCGCCGAACGCGATTCTCGTGATGGTGACAAATCCGTTGGACGCCATGGCGCAGGCGGCGCTGAAGGTGAGCGGATTCCCGAACAACCGTGTGGTGGGTATGGCCGGCGTGTTGGATTCAGCGCGCATGAGCGCATTTGTGGCTATGGAATGTAGAGTGAGCGTGGAAAACGTGCACTCGTTCGTGCTGGGCGGCCATGGCGACGATATGGTGCCGCTGCCGCGGTATTCGACTGTAGCGGGGATTCCGCTGCCGGACCTGTTGCCGAAAGAAAAGATAGACGCAATCGTGGAGCGCACGCGCAAGGGCGGCGCGGAAATTGTGAACTTGCTGAAGACCGGATCGGCGTATTACGCGCCGTCAGCGGCGGCCGTGGAAATGGTCGAGGCAATCCTGAAGGACAAGAAAAAGATCCTGCCGTGCTGTGCGTACTTGGATGGCGAGTATGGAATCCACGGATTGTTTGTGGGCGTGCCGGTGAAGTTGGGCGCCAAGGGTGTGGAACAGATTATCCAGATTAAATTGACGGCAGAGGAAAATGCGGCGCTGCAGAAGAGCGCGGCGAGCGTGAAGGAACTGGTCAACGTATTGGGGATTTAGGGGCGAGTCGCGACGAATCGTTCAGCAGTTTCGCTCCGCATTTTAGATTGAATTGCAAATCTGAAGAGAGATCACTCCGCCTCAAGCTGCGGAAGACCTGCTTCGCAGGCAAGCTGCAGCTTGAGGGTCGGGATGACAGTTGGTTGTTCCGTAGAACAAGAATCCGGCTCCAATGGAGTCGGATTTGTTTTTTCGAGCAAGGTAGCCCATTTTTGGCGATCGTTGGTTCTTCAGAAAGCAGGTTCCTCGCTTCACTCGGAATGACACAGCTTTCTATGGCTGCGACTACTGTTGGCTTCTTGCTCCCGTAATCACCAGATCATGCAACCGTGCGGACATGGGGCGCAGCGTGCTGCGCCCCTACGAAGAATCGCTGGCCGTCTAGTTTTGGGCTAGTGCACTAGGTCCTTGGTGGCTGGTGCGATGTTGTAGCCGTCGAGTTCGAGGACGGGGGCGTGGCCATCGGCGTCGGTTAAATCGTAGGTGGCGCTGACGGTTTTGTCTTCTCCCGGGAGCAGAGAGAAATAGTTGTCGTCCCAGAAAATCGGGACGATATCGTCTCCGCCATTGCCTTTGGTGGCGCGCAGATGAACCTGGAAGGCTACGCTGGAGCTGGGATTCTTGACCTTGACGGTGATCGTCCCCTTTCCTGCTTCCTGGCGGAATGCCGGGGTCCACTCCAGTTTGACTTGCGGAAGTGAATTCAACGCGGTGAGATCGGCGAATTGTTTTTGCGGCGTGTAAACGGTGTTCAGCCGCTTGCCCCAGTCGAGGGTGTCGAGCTTTGTGGAAAGCCAATAGAAATTGTCGCTGACCAGTTTGCCGGAAGCGTCGTGGAGATAGAGCTTCAGGAAGTAGGTGGTGGAAAGATTGGCGGGCTTGGGCAAATCGAAAGCCTTAACCGCAGAATCCGCGGGGAGATCGACCTTAGAGATTTTCTGATCGATTTCGTGGCCATCCACGTTAAAGAGACGGGCTGTGGCTTCCAGACCGTTGATGGGCTCGTAGGTGCCATTGATGACGGAGACAGAGTTGGTGTCGTAGTCATATTGGACGTGAACGATTTCCTGAGCCTTCTTGGTGCCGAAATAGCCTCCGGCGGGAACGAGATAATAGTCGTAGAGGTGCCAGATGAGGGAAGGCCAAGCATTATCCTGCATCCACTGAATGACACCGGTGGAGGTGTATTTCTTGCGGGCATAGCCCTCAAACATGGAGCGCTCATTGTCATAGGCCATGGCTTGTGCCTTGCGCTCGTAGTCGTCGAGAGAAGTGGGAGCGCCATAACGTTTGCCGAGGGCCTCGGTGAAGACGTTGACGGTAGCGAAGCGATCGCGGCCGGAATGGAAGTTCCAGTAATCGTCGATGGGCCAGAGATGGTCCTTGGGAATGAATTTTTCGAGGCTTTCCTTGGGAGGGATGGCCGGGCCGGGGCTGGTCTCGGTGTTGTAGCCATAGGCGCCGCCGGCTTCGGTGTCGGTGAGCCAGTAAACGGGCGGTACGTATTCGTAGGGACCCGTCATCTTGACGCCGGATTTACCGGTGACCGTGGTGGTTTGTTCACTGGCCGAGGAGACGGTGGGATTGGGCCACTCCATATCCTTAAAGATGCCGAGGTACATGTTTTCGATTTCGGGGGGAGGAGGATTGTCGCTGCCATAGAGCCAGACGAAGACGCTGGGATGGTTACGCAAACGGGCGAGTTGGTCGACCAGAGAAGCGCCGGCAATGGACTTGGTTTCGGGAGTCCAGTGCTTCCAGCGCTCCCAGGCATCGCAACAGCACCAGCCGGGCATGACGAGCAGACCCATGTGATCAGTTTTGTCGAAGAACTCGTCGCGATCGACTTTGCCTTCCAGGCGGATGGTATTGAGGCCCATATGCTTGACGTAATTCAAATCGGCATCGAGACGTTTTGAGGAATAGCGAAGCATCATATCGGGAGCCCAAGCGGCGCCGCGGATGAGAACGTTTTTGCCGTTGACTTTGAAGAGGCGACCGCCGGAAGGGGTGAGTGAAGAGGTGACTTCGCGAATGCCGAAATCTACATTGGCGCTGTCGGACTGGGCGCCATTCGCATCGACGTGGAACTTGGCGTTGTAAAGGTAGGGGTCACCCATTTGATAAGGCCACCAGAGATGCGGTTGCGCGAGTTTAAGTTGGGGGAACTGGTCGGGAGTGAAACGAACGACTTTGGACTCTTTGGCGGCGAGTTCGACGGGTTGGCTTAGCTCAGCGCCGACAAGATCGACATGCAAGGTGGATTTGACCGGATGGTCGGTGGTGTTAGTGAGGAGAGCGCTCACCGTGAGGGCCGCCGATTTGTAGTCGGAGCCAAGCTTGGCGTTCACGAACGGACGACGAAGGGAAACATCGCCCGAGTCCGAGAGAAACACCTCGCGCCAAATGCCCATGTCTTTATCGGGAGGCGTAGGATTCCAGTCCACCCAAGTGATACCGAGGTCCCACTTTTCGGGAGCAAAGATCTCGACAGCAAGGGCGTTGGCGCCGCCGCGCTTGAGGGCTTGTTCCACGCGGAATTCAAACTCGCGATAAGCGCCGGCAACGTCGGAGCGATCGGCGATCTTTTTGCCGTTGAGCCAGACGTTGGCGCGATAGTTGATGCCAAGGAAGTGCAGCCAAGCGGTGGACTTTGCGGAGGCGGGCGCGTTGAATTCGGTGCGGAACCAGAAAGAGCAACGGTACGGGCTGTCAGAAGGCATGTCACGAGTGGCAAAAACGCCCTTGGTGTCGTTCACAAAACCAGGAAATTGTTTGAGGTTCATGCCGTAGTCGGGGTCGGGAAGGATCTTGTCGGTGACCTGGGCGCCGACGACGGTGCCGGGCACTTCGGCGGGAATCCATTTGGAGGCGTCATAACCGACGGTGGAGAGTTGCTCACCCTTGGCGGAGTCCGTGCAGGAAGATTGGATGCGCCAAGTGCCATCCAGATATTGGCGGATAGCGGGGGTCTGAGCAAACCCAGAGGAAGCGGATAAGACAAGAATGAACAGGGCGACAACCAACCAACGGAGAGGGCGGAGTAAAGACATAGGGCTCCTCGCAGTACAGAATGAAGACTACGCGATTTTCAGGCCAACTGCGGCCAGTGTACATTAAAACGATTCAATCATGAATAAGGAATGTGATCGCGAGGCAAGCAAAAAGGCGCCCGTTGCAGAGAGACGAGCGCCTGAGCAGGCTAAGGTTAAGATGCGAACAGGATCTTACTGTGGAGGTTGGTGCTTGGCGCGAGCGGCTTCGAGTTTGGTTTTGAGTTCGGTCTGCTGATCGGGAGTGAGAACACCATTGACCTTGGTCATGGTGTCTTCGCGAAGATCCTTCATCTTGGCCTTTTTCTGATCGTCGGCGAGCGAGGAATCGCTCATGATGTTCTGACGCTTGGCGCGCGAATCGGCAAAGATGTCTTTCACCTTCGACTTCTGGTCGTCAGAGAGATTGAGGCTTTCCACTTCAGCCTGTAACCGGTCACGCATGGCCGCCCGGTCGGGCATTTGCGCGGACTGCGCCGAGCAGTGTTTGGCCAACGCGATGGGGACCGCCAGGGCGGCAACCATGGCAAACGAAACCAATCCACCGAGCAGTTTTTCCCTCTTCATACAGATTCTCCTCCGATTGAATTGGGGCGGGAACTGCGGCTGGAGAGGTAGTGCTATCACATTGATTTGCCCGGGGCGATAGAGAAGGTGCTGTAGGCGGAGTGGTATATGGAAAGCAGATCCCTCGCTGCCCTCTGGATGACGAGGGGATTTGCGAGCTGGTTGAGAAGACTCGCTTATGAGCGACCCAACACCTACTTTATTCGTTGCGACCGAACTTTGGACAGCCAGGTAAGCGGGAGTTTGCCGGTTATCTCCAGCCGCGAATGGACTTCGGACTGATCAGCGTGGGCCGGTAGTTCTGCGCGACACCGCTCATGCGCAGAGAATAACCGTTGGCGAGATAAGCGGGAATGTCTTGTGGGTTCGCGAGTGGGATATCCGGCCCTTTCCTGCACAAGCTGACATGATAGCGGTCATCTTCGAAACGATGCGGCATTAAACGGGTACCCGCGTGCTTGCCGCGACGAACAACAGCAAAAAGCATTGCTCTCCTCCGGGACAAAAGATTCAAGGTGGAGAATGACTATGCGGAAGCGTATGGAGCGGCGCAAGAGCACGCAAAAGTTTTTGTGGAAAGCTTGAGGAAGAGTTGAGGAAGACATGAGGAAAAGAGCGGAGACGATCGAGGACCTGGTCTGCGGAGATCATAAGGAAGATCTTGGAATCGTTCATGCAAGTCGCGGATTGCGCGTGTGATGCGGACGCTGAATTTAGTGCCGGTGCGAGCGGTTTGTTTTTCGTGACGATGCGGGCAGATGACGGCGATGTTGCAGCGTTGAGCTGTCCAGAGATGAAAGGTAAATGGGAGGCACAGTGACGGGGATCACAGCGCAGAGTTAGGGAATTTCCTAAGATGCAACCCACTTGCAACTGCCTTTGCTGACGCATAGGATGGTGCCAACATCCGGTCCCTGCTTGCGGTGAACTGCACTTGGTTCCAGGTCTTGAACAAAAGGAGATCCTCTAAGTGATCACCGACGAAGAAATGTGGATAATTCCGGTCACGACGAAGGAAGCAACAATCGAATATCTGGTGACCATGGATTCCAGCCGGGAAAGCGCTCGAGAGCAGGCGGTGGAGTGGGTCAAGACACAACCCAATCTTGAGGACGTAGGAGAACTCCGAACGCCATTTCATGTTTTGTGAGGGCAGCCGATTAAGCTATCGGTCGATAGCTGTTGCACCCAGGACGCATTAGATCGCGTTGTGGTCCGATTTAATACCTGCGGATTCTTAACTGGCCTTGGAATCTCGTAGCCGAATGGCTTGGCAACTCTCTCGAACGCGCCCATTAGGTTCATCCAGACAGACGCAACCGCCGGCGACTTCGAGGTCGCCCCTTTCTGCGGCAAACTCGCCTGCCTTCTGAAATCGCGGATTGAAGACGTTTCAAGTTCTGGCGGCAGACAGGCCAATCGTCGGAAACGTCAAGCTTGTCCAGACTGGCCAAATCTGAGACGAGGAGAATAGATGGTCCCGGAGGAGGGAGTCGAACCCACACGGGGAGTGATCCCCGGCAGATTTTGAGTCTGCTGCGTCTGCCAGTTCCGCCACTCCGGGTAACCAATTGAAAATAGCATGAGCGAGCGGTCGGGTAAAGCAAGGACGCGGAGAGTAGGGCCACGGCTGGATTGCATTTGGGTGCGCGTGGGTGTTCAATACCAGCAAGCTGGCACGGAATCATCGCTCCAAGTGAGGATGAAATGAAGAAATTGTCGCGTCGTGGTGTGTTGCGAGACTCCGCGTTGGTAGCTGCCGCAGCAATGGCGTTGCCGCGTGAATCGATGGGATGGACGGGCGGTTTGACAGTGGCGGAGGAAGCTGTGCCGCATATGAAGTTTCCCAGTACACCGCGGGAGAGACTAGCGGTGGCGTCGTGGCCATTCCGCGCGGAAATCGAGAGCGCGAGGAATGAATTCCGAGACAAGACCCGTGCCGGGATAGATCTGCAGGATTTTGCGGTGAAAGTGCGCAAACGGTTCGGCGTTCCGGGGGTCGAGCCGTTGAGTTCGCACTTCCCTTCCACGGATGAGGGGTATCTGCACGGATTCCGCGACGCGATCGAGAAAGCGGGCGTGCACGTGGTGAATATTCCGGTGGATAACGAGTTCAGCTATTACGACGCGGAGAGGGAGAACCGGAAGAAAGCCATCGCGAATGGCAAGAAATGGGTAGATATCGCGGTGATTATCGGGTCGCCGAGCGTGCGCACATCGATGGCCGAGGCGAAGAACTCCAAACCAGATGTGGAGCGGGCGGCGGAGAGTATACGGGCGGTGGTGGAGTACGCGGCGGCGAAGAATGTCCAAGTGAACCTGGAGAACGACGACCTGGTGAGCGAGGATGCCTTCTTTGTGGTTAAGGTGATCGAGAAGGTAAACCATCCGTATCTGCACGCGCTGCCGGACTTTTGCAATTCGATGGCGAGCGGAAACGAGAAATTCAACTACGATGCGGTCACCGCGATGTTTCAGCATGCATACAACATTTGCCACGTGAAAGATTCGGAGGTGGGAGACCAGGGCAAAGTCTTTCGTGTGGATTTAAAGAGGACGTTCGAGATATTGAATGCCAGCAAATATAAGGGATATTGCTCGATGGAATGGGAAGGGCCGGAAAATCCGTATGAGGGGACGAAGAAGCTGATTGCCGCGTCATTGCGGTATTTGGCGTGATTAGGACGAAAGTCGAAGGCCGATTCCTCGGGCGCTGAAGCCCAGTAACCTACCGAGGAATTACGTCGCGACTGAAGGCGTGGCTGCAAATCACCGGAGTTTTTCGGTAAGTTGCGAAGCGTGTGCGCTCCAAGTGTGGGGTCCCCGGAGCGCCTAAATATTCTAAGAAATGGCCCGCCTCGGAAGGCGGCCGCTACAAAAAGCGGTAACACAGGCTTGAAGCCTGTGCTACAAAGCCATGGCAACTAGGTTCCTCGGGCAACATCGCCCTCGGAATGACAAATGTTTTGATTGTTTTTGCGTAAATTGTAAAGACGGACGAGTACAACGAGTTGCGGGGGCAGGTCGAAGAAGATAGACTCGCGCAAAATGAAGAACCCTTCAGGTCAGGAAGAGAATTTACAGGTGCAGCGCGACCCGCGAGGCGGATTGCTGGGTTTTTGGGCGTTGATTGCGACGCAATTTCAGGGAGCCTTCAGCGACAACGCACTGAAGTGGCTGGTAAGTTTTCTGGTGCTGGAATCGAGTATTTCGCGGGAGCAGCGCGATTTTCTGTTTGTGCTGGTGGTGCCATTGGTGTTTGCAGTTCCCTTCCTGGTGTTTTCGATTCCCGGCGGATATTTTGCGGATCGCTTCAGCAAACGCAGTGTAACGGTGTGCACGAAGGTGTTGGAGTTGCTGACCATGGGTGGCGCAACGTACGCGTTGTGGCTGAATCGCCTGGACCTGGCGGCGGTAGCGCTGTTTTTCGTGTGCATGCAAGGAGCGATATTCGGGCCATCGAAATACGGATTGCTACCAGAGTTGCTGCCGACGAGCAAGCTCAGTTGGGGCAACGGAGTCATTGAATTGTGGACCTTATTGGCGGCAATCGGGGGAACGCTGGCCGGGGGATTTCTGGCGCACCGTTTTCGCGGGGAGCAGCAATGGTCGGGAATTTTCTTGATGACTTTATCGCTGGTGGGATTGTTTACGAGCGTGGGGATAACCCGAGTGCCGGCGGCGGACGCGAAGCGCCGTTATGAGTGGAATTGGGCAAAGCAGTTCTTCGAAGAAATTCAAAGAATGAGGAAAGACACGGTGTTGTGGGTGGCGGTGATCGCGAACACGTTCTTCTGGTTTCTGGGAGCAATTTTGCTGCTGAACATCGTGCTCTACGCCACAGATATCCTTCAGGCGGACGAGGCAAGGAGCAGTTACTTGTTGGCGGCGCTGAGCTTGGGAATTGGTGTGGGCAGTTTTGTGGCGGGACATGCCTCGGGTCGAAAGATTGAGATGGGGATGATCTTGCCGGGCATGACGGGAATTGTGCTGACCACGGGAGCGTTGTTCGTTCCCGGTTTGAGCTACCAGGCAGTGATGCTGTTGTTAGTGGCGCTGGGGATTTGCGCCGGGTTCTTCGTGGTGCCGATCAATGCGCTGATCCAGAATCGGCCAAAGCCGGAAGAGAAGGGGCGAGTGATCGGGGCTTCGAATTTGATGTCGTTTGGGGGAATTGCGCTGCAACCGGTGGTGCAATATGCGATGTTGCGGCTGGGGCATCCGGACGCGGCGCACGTATTTCTGATTTGCTCTCTAGCATGCATCGCGGAGGGGTTTGTGCTGGCTCGCATGCTGCCGGAGTTGTGGCCAAGCGCCCTGTACTGGACGCGGCTACGACAACGGGCTAGCCTGTAAGAGGCCGACAGGGGCTCCCGCTTAGGCAGTTCGGCCAGAAGAACTATGGATACCGTAAAGACAGAAGCGGGCTCGCGATCCGAGCACCGAGGATTGCAGTATTGGATGGAACGGGTGCTGAAGGAGTTGGACTCCGTGCGCGAGTCACCAGAGGCGGACGCAGTACACGATTTGCGTGTAGCGATCAGGCGTTGCCGGTCTGTGGCAGCAGCGATGGAAGAAGTGGATCCGGACTCGGCTTGGCAAGACATGCGCAAGCTGGGGAAGAAACTGTTCCGGCAGTTGGGCGAATTGCGGGATGTGCAAGTGCTGGAAGAGTGGACGAAGACGTTAGGCCCGGAGACAGACGCGATCCGCGAGCGATTGTTGAACACGTTTACCGCGGAAGAAAAAGGGTTTCAGCAGGCGGCGTTGAAGGCCGTGGACAAGTTTGATCAAAAATCCTGGCGGAAATTGGAACGGCGGCTGCAAACGCGTAGCCGGCTGGTTCCTCCCGACAAGCCAGCGGCCGAATGCCTGGCATTGGAGCGGCTGGAAGCTGCGAAAGAACTGCACATGCGAGCATTGCGAGCTGAAAAGCCGGAAGCGTGGCACGAATTGCGAATTGGGGTGAAACGATTCCGCTATACAGTCGAGAGCCTGTTGCCAGCGCGTTATGCAGAATGGGGAGACAATCTGAAACAGGTGCAGGATCTGCTCGGGGAAGTGCACGATCTGGACGTTCTTGCGGGAAAAATTGGAGAAGTAGCGGGCGAGTTAGGGGAAGCACGTGCGGCATGGGCCGAACGGATTGCGTCGCAGCGGCACGAGCGCATTGAGACGTACCGCGAATTGGCCTTAGGCGAAGGCGGATTGTGGCAACACTGGAGGCGTGGCCTGCCGGAGGGAAGGCGCTTGGCAACAGCGACCCAGGCACGATTGCGTGCGACGGCACGAGCGCTGGAAGTGAATGCGCAGCGGACGACGCTGGTTTCGCGATTGGCGATGAGGTTGTTCGATGCGCTGTGCAAGTGGGAGTTAGAACTTGCGTTCAGCAGCAAAGACGCCCGGAAGATCATGGTGGCTGCATCGCGGCTGCACGGGATTGGAAGCGGACTGGATGCGAAATCGCCGCAAAAGGCCGCGAGAAAGTATCTGAAATCGATGGCGCTTCCTCCGAGTTGGACGGAAGTAGAGTGGGAGATCATGGCCAACGTGGTGCGCTACCATCGCGGCGCATTGCCTGACGCAAAGCAGAAGTCCTTCGCGCGATTTAATCCGCAAGAGCAGAAAATGGTTTGCCAGCTGGCTGGAGTGCTGCGGCTGGCGCGGGCGATTAGTAAGTCTGGAGCCGCGTCGGCGATTGGGGTACGCGTCGAGAAGTCGGTTGACGCAGTGATCGTGCATGTCCCCGGAATGCAGGAAAGCGAAGAGAATGCCGCCCGATTGGCAGCTGGAAAGTATTTGCTGGAGAGCAGCTTGGGACTGCCGGTCATCGTGAAAGCAACGCCATTGACCCCTAAGCTCGTGGAGTTGCCACGCAAGGAAGAACCGCCACAGACGACCGCGGCGGCATCGGACTAAAAAACAGCCTACAACCGCCAGTCGGTCGACCGTCAACAGCCTAAGCCGGCTCGGATCTACTTGCCTACCTTGCGGAAAAGCTTTGGGGTGCCGAGCCAGACGAGTTCTCCGCTTGGGGGAACCAGGCGCTTGAGTTCGACGAAGGCCGCGCCGGCTTTTTTAAGTGCGGAGATGTGGTGCTTGGTGCCGATGGAAGTGGCCAGGATGTCGTCGAGATGGGGCGCATGGCCGAATATGAAGACGCTCGAGAGATCCTTATCTTTGGCGAGTTCGCGAAAAAGCTGCAGAGGTTCGGCGCCGGGCAATAACAAATCGGACTTGCGAATTTTGTTCTTCGAATACTCCAACACGTCGGCGAAAATTTCCGCCGTCTGCAAGGCCCGCAAGTAAGGGCTGGTGAGAATCAGGTCGGGAATAGAAGCGATTTCCGCTACGCCTTTCGCCACTTGGCGCGATTTTCCTTTCCCTTCGTCGGTCAGAAAACGGTCGGGGTCCGGTGGACACCTGGGGTCTTCGCGATCGACGGCGATCCCGTGGCGCACAATGTACAACTCCATGAGCAGCGCTCCTCCTAGGAATTATCGTACAGAATGGAAGATGTACGGCAGGTGACAAAAGATAGATAAGTGTTTATGAGTAAGAGGACAGCCGTAAGTCTACAGCCGTTAGCCGACAGTGGGTTATGGGTACACATAGAGCAGGGATATCCCCAGGGGCAGAATAGTGACGAAAACCGTTCGCCCGCCTCAGAGGGCGGCCGCTACAACGGCACCAGCCACCGCGCTGCAGACGGCTACGCGTGGCTGTTGACGCGGAAGAAGAGGCGGAGGTGGAATTCTTTTTCGAAGAGATTCGCGCTGCGCTCGGCATCGCGCAGATCTTCGGTTACGTCGCCACGGGCTTCGACGTGGAAGGTGACGCCACCCCGTTGGAAAGAAGCGCGCATATTCAGAATGCGCTGGCGATGGGAATGATCGAGCCCCTCGGCGATACGGAGAAAAGAAGCGAGGCGGCGTGCGGCGCGCTTATCGGTGTTCGTAAGCCCGGAGTAGGCAGGGTGGTGGCCATCGGGCTCGGACTTCCGATTGTGATAACGGACGACGGCGGCGACGATGTGGCGATCGCGTCCATCCAAACCGGGGATATCGCCGTTTAGGGCAAGGTATTCGCCGTGCTTGTGATGGCCACGGTGACTGACGCGATGGCCAAGATCGTGAAGCAGGGCGGCGGCTTCCAATTGCACACGGGCCTGGACGGTAAGATGGTGCAACGGTTGTAGCTGATCGAAGAGCATGAGGCTCAGCTCGCGAACATGCTCGGCGTGGCGCTGGTCGTAGTCGAGACGGCGACCGAAACTACGCGTCGCGACCAGCATCTGGCGCGCGTCGGCGCTGTAGCGGTGAGGTTCCTTGCGGGAGAAGGCTTCGCGAGCAATCTCCTGGAGCAACCCTTCGCGTAAGCCGACACCAGGGATCGCGAAGGTGCGGATGTTCAGGTAGCGACCGAGAGTGAGGAAGATAAGCGCAGCAACGGCCATAACGTCGGCGCGATCGCGTCGAACTCCATAAGCTTTCATGCGCGAGCCGACGTCGCGCCGGAGAATGTCGGGCAAGCGTTCGCGAAGGAGGGAAATTTCCAGAGTGGGCAAGCCGTCCTGACGCGGGCCGGGAGCTACGTTGGCGAGAGTCTCGGCGTTACCACCGAGGGCAACGGCAACACGGTCGGCGAGGTTGGGGCGTTCCGGGAGGCGCGATTCCAAAAGAGCGCGCACATAGCGGCGGACCTGCTCTGCCTCCACGGGGCGAATGACCCCGGGAAGATTGAGGGTGCTCAACAAACGCACGGTGCCCAGCGGAATTTGAGCTGCGTGGGTGAGCGCATGGTCACGGAGTATGCTCAGTTCCAAGCTGCCGCCGCCCAAATCCACGATGCAACCAGCCTGGACCTCGGGGCCAAGCGCGGCAAAGACCGCTTCTCTACCGAGCCGGGATTCTTCCTTTGCGGAGATCACCTCGAGATTGAGCCCGGTGGCCTGTTTGATTTTGCGGATGAGCAAATTGCGGTTTTGGGCTTCGCGCGAAGCACTGGTGGCCACGGCGCGATACTTGGTGACCTCGAACTCCTCCATGATTTCGTGAAGGTGCCGGAAGGCTTTTACGCCCTTTTTCAAAGTATCTTCGCTAAAGCGGTGCCGTACGAAGACGCCTTCCCCCAGGCGCAATGGGTACCGTTCGGTGATGAGCGGTTCAATGTCTAAACCGGAATAGGCACGCGCAATCGACAGGCGCACAGCATTGGAACCGGCATCGATGGCGGCGATGTGGACGGGCTCGGGCATGGTCCGGGACTACCGCCAGAGGTGAGCGAGAGCGGAAGAGGGAGTGTATTTCGTCATGCGAATGCCAAGCTGCTCGCCGATACGCTGGCGGAGCTGCTTGTTGACGGAGGAGACGCTGGCTTCGCCGTCGAGTTCGATAAAGCCATTGCGCTTGGACATCAGCTCGAATTCGCGCTTGATCATGGTCTGGTAGCGCACGAAAGACCAATACAGGTCGTGGGAGAGGGACATGTCGCGGCCAGCTTCCCAGTAACTGATGGCCTGAGCTTTCTTGAATTCGCGGGCGAAAGCGGTTTCCGGACGGACATTGAGCCAGAAGGTGAGATTGGGCCGGAGGGCCATTGCATAAAGGCCGGTGAGGTAATCGCGATTAATGCCGCGGACGACGCTGCGAGCGATCAAGGTAAAGATGAAACGGTCGGCGAGCACGACGGTGCCGGAGCGGAGCGCGGGAACAATGCGATGCTCAAGTTGGTCGAAGAAATCTGTGGCGTACATCAGGGCCAGGGTGAGACGGGTGACGGCGTTCTTGGCGAGAAGCTCGTCGATGTCGCGGCCCACAAGGTTGGAGCGACGGAGGCCACTGGTTTGCACTGCGAAGCCCTCGGATTCGAGCCATTCCTGCAGCAGTGTAATCTGAGTGGAACGACCGGAGCCATCCAGGCCTTCAATGACGACGAGGTTGCCGTGGAGTTCCGAGGGATCGAGACCGACGAGGTGTTCGCCGAAGAAATGTTGCGCGTCTTCATCCGTGACGGGTGGCTTGGGTTCTGGAGGCGCGGGGATGGGTGTGACTTTGGATTTTTCCTTTTCCAGATCGGGCATGCTTATTCCACCACTTCGGCGCGCGGCGCAAAACGCTTCAGGTCGATTTTGGAGGCGACGATATCGCGCATCTGTTTTTGTAATTTATTGACCGGCAGAGTGCCGTCGAGGACGACGAAGTTGTCGGTGTCGACCATCTTGTCGTACTCCTCCAGAATGCGCGCCTGAAAAAGCTTGAAGCTTTCGGCGCGATCGTAGGAGAGACCGAGGTCCATGCCCGCTTCGTAATATTTCAGCTTGGGCCGGCCACTGAGGATACGGTCGACAGCCACGTCGAGAGGCGCACGGAAATAAAACACGATGTCCGGGATGGGAGCGAAGCGATACAGGTTGCGAAGCCAACGCTGGGAGCAGCCACGGGAGGCATCGCGAGCGAAAGCGGTATAGATATAGCGGTCGGCAAGCACCAGATAGTCGCCCTGCAACAGGGGCATAATCTGGCGCTCGCAACGGTCCGCGAAATCAGAAGCATGCAACAACGAGAAAGTTGTGGGGGTGAGCAGGCGTTTCTGCTTCCCTCGGCGCGTGGCGGACTTCACCAGAGGCGAAGAGTTCCATTCGGTGAAATGGAGACGGTAGCCGCCGATCTCGAGCCAACGCTTGAGAAGGTAGAGTTGCGTGCTCTTCCCGGAGCCGTCGGTGCCTTCGACAACGATGAGAGCGCCCGGATACGCGCGGCTGGGGACTGGACGGCCGGGTTGCGGAAGCGTGGTTTTGGAAGAGTCCGGCCGGGAAGGCCGGGTTGTGGTGTCTTGGCTTTCCATGAGCGAGCTAGGTAGCTGCTGTTCAGCATTTTGAGCGTAGTCGGTCATTGTTACGGAGACATTACAACACAGTGACAAGGGGACACGCAAAAACGGAGGGGCTAAAATTCCGGCGGATTGTGGAAAACAGGGCGAACTGAAGAACAAGAGAGATTTCTCACTCCGCAGACTCCGTTCGAAATGACGGATTTTCTTGTTGCGGCGGAGTAGCGGCGTAAAGCCGCTGCTCCACCGCAGCGGTAATGGAGGAGCCGTAGAGATAACCGAGACGCGTGGTTAGAAGAAGGAGAGGCGGATGCTCAGGAACTTCTTGGGGTTTTTACGGAAATCGGAGATGAGCGAGCGCATGTCGCCGCTCAGGCCCGTGAGGTTGTCGTAGAGCTGGGGATCGTTGAAGAGCTTGCCGACGGTATTGTTGTCCTTATTCATTTTGGAAGTGGCTTCGGCGAGATTGCTGCTGGTGTCGCGCAGTTTGTTGTAGAGAGTTTCGTCGGTGACCAGTTTGCCCATCGTGCCCTTGCCAGCGCGAACGTCACCCATAATGCTGTTGCCATTTTCCAGAGCTTTCTTGGCTTCATCGTAGACACTCGGGTCATACAGCAACTTCCCGAGTGTGCCCTTTTGCGCGCGAAGGTCGCCCAGGATGGTGTTGACCTGATCGACGGTGTTATCGACCTTGTTGCCAAGTTCGTCGGTCATAACCAGTTTGCCCAGCGTGCCTTGACCGGAGCGCACGGTGGAAGCGATTTCATCGCCTTTGGCCAGAATACTGTTGAGGTGGTTGTAAACTTGCTCGTCGTTGAGTAGCTTGCCCAGCGTTCCTTTGCCTAGCTTGACCTGCGCGATGATGTCCTGAATTTGTCCGCTGACAACCTTCAAATTGTCGAGCACGTCGGCGCTACGTTCCATCACTTCGGTCATGCCTCGTTCGGTGCCGCCTTGCACCGCTTGACCGTCTTTCAGGGGAACGCCGGTATAGCCGCGCTCGATATTGACGTAGCGATTGCCGAGCAGGCCTTCCGTGACCAGCGTGGCTACGGAGTCCGTGAGAATATCGCTCTGAAATCTTTTGTCCAGACGCATGCCGATTTCGACGTTATGCATCTTATCCGGGGCTTTGCCGTGTTCGCGTGGCACCAAGGTGATGCGCTCGACGTTGCCGATCTCGACGCCATCCAGACGGACGGGGGCACCGGTGGCGAGGCCAGCAACTTCCGGCAGGAAAGTGTTCAGGCGGTACTTAGGTCCCCAGACGCCAGCACCGGTGACATAGAAGATGCCGACGGCCAAAATGAGCAGGCCTACGAGGACGAACAGTCCCACGCGCAATTCGGACCATGTGAGTTGTTTACTGCGCGCCATTCCGAGAATCCTCCGAGAAAGGACAGGCCGGCCTTCGCACCACTATACAAGAGTTCAAATCAAAAACCGTTGCAAATACGAATCCTTGGTTTTCAGCATTTCATCGGGGCTGCCTTCGAAATAGATTTGCCCGTCGCGCAACACCAGGAAACGGGTCATGGGCGGTCTGGAGCCCTCCGGGGCGGCACCGCGACGAACGGTGTGGGTCTTGGGGTCAAAGTGAAAATTGGAAAGACCGAAGCCGTCCTGCAAGCGATGGGTGGCCATTACCGCGGTTACACCGTACACATCGCGCAGACGCAGGATGAGGGTGATGATGGTTTGTGAAGTGATGGGATCGAGCCCAGCGGTGGGAGAATCATACAAAACGACAGGAGGCCGTGCGGCCAGCGCGCGGGCGATGGCAACCCGCCGGCGCATACCACCGGATAGATCGGAGGGAAGCATTTCGCTGGTATGTTCGAGCTCGACGAATTTGAGGACTTCCTGAACCCTGGGCAGGATAACGTCGTCACTGCTGCCGTCCTCCTCGAGACGATAGGCGACGTTTTCGCCGACGGTCAGCGAATCGAACAAAGCGCCTTCCTGGAAAACAAAACCGACCTGGCGGCGAAATTGCAAAAGTTCTTGTTCTGACTTCGTGGATAGATCTTCGCCGAGAGCATAAACGGTTCCTTGATCTGGGGAAAGCAAACCGGCGGCTAGCTTGAGAGTCAAGGTTTTGCCGGTACCGGTTTCTCCGAGAAGGATCAGCGTTTCTTCGGGTTGAACGGAAAACGTGAGGCCCTTGAGAATGGGGCCCTCGTCGAAGCCTAGCCACACCTTGTCGAATTGCAACGCAGGGACTGGCCTTTCGGTGGATGATGCCGCGCTGGCAGTGCGAGGAGTGGCGTCCATGATCCTCAGAGTTTGTCCGCGAGATAAAGCGCAAGTTTAGTCAGGAATGTATCCGCAATGATGATGAGGACGGAAGAGACAACCACGGCCTGGGTGGTGGCCCGGCCCACACCCTGGGTGCCGCCGCGAACATTCATGCCTTGATAACAGCCTACCGTGGAAAGAATGAAGGCGAAAACGAGGCATTTCGTGAACCCTTGCATAATGTCGGAGAACTCGAGGATAGCAATGGCGCGTTGCCAGAAAGTTTCGGCACTCAGGCGAAGGGAGAACACGCTGGCGACCATGCCACCAATCAGGCCGACAAATACGGATATGGTGGTGAGAAGGGGAAGAGTGATGAGGGTTCCGAGTACGCGCGGCGAAATTAATTTGCGGCCGGGATCGGTGCCCATGGCGCGCATGGCGTCGACTTGCTCGGTGACGACCATCGAACCCAATTCGGAAGCGATACCGGAGGAGCAGCGGCCGGCGACCAGCAAGCCTGTAATGGTGGGACCGAGTTCACGGACCAGCGCGAGCGAGACAATATCTCCGGTCAGGGAAACCTGCCCGAAACGCTGAAACTGGGAACCGGTCTGCAGCACCATGACCGCGCCGATAAAGAAACCGGAAAGCAGCACGATGGGAAGCGACCCTACGCCGATGTCGTCCATCTGGTCCAGGGTGTCTTGTGAATAGCGAGGCTTGCTGAGGAGGTCGGTGATGGAGCGCCCACACAGTCTGGCGTAATCTTGCACCTTGAGTACGGAATGCTTGGCGACCTCGGTGAGGACTAGAGCAACGGAAGGCTCGGGGGCAGAGGACTCGGGTTGCGTTGCCTGGAGGGGCGTATCGGACACGGCTCTCTCGTGAATGACCTCGGCGAAAAGCGTAACTGGGCCAGTGAGAAGCGTCAAGACGTTAGAAAAAGTGGTTACGGACGCGTTTCCGAACCGGTCGCAGGACCGATACTCACGGTCTCAAGATAAGATCGCGCAATTGCAGAAGGTCCTCTGGGGCCGCATCGGACACGGCGATGTAAGTGAAACCGCCGGCTTGCCAAGAGAGCCAATGGTAGCCGTGCAGATCTCCCGAAGTAGAAGGCATATCGGCGTTGGACGATTCCATCACGAAAACGTTAATGATGTGCTTGCGACGTGCATAAACCAGTGCGGCGGCGGTGCGGCCCGCGAGCACGTCGAGACGACCACCGAGGAGGGGAAAATCATCCGCGGCGAAGTCGCGGACCGTGGGTGCAAAGTCAACTTTGCTGTCGAACCACGTTTCACGGTGTGCTGATCGCTGGACTGAACATCGGTGAGATGATCGGGTTGCAGGGAGCGCAAATGGGCGTCCACGGCCGCCGAAGCAAGGATGGACTGCTGGTCTTGCGTTCACGCAGCCCGGCACTTATACCTATTTCTGCTCGATTCATCCGAAGATGACGGCGAAGGTCGTGGTGCAGTAGAGGCGACCACGCCAAATCCGTTTGATTGGCCGACGATGCTGCTGGCGAAACACGCGCAGCACGTAGCGCTAATTCACTTCCCGATTGCTTTGTTTATTGTCGGCGTGATTTTTGATGTGTGCGCGACATGGACGAAGAAGCAGACATTTGCAACCGTGGCGTTTTTCAATCTAAGCGTGGCGGCGCTCAGTGTGCCGCCCGCGCTACTGACGGGAATAGCCGCGTGGAGATGGAATTGGAGGCTCAACCGATGAAAGGAATTCTGCTGTACCACGCGGTGGCAGCGGCTTGTTCCGCATTGATCATTGTGGCGGCCTAGTGGGCGCACTATCACGGGCGCGTTAACAACCGCCTTCCTGCTTGGCGCTTGCCCCTGGAATTGGCGGGCGCGGGGCTATTGATGTTGACGGGACATTTGGGCGGATTTCTGAGCGGTGTTAATGGGTAAAGCGCCGATGCTGGTATACTTGATAATTTATGCTGCGCTTCTACACTGCGGGAGAGTCTCACGGGCAAGCCTTACTGGCCTTTCTTTCGGGTTTGCCAGCTGGATTGCCCATTGATGTTGCGGCGATCAACCATGAGTTGCATCGACGGCAGTTGGGATATGGCCGCGGGGGACGGCAGAAAATCGAGAAGGACAGCGCGGAGGTTTTCGCCGGGGTGCGGCATGGCCAAACCATCGGCGCGCCGATCGCGCTGCGAATCGAGAATCGCGACTGGGCGAATTGGGAAAAGATTCTGCCCGTGGAAGACACGAAGTCCGCGGAAACCACTTCCAAGAAGTTGGTGGCCCCAAGACCGGGGCATGCCGACCTGGCAGGTTCGCAAAAATTCAATTTTCATGATGCGCGCTATGTGCTGGAACGGGCGTCGGCTAGAGAAACTGCAGCACGCGTGGCGGCCGGCAGTTTTGCGCGGCAACTGCTGGCGCAGTTTGGGATCGAAATCGCGAGCCACACAGTTCAGGTGGGACATGTCCGGTTGGAGCGGGCGGCTTGCTGGAATGAGATCAAGGCGATTTGCGCTGACCTGGAATCGCCGCTGCGGTGTGTGGACGCGCAGGCACAAGAGAAGATGAAGGCGGAGGTGGACGCTGCGTTGAAAGCGGGCGACACCGTGGGCGGCGTATTCGAAATTGTGGCGCATGCCGTACCTGTGGGTTTGGGTTCTCATGCCCAGTGGGACGAAAAACTGGACGGACGGCTCGCGCAGGCGGTGATGAGCGTGCAGGCCGTGAAAGCGGTAGAGATTGGCTCGGGGATACTGGCCGCCCGGTCGTACGGCAGCGAGGTGCAGGACGAAATCTCCTACGACAAGCAGGCCCGCAGGTTCAAACGAAGCAGCAACCGCGCGGGTGGCTTGGAAGGCGGCATTACCAACGGCGAGGATGTGGTGGTTCGCGGGTTCCTGAAGCCGATTTCTACGTTGCGCAAGCCGCTGGGGACGGCAGATCTAGTGACTAAGGAACCGGTGCAGGCAGCCTACGAGCGCTCCGACTGGTGCGTGGTGCCCGCTGGAGGTGTTGCCGGTGAAGCTATGGTAGCTCTTGTGTTAGCGGATGCTTTTCTGCAAAAATTTGGAGGAGATTCTCTCGCCGAAACTCGGCGGAATTTCGAAAGCTATGGCCGACAAATCGACGAGTTCTGAACCCAAAACCGCCGGGAAGGCGACGGAAGCGCCAGAGGCGCCGCCGCGGAAGATTTATCCCATCGTGAAGTATGGCGATCCGGTGTTGGAAAAGGCCGGCGCCACCATCAAGCAGTTTGACACGGAGCTGCAAGAGCTGGCCGAGGACATGTTTGCCTCGATGTACGCTGCACAAGGGGTGGGGCTGGCAGCGCCGCAAATTGGCAAGAGCATCCGGCTAGCGGTGGTGGACGTTTCCAACGGGAAGAATCAGGAAGCGAAGATTGTGCTGGTCAATCCAGAAATCACTCATGCCGAAGGCGAAGTGCGCGAAGAAGAGGGTTGCCTTTCCATACCGGGTTTTCGCGGCTATGTGGTGCGGCCACAATTTGTCACGGTGAAAGCGCAAACCGTGAAGGGTGAGCCGTTCGAAATTCGCGGTGAGAATCTTCTGGCCCGAGCGTTTTGCCACGAGATCGATCACCTGGCGGGCGTACTGTTCCTGCAGCATCTGAGCATGCTGAAGCGCGATTTGATCAAACGGAAGATCAAGAAGCTGCGGAAAGAAGGCGAGTGGTAAATTCGGCGAGCAAGCAGGCGGGGCTACCATGAGCCGCTTGCACATCGTCTTTTGCGGCACTCCGCAGTTCGCAGTTCCCTCCCTCGAGAAGCTTCTCAGCCGGTCCGAATTTGAGATAGTGGGGGTGTTCACGCAGCCGGATCGGCCGCGAGGACGCGGAAACGAGGTCTCGTTTTCTCCGGTGAAGGAAGTGGCACTGGCCGCAGGCGTTCCCATTCATCAGCCGGAAAAAATCCGTGCCCCGGGGAATGAAGAGAAAATCCGAGGGTTCTCACCCGACGTTATCGTGATTATCGCCTATGGGCAGATTATTCCGGCGCGGCTGCTGCCGATTCCCCGCTTGGGCTGGATTAATCTGCACGCTTCCCTGCTGCCGAAGTATCGCGGAGCGGCACCCATCGCCTGGGCCATTGCGAATGGCGAAACCGTGACCGGCAACACCACCATGCGGATTGACGCTGGAATGGACACCGGAGACATGCTGCTGCAACAGGAACTGCCGATAGCGGGGCAGGAAACGGCGTTAGAGGTGGCGGTCCGCCTGGCGGAAGCTGGTGCCGGATTGATGATCGAAACGCTGCACGGCCTGGAAGCGGGGAAACTGACTCCGCGAAAGCAGGACCATGCGGCGGCTACGCTGGCTCCAATGCTGAAACGCGAGGATGGACAGATCGATTGGTCCCAGTGTGCACAGGTGATTTACAACCGCATGCGAGGATTTGCACCGTGGCCGGGAGCGTATACGCGTTTCCGAGGACAGACCTGCCACGTTTGGGGCCAGCCGCTGAACAAGGAAACGTCACCAGCGTCGCCCGGAACGCTGCTGCCGCAGCATGGCAAATTGTATGTGGCGTGCGGAGCGGCAACCGTAATGGAGCTGACGCACGTCAAATTAGAAGGGCGCAAACAGATTTCGGCGGCGGAATTCGCCAACGGAGCGCGTTTACAAACCGGAGAACACGTCGGAGAAGGCTGATTTGCAGAAGGTATCTTGGTCAGGCATACTCGCGGTTTGTACCATCAACGGCCCACACCGCATGGTTCAGGGAGCCAAAACATAATGAAGAGTATCCAGCGAATGCAACGGAGAACGGGAGTTTCCTTCTCCGCAAGGGCGCACTGGCGACCCGTGGTGTCGATTGTGTTGGCCCTGCAATTAAGCACTTTCCCGTTGCTAGCCACGCCACCGCCGGTGGTTAAGCCCACCACTACGACGGGACCGGACAACGTGCTGACCACGATGCGGAACGAGCTGACCCGCGCGAAGACGGCACTGGCAAAGAGCGATCCCGCGCCCTATTTTTTGAGCTACACGGTGTACGACCAGGATCAGGTTTTGATTGCAGCTTCCGACGGGGGAATCTTATCGAACAGCAACACCCGGCGGCGCACTGCGGACGTAACCATGCGCGTGGGCAGCCCGCAACTGGATAACACGCACGGGCAGAGCCGCTCCAGTGCCATGACTTCGGGGTCGTTGCCGCTGAACGACGACCCCGCGGCTGAGGCGCGGGTTCTTTGGGAACTGACGAACCGAGCTTACCGGCGAGCTGCTCCGGCTTATTTGAACGTAAAGACCAACATGGCGGTACAAGCAGAAGAGGAAGACAAGTCTCCGGACTTTTCGAAAGACGCGCCGCAAGTGCACACGGATGGGAAATTGAAAGAGCCGCCGTTTGACCGTTCGGAGTGGGAAAGCGAAGTGCGGCGAGTGTCGGCGGCATTTCGCAGCTATGCGGATGTGTACTACTCGACCGTGATGCTGCAAGTTTCCACGTCAAACTCGCGCACGGTGACGAGCGAAGGTACAGAACTGGCGATGCCCAGCGCTACGGCGCGATTGGTGATCGAGGCACAAACACGTGCGGACGACGGCATGGACCTGTTGCGCGTGGAAACGTTTCAGGCGCCCGCCGCCAGCGGATTACCTGCCGAAAAGGAACTGATGGCCAAGGTGGAAAAAATGGCCGTGGATTTGAAAGCACTGCGAAATGCGCCAGTGGCCGAACCGTATGATGGGCCGGCCTTGCTGAGTGGGCGTGCCGCCGCGGTTTTCTTCCATGAAGTATTAGGGCACCGGTTGGAAGGCCACCGGCAGAAGGATCAGGAAGAAGGGCAGACGTTCACCAAGAAGGTGGGGCAGCAAATTTTGCCATCGTTCTTGACGGTTGTGGATGATCCGACGGTTAAAGAGATGGACGGAGTGAAACTGGCAGGAACGTATGCCTACGATAGCGAAGGCGTGCCGGCACAGCGTGTGGATGTAATCGAAAACGGCGTGCTGAAGAATTTCCTGATGTCGCGGATGCCCATCAAGGACTTCGATAATTCGAATGGCCATGGGCGCAACCAACCGGGCCTGATGCCGACCGGGCGGCAGGGGAACCTGATTGTGTCCTCGACGCAAACTGTTCCGGAATCCGAATTGCGGCAGAAGTTGATCGATGAGGTAAAGAAGGAAGGCAAGCCGTATGGGCTGTACTTCGATGACATCCAAGGCGGGTTCACGCTGACAACGCGGTCATCGCCGCAATCGTTCCAGGTGCTACCCGTGATTGTCTACAAGGTGTATCCCGATGGCCGGCCCGATGAATTGGTGCGCGGCGTGGATATTGTAGGCACTCCCCTGGCAGCGCTGACACGAATTGTCACCACGGGCGACAAAGAACACGTTTTTAATGGTGTGTGCGGAGCCGAAAGCGGGTACGTGCCGGTTTCGGCGGTAGCGCCGGCGATGTTGTTCAGCGAGATGGAAGTACAGAAACGCGCACATGGACATGAACGGCCGCCGCTTCTGCCGCCGCCGGGCTTGGACAAGGCAGCGGCGACCCCGAATCCCACGGTGAAGCCGTCGGCGGTGCAACCGTGAGAATCGCCCGCTTCGTTGCTGGGTTAACGCTGAGTACTTTGCTGCTGACGGGAACGGCGGTAATGGCGCGGCCCGCGGCGCGACCGGATGATAAGTCCGATGCGCGCATCGATGCGGCCCGAGAAGCAGCGAAGGGTGACGAGTTGCTGGAGTCGCTGCTGTCGGAACTGGAGCGGTCCAAGGCACAGCTTAAGATGGATCAAGTGCAGCGGCCGTATTACATCGAATATCGCGTGAACGATGTGGATAGTTATAGTGCAGAAGCAGCCTTTGGCGCGATGCGTGAAAGTGACCGCTCCCATCTGCGCTTCCTGCGCGTGGTGGTACGCATCGGCGATTACAAACAGGACAGCTTTTATGGGCAAGGGGTAGGCAGCGGCTCCATTCTTCCCTTGGACAACGATCCGCTGGCACTACGACGGCAAATCTGGCTGCTGACAGACGAGGCGTATAAGAGCGCGGCGGATGCGTACGCTGAAAAGCTGTCAGCCTTGAAGCAGTTTACGCCAGAGGCGAATCCTGTCGACGATTTCGCACAGGCTCCCGTGGTTTCCGTTGTGGGCGATACGGTTTTGTTGAAGGTCGATTCCGGCGAGTGGGATAAGACCCTGCAGGATGCGACCGATCTTTACCGGCAATATCCCAGTATCCAATCTGTAGCGGCATCCGCTCACTTCACGGCAGTCAACGAGTATTTTGTGAATTCCGAAGGAAGCATTGTTCGGCAGGGCCGCACCACCGCGACCGTAACGCTGAACGGTATGACGCAAGCGTCCGACGGAATGCGGCTGGGCCGGAGTCCGTATTGGACCGAGGAGACACCCGGCGAACTGCCCACACGAGCCAGCCTGGTGCAAGAGTCCAAGAAAATGCTGGACACCTTGCAAGCATTAGAGCACGCGCCGATTGTTGAGGAGTCGTATCGCGGGCCAGTGCTATTCGCGCCAGATGCGGCAGACGACATCATCGCGGGATTGATCGGCGACAACATTTTGGGGAGAAAGCCTCCGTTGGGACGTCCCAATCGCACCACTGGGGCTTTTGCAACCAGCTACCGCTCGAGAGTGCTGCCGAAATTCATCACGGTGGTGGATGACCCCACGCTAAAGACGTTCGATGGCAAGAAGCTGGTAGGAAGCTACGAAGTGGATAGTGAGGGCGTGAAAGCTCAGGACGTGACTCTCGTGGACAAAGGAATACTGGTGAACTATCTGCTGGGCCGGCAACCGTTGCGCGACTTTCCTTCTTCGAATGGGCACGGACGCGGCACTCCGGGAAGTTCGCCGATCCCGAGCCTGGGCGTACTGATGCTGAAAAGTGCCGAGCCACAAACGACACAAGCTTTGAATGAGAAGTTGAAGCAGATGGCCGCCGAGGAGGGCGAACCCTACGGCTACCGGGTGGACACGCTGGGTCCCGGTAATTCACCAAGATTGCTGTATCGCGTGTACGTCAAGGATGGCCACGAAGAATTGGTGCGCGGCGCGGTTTTCAACGAATTGGACGTGCGTGCGTTGCGTAACGATTTATCTGCCGTCGGCAACGATCCCCTGGTGAGCAATCGTATGGCCGGATTGCCGCAAACCATTATTTGCCCTTCGCTCCTTTTCGATGAGTTGGAAGTGAAGCGCGCCGACACTACGAAGGAAAAACTGCCAGAGTACCCTGCACCGGAACTAACGCAGTAGACCGCCTCGTGCGGAATGGAAACGTCACGTCCGCGACAGAAAGACATTGACCCGTGCACGCGGGCGTTCGAAAGTAAAGGCATGACCTTACGAGAACGAGTGGAATGGGCCAGCCGGGTCGCCTTCCTGATTTTTATTCTGGCGTCGGCCGCCTTTCTCAGCGCGATCACGGCGATGCGCATCGCTATCCATGGGCGCGAGACCACGATGCCGAATCTCGTGGGCAAAGACGTCAGCGAAGCCAGCCGGGCGTTGCGCTCGAAGGGATTGATCCTGCGGGTGGCCGACCGGGTTTACAGCGATGTGCCCATCAATCAGGTGATTCGGCAGACTCCTTCACCCGGTATGCTGATGAAAGTGTCACAACAAGCGCACGTGGTGCTGAGTTTGGGCCAACGCGAGCTGCAGATTCCGCCTTTGGAAGGAAACTCGCTGCGCGTTTCGCGCATTGAATTGTTGCGAGGCGGATTACAGGTGGGCGAGGTATCCACGGTAAATCTTCCGAATATGGGCACGGATATCGTGCTGGAGCAGAACCCGAAACCGGGCAAGGGGGCGGCGACGCCCCGCGTGGACATGCTGATTTCCGGGGGTCCCAAAGACGCCAGTTATGTGATGCCTTATTTCATTGGACTGAATGAAATCGATGTACAGCACCGTTTGGACCAAGCCAGTTTGCACCGCAAGATTAGCTACGTGGCCGCACCACAGTGGCCGCATGGAACGGTGATCGACCAATCGCCGCTGGCCGGGACCCGCATCGGTAGTAGTACGGAAGTAGAATTGACCATCGCCAACTGACAGGATCCGGCTGAATGGGTTGCGGAGGAAGTCGCAAACAATTCTCATGGTCGTTCTTTCTGTACGCTAAGCCTGGCGCGAAATTCCACGAAACAACTTGAGCCTGTTTTTCGTCATCTTCTTAGAACCTTGGGTGGAGGTGTGTGGCGATGCGGTTGCTGATCGCGATGCTGGTGGCGGCGTTAGTAAGCCTGCCGATGCTCTCGCAAAATCCGATTCAGGTTGATGTCAACCTGGTTGATGTAGCGTTTACTGCGCGAGATTCGCATGGAGCGCTGATTGCGAGTTTGACCAAGGATGATGTGGAACTGTTCGAAGATACGGTCCCGCAGAAAATTGAGTTTTTCGCCAAAAGCACGGATTTGCCGCTAACGCTGGCACTGTTGATGGATGTGAGTGGCAGTCAGGAACATTTTGAGAAACAGCACGAGAAGGACCTGGAAGTATTTCTGGACGAAGTGCTGGGGCCCAAGGACCGAGCCTTTATGGTCTGTTTCGAGGATCACCTGCGACTGGTGAGCGATTACACGAATTCATCAAAACAGCTTCTGTCTGGTTTTCACGATTATGACAACAGGAAGCGGCATTTTCCAGAATTAGGGCCCGCGGAAGAGCGAGAAGCGGGCACGGCCTTCTACGATGTTCTTTACTACAGCGTGAAGGAAAAACTGGCAAAGGCGGAGGGGCGCAAGGCCATCCTGATCTTCAGCGATGGAGAAGACAATTCGAGCGCGCACAACATGATGACCGTAATTGAGGCGGCCCAGACCGCAAACGTGGTTGTCTACACCATCCGTTACACGGAGCGAAACAAACACGGAGAACTGACCGCACGCAATAAATATGGGATCAGCGTGATGGATCGCCTCGCCAAGGAAACCGGCGGAGCCCATATCGACGCCGAGCACACCAACCCCCACGCCTACTTCCGGCGGATCGCGGAAGAGTTGAGAACCACTTACGAATTGGCGTATTACCCCACGAACCAGGCGCATGACGGGACGTTCCGAAAGATCGCCATTAAGCCGAAGGACGAAACTATAAAAATCCGGGCGAAAACAGGCTATTGGTCGGAATAGCCTTCCATTCTGTTCCCCCAAGCCTCCGAATTTGAGCTACAATCCGGTAGCCGCCACAGACAAACTGGTCAGGGAAACCCGCATGTTCGCATTAATTCGAAGCTTGCTACGCCCGTATCGCGCGAGCTTGGCTGCGATTTTGGCCGCGATGCTGGTGCAAATGGCCATGAGCGTAGCTGCGCCGTGGCCTCTCAAGATTGTGCTGGACAATGTGGTGGGTACACACCACCTGAATCCACGGCTCGCGGCGATGCTGCATCCGTTTCTGGCCGAAAGCAACAAAATGAGCGTGGCGGCGGCCGCGGCGATCGCGGCGGTGATTATCGCGGTGCTGGGTGCCTTCGCGTCCTACGTGGCGAATTACTATACGACCAGCGTCGGACAATGGGTTGCGAACGATCTGCGGCTCCGCACCTACCATCGTTTGCAACAGCTTTCGCTGCACTACTACAGTGAACACGACACAGGCTCGCTGCTGAGCACGATCACGACCGACGTGCAGACCATCCAGTCCTTCGCCTCGTCGTCGACGCTGGGAATCCTGGTGGACTTGCTGACGATCGTCGGCATGCTGGGGGTGATGTTCTGGTTGAACTGGGACTTTTCGCTGATCGTGGTGGCGATAACCCCAGTGATGCTGTTGCTGATCTCGCGCTTCAAGAAAGCGGTGAAGAAGGCAACGCACGAGGTCCGCAAGCAGCAGGCGAATATCGTGCAGGTGGTGGAACAAGGCCTGCAGTCCATGCGCGTAATTAAGGCTTTTGGACGGCAGGACTTGGAACAGGAAGAACTAACGGAAGTCAGCAAAGCGACGGTGGAAGCGGCGTTGCGAGCGCGAAAGGTGAAGGCATTGCTGTCGCCGATCGTGAATGTGATTGTCGCGGTGTGTACCGGGTTCGTGCTGTGGCGGAGTTCCGCTCTGATGCTCGCGGGAAGGATGACCGCAGGATCCTTGACGGTGTTTTTGTACTACCTGGCGAGCTTTTTTAAACCGGTGCAGGATCTGGCGAAAATGACCAACACCATCGCGCAGACGGCGGTTGGCGTGGATCGTGTGCGGGCCATTCTGGAAGCTGACGATACGATTGCGCAGAAGTCTGACGCTATCGAACCCCGGCCATTTCGCGGAGATATCGAGTTCGAGAATGTCGCCTTCAAGTATTCCGACGAGTCCGCGGTGTTGAAGAGCGTGAACTTTCAGATCAAGTCAGGACAGATGGTGGGCATCGTGGGCCCGACGGGCAGCGGAAAGTCCACGGTGGTGAGCTTGATTCCGCGATTCTACGATCCAAGTTCCGGAACCGTGAAAATTGATGGAACCGACATTCGCGGTTTCACGCTGGAGGGGCTGCGGAACCAGATTGCTTACGTGCTGCAGGAAACGGTGTTGTTCCGCGGAACCGTTGCGGACAATATCGCTTACGGACGAGGAGGCGCGACACGGGACGAAATCATGGCGGCGGCAAAGCTGGCAAATGCCGATGAGTTCATCGCCAAGATGCCGCATGGATATGACACCATGGTAGGCGATCGGGGAGATACGCTGTCCGGCGGGCAGCGCCAACGGATAGGAATCGCTCGAGCCATTATTCGCAATAATCCCATCCTGATTCTGGATGAGCCAACCGCCGCGCTAGACACGGAATCGGAGCAGCTGGTGATTGAGGCGTTGGAACGGCTAATGAAGGGCCGTACGGTGATCACCATTGCGCACCGGCTCAGCACGATTCGGGACGCGCACAATATTCTGGTGCTGAAAGACGGCATCGTGTTGGAACAAGGAAGACACGAAGAGTTGCTCGCTCTGGGAGGAGCGTATGCGGAACTCTATCGTGTACAATTCGAAAAGAGTCCGGAGCCGGAAGCCGGACAAATCGCTTCGTGATCTCGAACGGGTTTTGTAGCACAGGCTTTAGCCTGTGAGGGACTGAAAAAAGAACACAGGCTGAAGCCTGTGCTGCTTGGAGAAAGTATGTCGCACAGTTTGATTGTGCTTCCAGATGATACGTCGGCGCCGCTGCTGGACGCGATTACCCGGGCGCAGAAGTCTCTACGCATCAAGATGTTTTTGTTCTCCGATCCCTCGCTGATGAAAGCCGTGATTGCGGCGCGAAAGCGAGGCCTGGACGTCCGGATCATGTTGAATCCGGCGCGTCGCAGTGGCGAGGCGGACAACAAGGCGACCAAGAAAAAACTTGAGGCGGCCGACATTGAAGTGCTAGACACGAATCCAGAATTCGATGTGACCCACGAAAAATCGATGGTGATTGACGATGAAATTGCCTTCGTGAAATCACTGAACTGGGTGACTAAGAACCTAACGGAAACGCGCGATTACGCGGTGGTCAGCCAGCATGCGCATGAGGTACGAGAAGTAATTGAATGTTTCGAGGCGGATTGGGCTCGGAAGCCTTTTGACGTCACTGGCGATTCGCATTTGATCTGGTGCAAGGGAAATGGCCGGGATCGCATCTCGCGCTTCATTGACGAGGCAAAGGATACTCTCTTCGTACAGAACGAGCGCTACCAGGACCAGGTGATTATCGAACGGCTGGTGCGGGCGCACGAGCGCGGCGTCAAGATCCATGTGATGGCGCGCCCACCACACAAGCTGAAGATCGAAAAACTGACCGAGGGTGTAGGAGGCCTGCGGATCCTGAAGGACGTAGGTGTGAAGGTGCACAAGATGAAACACCTCAAACTGCATGCCAAGATGTTGTTGGCGGACCATTCGCGAGCGATTGTGGGCTCGATCAACCTGGCGCCGGGAAGTTTTGATAGCCGGCGCGAACTTGCGATTGAGGTGCACTCATCCAATGTGGTCGACCGGCTCCGCGATATTGCTCATCACGACTGGAAGCTTTCCCATCCGCTAGACCTGAGCGACGAAGGACTGCTGGAAGAGTTGGGAAAACACAAGATCGACGCTTCCGACGAACTGGCGTTGGGGGAAGCAGACAAGAAACATAACCACGAAGGGCACAAACGCAAAGCCAAATCTTAGCCAAACAGCATGAACCGAACCATCCGGGTGAGGCGCCAACTCCAAAGCGCACAGTCTGAAGCCTGTGCCACGGGTTAGCGCAGATAGCCCCAGTTGTGGAGCTTGTCGGAATCTTCACCCCATCTATCGCCGATGTCGGTGCGGTAGTACATGTTGGGGATGAGAATGTTTTTGATACGGGAGTAGGCCTGGGTTTGGGCTTGCTTCATGGTTTGGCCCAACCCCACTACAATCAGGACCACGCCGGAGGTGCCAGCGACTAGCCACTGCTGGTTCACGATCTTCACGTCTTCGATGTGGATGCCTTCAGTGACTGGCCGCTTGAAAACGATCGCGGCATTTTTGCTGAAAGAATCGAAGGTGGCTTCGTCGTCGAATGGGAACGGCGGCACAACGATGCGGATGCCAACCTGGAAGCCGCTGCGCGTACGCCACTTGGGCTCGAGACCGTGGGCCAAATCCCAGAAAAGGTCGCTGATGGGTGTGAGGATGCCTTCCTGCTGAATGCTAATGGTGGGATAACCGAAACGCGAGGTGAACTCCAAGGGATAAATACCGTTATTGTTTACGATGCAGTTCACATCGATATAGCCGACATAGCCTTCTTCGGCGAGTTTCGGTTCCATCTTGAGCAGAGTGCGATTGAAGAGAGCGTTGGGCTCGCTCCAGAACATGGCAGTGCCCATTTCGCCGGTGGGAGGACCGACTTCGCCAGGAAAGAGCTTTTTGTGTTCGAAATTGATGTTGATGGGTGTGATGAATTTTTTCCCGTTGAAAAAGCCGCCTACAGCCACTTCGACGCCGTTGACGCGACGCTGCAACTGAAACACTTTGATCTCGTCAGCAAAGGCGCGCTTGTAGGCTTCGAGCATGCCGATCACGTCGTTGCCATCTTCTTCCTCGCCCACAAACAGGCGGCGCTTCACGTTCTGCGCTTCGCCACTGGGCTTGATGACGTAACGGTCCGGATTCTTCTTCACAAATTCGATGGCGGGATCGAAGGAATCAAAATCCTGATAAGGGATAATGGCGACTCCGGCCTTCTTGAGTTCTTCCTGACCGAAGGAGCGATCGTCTTCGAGATTGTCGGTGTAGGTGGTGCCGCCGATGACGGGCTTACCCGCGGCCCGCAGAGCTTGCGCCTTGGTGCCCTGGCCGAGGGTATCGTCGAAGACGACGATGTCCGCCCACTTTACATCTTTTTCGTAATCACTGGATTTGGGAACGAAGCCGTCAGCGATGTCGCGTTCTTTTTCGGCTTCGACATAATAGCGAACTTCGTGACCTTCTTTGACCACTTGCCAGGCGATATCACCGATCAAACTGGACAGCGAGACAAACAAAAATTTGCGTTTTTCCATGGACGGGGCCTTCCACCTCCGGAGCGAAAGGCTATGGAAGCATTGTAGTTAGACAAGGGCAGGTTGGGTATTACAAAACGTTAAAAAAATAGCTGGTGGCGGACCGACGTTTCAAGCGGACAGACGGCTACCGCTGCTCTCCGAGAGAAAACAAAGGACCACAGGCTGAACAGCTTGCGGAAAAAGAGCGAGGCGGGCTAGCTTCTTTGGTGTTGGCGGGTTTTAGGGTGGGTTGGTGACGCCGTTGGCGATGTGGGGATGGTTGGTTGAAAGTTGGTGGGGTGGACTCCTTCAGTTGGTTTCGGGGAT
>DATJOO010000034.1:0-53004 GCA_035506955.1 Verrucomicrobiia bacterium
GTGTTCAACATGGTCTCTTTTTCCATAGGTCCAGCCACCGGAACTCCTCGCTGACTTTTCTTTTTTCCCGGCGTGCGGATAGGAAGGAACGTCGGAACGTTCTTGGAGGGGAAGGCAGTTTACTGGCGCGATGGGAGTGTCGCTCACACTTCTATACCCTGTCAAGAGTATTTTTCAAAATTATTTGTCGGATTCAGCCGAAATCGCCCGGTTTAATCCCCTTTTCGCCTGTCCCTCCGGTCAGTGTTTTCTTCGGTTTCCGCAGCGCCTAGTATTCTTGAGTCTACTTACAACTATATATTGTGCTCCGCTGCCCACTCGGCACTCTGTTCCCATTCGGCACAAATCCCCAAAACAGTGATTGTCGCGTGCCCAGGTTCGCCATTTGAATCTGGACTCTTTGGGTAATCGCTCCCAGAGTTGCGCGGTGCATCAAAAAAGAAGACCCTCATTCCGAACGGAGTCCCTGAGTGACGAATCTCTCTTCGTTTCTCGTGTTCGTTTCTCGGATGCCCGACACGCCACTGTTGAGTGTGGGGACTTCCGACTTCTTACTTCTCCTCGGTACAATGACAGTCCGAAAGGACCCACATGCCCACACGCGAAGATGCCTGGCAACTCCTGTGCGAATACACCCAGTCGGAAAGTCTCCGCAAGCACATGCTCGCCGTGGAAGCTTGCGTGCGCGCCTACGCCCGCAAAAATGGGGCCGACGAGGACCTCTGGGGACTGGTCGCCCTGCTCCACGATTTTGATTACGAGCGCTGGCCCAACAACGACCACGCGCCCGATCGCGAGCATCCCAGCGAAGGCGCCAAAATCCTGCGTGAGCACGGCTACAGTGAAGAAATCATCCGCGCCATCCTCTCTCACGCTGACTACTGCAACGTTCCCCGGCAAACCCCGCTCGAGCACACCCTGTTCGCGTGCGACGAACTTGCCGGCTTTCTCACTGCCTGCACCTACGTTCGCCCCTCGAAGAGCATCCTCGATCTGGAAGTCAGCTCCGTGAAAAAGCGTATGAAAGACAAAGCCTTCGCCCGGGGCGTAAGCCGCGAAGACGTGATTAAAGGCGCGCAGGAATTAGGCACTCCTCTAGAGGATCACATCGCCTTCTGCATCGCCGCCATGCGCGAACAAGCCGACGCCCTCGGCCTCCGCGGCTCCCTCTAGCTTTGCGTTTGTGTAGTGGCCGAACTTTAGATCGGCCAACCGGACAAGCCAGACGGTCACTCACCTTTTACAACCTTTTACATTCCCCGCCTCCCCACAGGTGTACAATCCTCCCCCACCGGGGACTCTTCCTCCCCAGGTCAACGCAACCATATATAAGGAGGACCTATGTCCGCACCGCAACCCGCGCATCCGACGTTGTCGCCCGAAGCCGCCGTCGGTATGCGCAATTCCGCTCTCCAGGGACTCAAAAACGAAATGGAACTCACCAAAAAGGTCATCGCCGCTATTCCCGAAGACAAGCGGGACTATCGCCCCGATCCCAAAGCGCGCACCGCCTGGGAACTCGCCTGGCATCTCGCCTGTGCCGATGTGCAAATGACCGACGAAGTCGCCGACCAAAAGTTCCTTATGGAGCCGCGCTTCAAGGACGAACCCAAATCCGTCGCCGCGCTCGTCCAGTGGTACGACTCCAACTTCAAGCGCGCCATCAACCGTGTTCACGCCATGACGCCCGAACAGCTTTGCACTCCGGTGGATTTCTATGGCGCCTTCAATTTCCCCGTGGTCATGTATCTCGGCTTCGTCAACAACCATTCCGTCCACCATCGCGGCCAGCTCTCCGTGTATCTCCGCCCGATGGGTTCCAAGGTTCCCCAGATTTACGGCGGCAGCGCCGATGAACCCTGGCAAGGCTGAACGTAGGCAACAGTTCTAATCGGCTACCAGCTATGCACGATCAAGAAGGCCGCTCCCACGTGGACGGCCTTCTTTGCTTCTTGTTTCTAATCCTTCGCTCCGAACGCCGTGAGCAATCTCTCTTTCGCGCCTCTCTCCCGCTGGGCATAGGACCGGCGCGAACGATTAGAGCGCTTGGTCTCCGGTCACTGGTCTCTAATCACTGATCATTGACTACTTCTTCTTGCCCGCCTTTTTGATCAGTGCGGTTGCCTTACTCGCATCCGCTTCATTCTCAAACCCAATCACCGCCGAATATTTTCGGCCGACCACTTGCGCCACCAAGAAATCCAGATTCACCCCAGCCTCGGCAATCGCCTGCGAAATCCGGTGCCCTAATCCCGCGCGGTTATCTCCTTCCACCAACAGCACCGGGATGCCCGACGCTTGCAGACCGGCGCCCACTGCGGCCTGCGACGTCTTTTTATTTCCGATCGGGTACAGCTCGAGAGCAGCTTTCGCATGTTCGTTCGGGATGCGATAGCCCATCACCACTTGCAGATCTACTCCGGCTTTCGCCAGCGGCTCTAAGGTTCCCGCCAACGTTCCCGCCCGGTTTTCCAATTCTTTCCGCCACAACGTGATGCGTTTCACGGTAACTGGCATTGCGCGCCTCCGATCCACAACATAGGTTCCGATGGATGGCATCGTAGCGCGGTGGAGGAGCACCTTCAAGGATGTCCTAGCGGTATGGGTGACAGGAAGAGTCGGACTTTTCGCATCGCGCCTCCACTCTTCTTGGCTCATTCCGAACGGAGTTTCGGAGTCAAGAATCCCTCTTTCAATCTGCACTGGCTAAAAAGATGCGGGCACAACGGCGAAAAAGGAAGCCATGAGAGTTCTAGTCCGCCCACGACGTAGTGTTGCGAGTTTTGCGAGTACTAGAGCTAAATTTATTGAAAATGACATTGCAGTTTGGAAATACGAATGTTACGTTGAGCGCGGTTCAACCAAATTAGGGGGCCGTATGGCCGATTTATCCGATCGGCGTGAAGCCAGGCGCTTTGTCATGACTCTGCCGGTGCGCGTGTTAGCGCACGATGCCAACAGTCCAGAGTTGCGCGCCAGCACACGCGATGTGAGTTACCGTGGACTTTATTTTCTGAGCGACGCGCGCTTTGAAGACGGCTCGGAAATCGATTTTATTTTGACGCTCCCGCAACAGATGATCTCTGCGGGAGACGTGAATATACGTTGCCACGGCAAAGTGGTGCGCATCGAGCCCACCGATAACGGCAAAACCGGGATCGCGGCGAGAATCGATCGCTACGAATTCGTGCCGGTGCGCGCGCCCGCTGCGTAAATTCCAATAAGCTCGCCCGCGATTGCCGAAGTGTCCCTGCGCCTGAGATATTTTGCGTAGAATGGAAGGACAGAGTCGCGCGTGCTTGACGGCCCGCAACTCGGGGGGGAACTGCATGTATCATTACGATCCGACCCAAGCCTTGGAAGAATTGCAGGAAGAGGCGTTGCTGCCGCATCCGGTGAAGCTGCGCGACATGATCATGAGAAACCAGCTTGGGCCGCAGGACGCGCAAACGCTGAATCATGAATTCCAGGAATATCTGACGCGCTTTGGAGAATTGCAGAAGTTGGGCCGCGCGATCCTGGAGAAGCTGTCGACCGGCCCGCGCAAGGCCGCTTCGCACTGAGCCGCAGTCCATTGCGGAAGAGCCTGTGCCTCCGCGGCGAAATCGGCGAAGCGCGCCCGATGCTGCTACACTGAATCCGCGCCCGAATTCCACGGAATTACTCAAGAAAGCTCATGAGACGCAACACCCTACTGATTGATGCGGACGATACGCTGTGGGAAAACAACGTATTCTTCGAGAAGCTGATTGAGGATTTCATCAGCCTAGTAGAACCCTGTGGCTACAGCCGCGCGTATATCCGGCACATCCTGAACGAAACCGAGCGCAAGAATATCCGGCAATATGGCTACGGTGTGCGCAGCTTCGGCCGATCGCTGGAAGAGACGTACATCAAGCTGGCTGACCAAATGGCCAAGCGCGAAGTGTTGGCGGAGATTCATAATCGTGTGACCGAACTGGAAAAAACGCCGCCGAAGATTCTGGACGGCGTGCCGGAGACGTTGGCGTATCTAACCGGGCGGCACCGGCTGATTTTGTTCACGAAGGGCGAGCCCGCGGAGCAGGCGGCGAAAGTCGAACGGTCGGGGCTGCAGGGATTTTTCGAGGCGATTGAGATCGTGGGCGAGAAAGACGCGAAGACTTACACGATCCTGGTGAACAAACACAAAATTGTGAAGACGCAAGGATGGATGATCGGCAACAGTCCCCGGAGCGATATTAACCCGGCGATGGAAGCGGGACTGAACGCGGTGTATATCCCGCACGTAAATACCTGGCAACTGGAACATGAGCCGGTGCTGGCGGGCTCGGGGAAGCTGGTGATACTCCCGGCGTTTCGCGAATTGCGAAATCATTTTTAATTGACCGTGTGTGGCATCGGATCGGTTGAGATACTTCGCCGCATCCGCCTACGCGCTACGGCGAACATGCGCTCCTACCTTGGCGGCGCGGGGCAAGCAGAATGACAAATCAGTTGGTTGTGGAGATTTATGAGTAGCACCGGAAAACTGCAGCGGGTGGCGGTGCTTGGAGCTGGAGCCGTGGGCGGATACTTCGGCGGCATGCTGGCGCGCGCGGGCCTTCCCGTAGTGATGGTTGGACGGCCGTCGTTTGTCGAGACAGTGAGACGGGATGGATTGAAAATTGATTCGATCGCGTTTCAGGAAACCGTGCACCCCGACGTATCCATGGAATTATCTGCGGCGGCTGGCGCTGATTTGCTGCTGCTTTGCGTGAAGACCACGGATACTGCACGCGTGGCGAGGGAATTGGGGCCGATCCTGCCGGCGGAAGCGTTGATGGTGAGTATGCAGAATGGAGTGAATAACGCGGAGGAGATTCGCACCGCGTCGGGAATTGCGGCGTTGCCAGCGGTGGTCTACGTGGCGGCGTCTGTGCCAACGCCGGGAACGGTGAAGCATTTGGGACGCGGAGATATTGTGGTACCGGCCAATGACCCGCGAAGCGCGAAAATTGCGGAGATTTTTGCTTTGGCAAAGATTCCCTGCCGCCTTTCGGAAAATATGGAAGGCGAGCTTTGGACCAAGCTGATCTGGAACTGTGCTCTGAACGCGATTTCCGCGCTGTGCCGCGTCACTTATGGCGAAATTATTGCAAGTGCGGATGCCAAGAAATTGGTAGAGGCTGCGGTGTATGAGACCTTGGCCGTGGCGCACGCGAAAGGGGTTCGTCCTGCCGGACTGGAGGATCCGCAGACGGCGATTGCGGGATCGTTTCGCATTGCGGAACAGATGAGTGGGACGCGGTCTTCGACGGCGCAAGACCTGATGCGGGGAAAACGCACGGAGATCGATTCGCTGAATGGATACGTGGCGCGTGTTGGCGCGGAAGTGGGCGTGGCGACGCCGGTGAACCAGACGTTGTACACGTTGGTGAAGCTGTATGAGTCAGGGATTGGCGGGAAGAACTGACGGCGCGTCTGTGCCTCTTTATGTGCCGTTGGCTTCCGCCCGACGTGCGATCCCCAAGAGTTCTTTCCGCTGCATGATGAAATGCGCGACGCGGCCAAGGCGAAGCGCGAACCACTGCGGCATACCGTAAGGACGATAGCCTGCCGCCACGCGTCCACGCACGAGCAATCGGGTATGGCCAGGCTGGGCCTCTTCAAGGACGAATGCCCACGTAGTTTGGTAACTACCATCGGGCAACTGCCAGGCCAGCACCAAGTTCTTCTCCGCTTCGTACTGCACCAAAACGAACACGTCCTTCGCTCCTGGGAGTGCAGGAAAAATCATGCCTGGATGAAGGTTCTGGTAATGGGGAAGGATGCGATCCGAACTGTACTGGCCAGCATTATCAATGAAATCATAGGAGTACCATCCCGCCCTCGTGGCGCCCATTTGGACGAGCCATGGCCAGACATCGCGAGGAGGACGGTCGATAGTGATGGCGTGATTGACGGCTCCTATCGGATGGGGGATCAGGTTATCGCCAGCGAAGGACTGAGCGCACTCTCCTGGGGTAGCGTGGACTTGCATCGTTGCGTAGAATGTAAAAATCGCGAGAGCAATCACAAGCCCACAGATTAGAAGGAACAACTTTTTCTTCATGGACAGCAAGTTAGCTGAGCTGCGCAGCATGCTCGGTGACGGCAATCACTCCAGCATGTCCCAAGTCGTTATCCGGCGCGATTCCCGCAGGATTCAGCACTGAGAGAGATTTACTGGCTTGCCGGGCCTTTGAAGGGGATGTGGACGATGGCTTCGAGGTCGACGGGTTGGTCGTTTTTGGTGGCTGGAGCGAACTTCCACTGGGAAAAGGCGGCGACAGCGTTGGAGTCGAGTTGCTTGTCTAGCTTGCGAACGATCTGGATGCTGTCGACACTGCCGTCGGCGCGAATCACCGCGTAGAGAATGACTTCTCCCTCGACGTGATCCTGGATGAGATCTTGCGGATACTTGGGATCCACTTTGCGCATGGGAGTAGGCGCACTGATTTGACCGACGGTGTGCGGCAGGCCGGGCAAACGCAACTCCGCGAAATGAATAATCCAACTGCCGGTCGTGCTGTTGAGATTGGCCATGTCGACGTTCATGGAATAAACGCGATGCGAGGAAAAGATCTGCTCTGGGGGCGAACCGGGGGGTAAAGAAGCGAAATTGGGAGGACCGCTGCGCTCGGGAGGGTCGTCGTCAGAATTGGAATTGGAGCGCTTGTAGAGAGAGGATTTGGGAACTATCAGTTTGCCGGCCCCGCCGAGGCCCGAAACGCCGGAATTGGGCTTGGGATTGCCGCCACTGATACTGATGCCGACGGAACTATCGCCGGTGCCGCCTGCTGCCGATCCCGAACCAGCGCCAGTTGCCGAACTCTTCGGCGAGCCACCACCAGACCCAGTTCCCTTGCCTTCCGGAGAAATCGAGACCCGAGCGGCGGTATTGCCCTTGGGAACTTCCACGACGGGAGCGGGAGCAGCAGGAGAAGCGGAGAGGGCGATCAGGGTCTGGCTGGGACCATTCGCAGCGGCGGTGCCGTTGGCGACGTCCGGCGCTGGAGCGACCTCGCCATTTTGCGTGCGATCCGCGACCCGCGGAGCGGAACCGGCGTTGAGTTCAAGATGAGGTTTTGCCGGACCATCGGCGACAGCAGCAAGGCTCATTTCGGCGGGACGAGTTTCGGTGTTGGGCATGTCCGGAGCCGGAACCACTGTGGTTGCCCGTCGTTTCACTTCCTTCGGATGAAGCTTGGCGAGTGATTGTTCGCTGATCTGCAGAGTGGGCCGAGCAGGAGCTGCGTTGGTGCCGAGTTCCACCATATTCGGAAGCTGAGGAAGAAACTTTGGCACGATATCGGGAGCGGCGGTGTTGACTAGAGTTTGCCGGGGATGCGTGGGATGAGCGGGGTCGGTGAAGATGCGCTGGCGCGGGTGATACGCATCGACACCATTGGCGGGAGGTTCATCTGCCGCCGGTTTCGGCTTGGCCGATTTCGGCGAATGCTTGGGAACGTTGAGCAGCGGCAAATCGTCAATGGGACCAGACCAAGTGAGCTGGGTGTTGTCGAGCGCCGAAACGTGTTTGGGAGCAAACGAGAAATGGGGCCAAGGAACGATGAAGAACACCACATGCCATAACGCCGCGCAGAGCAGCGCCAAGTAGGGCAACGGGCGCCGAATGCGGCAATCCCGGAAAAGGTTGGAGGGAGGCAGACCTTTGGGGATGCGAGTCCAGGTGAAGAAAGCACGCAGCTCGCTGAAGAAATTCTGATGGAAACTGTTCCAGGCAATGGTGAGGTTGGGTTCAGCGTACCCAGGCAAATACACGGGATACGGGTAGATCTCGTTCTGGCCGAGCAAATCGAACGGATTGACCTGGAACCGACGAAACATTGCCTTCCATTCTATCGTGTTGGCCGCTGACTCCCGCGGGCCCGGGAAGAGAAAGCGAGGCCACAGCACAAACCACTTTGATGATGTCTGAGAGACGGGGGTTTACTGCGAAGCTGCGTCGTTTGCCTGCGGAGTCTTGATCAAACGATAGAAGCTAAGAGCTGCATCGCCTTGATGCAACACACGCACGCGTTGAAGAAATTCCACAGCTTCCGGAAGTTGGAACTTGCGACGGTGCTCCGCGATGACCAGGCCGCCCTCAAACAAAAGGGTAGCAGAACCGAGGAAAGAGAGCACGCGATCATAATCGGCGGCGTGGTCGTACGGCGGATCGAGAAAAACAATGTCGAGCGCGTCGCCGCTCGTGTGAGCAGGTGGTTCGTTGGCCAGGAGTTGCAGGGCGTGGAGAGCGTCGATGGGGAGGACGCGAGCTTGCTGAATCTCGAGAGCGGCGAGATTTTTCTTGATCAGGGAGGCGGTTGCCGCGTGTTTTTCGATAAAGATGACATGCCGCGCGCCGCGACTGAGGGCCTCAATGCCGACGGCGCCAGTTCCCGCGAAAGCGTCAATAAACCGCGAGCCGGCTACGCGGTCGCCCAGGATGTCGAAGAGGGTCTCGCGCAGACGATCGCTGGTGGGACGCAGATCGAGACCCTTGGCACTCTTCAGTTGGCGGCTGCGAAATTTGCCAGCAATGATGCGCATCGCGGATCCAGGCCTCAGCCGATACGAGCCAGATGATAACGCCGCTGCCATTCAGGAGGCAGTAGGCGAAGAATTTCCTGTAAGGAAGCTTTCTTAGCGGGTTCTTCAGCAGCGGCGAAAGCCTCTTTGCGGGCGAGTTCGAGGAGCTCGCGGTCGCGCAGCGGGCTGGCGACCTGGAAGCCGAGTTCGCCGGATTGACGTGTGCCGAAAAATTCGCCGGGACCCCGCAATTGCAGATCGGCTTCGGCGATTTCAAAGCCGTTGTTGGTGCGGACCATGGTTTCCAGTCGAGCACGACCTTCGTCGGCGAGACGCGGCGGAGCGACAAGAACGCAATATGATTTTTGCGCGCCGCGACCGATGCGGCCACGGAGTTGGTGGAGTTGCGCGAGTCCAAAGCGCTCGGCGTGCTCGATGACCATGACCGAGGCGTTCGGAACATCGACGCCGACTTCGACGACGGTAGTGGTGACGAGGATTTGCACTTCATTGCGGCGGAAGCGCTGCATCACGTCTTCCTTTTCGTCACTTGAAAGGCGGCCGTGAAGGAGACCAACGCGAAGTTTCGGAAAAACGAGCTTGGAGAGGCGCTCGTATTCTTCCATGGCCGCTTTGAGCTCGAGCTTCGATTCTTCGATGACAGGGTAGACGATGTAGGCTTGGCGGCCTGCTTCAACCTCACGGCGCAGGGATTCCCACACGCCGGGAAGATGTTGTTCGGTGGTCATGCGCGTGGTGATGGGTGTACGGCCGGGCGGAAGTTCGTCGATGACGGAAACGTCGAGGTCGCCATACAGCGTGAGAGAAAGCGTGCGTGGGATGGGAGTTGCAGTCAGCACAAGGACATGCGGGGCGTGGCCGAGCTTGACGGCTTTATCCATGAGTTTCTTGCGTTGCAGGACGCCGAAACGATGCTGCTCGTCGATGGCAACGAAACCAAGGCGCTGAAACACAACGTTTTCTTCGATGAGCGCGTGAGTGCCGATGACCAGTTGGGCTTCGCCGCTGCGAATGCGTTCGCGAGCCGCAGATTTATCGGCATTTTTCAGTCCGCTGATGAGCAGCTCCACCTTGTAGCCGCCGGGAGCAAGGATACGGCGGGCAGCGAGGAAATGCTGAACAGCGAGAATTTCCGTGGGAGCCATCAGCGCGGCCTGGCAACCGTTTTCCATAGCGATCACAGCAGCCTGGAGAGCCACAATCGTTTTGCCGCTACCGACGTCGCCTTGGAGCAGGCGATTCATGGGTACCGGCCGCTCGAGATCGGCGGCGATTTCGGCGAGGACGTGCTTTTGTGCTGCGGTGGGTTTGAAGGGGAGAATCTTTTTCAGGGCTTCGCGAATTTGATCCTGGCGAACGCGAAACGGAATGGCATTTTCTTTGCGCACCGCTTTGCGGCCGAGCGCCAGGCTAAGTTGATAAAGAAAAAACTCCTCGAAGATCAGGCGACGCTGGGAAGGGGAACGAAATTGATTGAGGGCGTCGAGCGACTCTTCCGGCGGCGGAAAATGCGTTTGGATCAAGGCGTCACGGCGAGAGGGAAAGCCCAGGCGCTTGCGTAAATCCACGGGAAGCACGTCAGGGATGGTGTGCTCCAGGTTTTGCAGGGTGGCGTAAATGGTGCGCCGGATTTGGCGCGTACCGAAGGTACCTACAGCCTCGTAAATGGGCACGATACGGCCCATCTCCGTGGAATCGACTTCTTCACCGCTAAGCATTTCGAATTGGGGATTCACCATCTCTCGGCGGGCTGGGCGTTGCTTATCGATTTCGACTTTACCGTGAAGGATCAGTTCCATGCCTGGCTTCAGTCGACCCTCGAGGAAGCCGCCGTGGAAGAATTTGCAAGGAAGCGAGCCGGACTCATCTTGCACCAGTAGATGGTAGATGGCGTCGCGCCCGTACATCCCACGGACGGCCTGGCCGCTCATGACGCGAGCACGCAGGGTATAAACCCCATTAGGCTGAACGTCTTTAATTTTGGAGAAGCGGATGCGGTCTTCGTAGCGAAACGGCAGATAATTCAGAAGATCTTCCAGAGTGTAGATGCCGCGCTGGGCGAGTAGTTCGGCACGCTGCGGGCCGACTCCTTTGATCATTTGGACGTTGGTCTGAAGACTGACAGTCATCGCTCCCTTCCTTTATATCACCTCGAGATAAGGCCCGCTTTTCGTGAAGCTTGCATAGCGATGCCGCGTACCGATAGAGTGGGCGTGCAGCCCCGAATTCACGTCGGAGGACCTTTGGCGAACGAAAAGTTGACCGGCGCAGATAAGCGCGTGTTGTTCCTGTGGCTATTGCTAGGCATCGTGGGCGGGGTGTTCGCGCAGAAGTACTACTTTCGGGCATTTCCGGAAGCGTCGGTGGATTTCAAAGTTTCGCGGGCGGAGGCGCAAACGCGTGCGCGCCAATTTGTGGAAGGGCTGGGCGCCAACCTGCAGGGGTATGAGTCCACAATCGTGTTCGATGTGGACGACAACGCGAAAACCTACCTGGAACGCGAAGTTGGATTGCAACAAGCCAATCAGTTGATGGCCGGAGAGCTGAACATCTGGTTTTGGGACGTGCGTTTTTTCCGGCCGCGCCAAGAGGAAGAATTTTTGGTGCGAGTGAGCCCGGCGGGGAAGATCGTCGGATACGACCACAAAATTCCCGAAGCGATGCCGAGTAAGAGTCTGACGGAAGACGAAGCGCAGCATGAGGCGCAGCAATTTGCAGCAAATAATCTGGGATTGGATTTGAGCAAGTGGGAGTTTCTACCTTCGGAGGCGAACTCGCAGGCAAGGCCGAACCGGTTGGATTGGTCGTTCACCTGGGAACGCAAGGGATTCAAGGCGAAGGAGGCGCCGTACCGCATCCAAGCCGCGGTGCAAGGCGACCACATCGGAGGCAGCCAGGAATATTTACAGGTACCCGAGGCGTGGACGCGCGACTACGAACACTTGCGTTCGACAAATAATTTTTACGAAGAGATCGCGCTGGTACCGTACGGGTTTTTGTTGGGAGCGGCATTGTGGCTGGGAATAACGCTGTGGCGGCAGGGGAAGACGTCCTGGAGGACGGCGCTGTGGATCGGCGGGGTGGTGACGGTACTGTATTACGTGATGGAGCTGAACGATTGGGGTTCGGTGCGCGCGGGATATGACACACATTTCACGTACGGAAGCTTCGTAATCCAGAAATTGTTCTGGATGTTGCTGGCGGCGGTAGGAACGGCGTTCACGATCAGCCTGGTGTATCCGGGAGGCGAGCCGTTGTATCGCGCGAGTCAGCCGGGAAAACTGCGCGTACCTCGGGCGTTTACGTTGCGTGGGATCCGGTCGAAGGAATTTTTCTGCGCCGGAGTGGTGGGGATTTGCCTGGCCGCGGCACACATCGGGTTCATCGTGGCGTTCTACATGATTGGGAACCGCTTGGGAGTTTGGGCGCCCCAGGACATTAAGTATTCGGACATCGTGAATACACCGTTTCCGTGGATAGCGGGCGTGGCGATTGGAGTGTTGGCCGCTACGAATGAAGAATTCACGTTCCGGATGTTCGCCATTCCGTTTATACGGAAACTGACCGGCTCGCGCGTGCTGGCGATCATTCTACCGGCATTTTTCTGGAGTTTTCTGCACAGCAATTATCCGCAAGAGCCGGGGTACATACGCGGAATTGAGATTGGAATTATGGGGATTGCCGCGGGTCTGGTGATGCTGCGTTGGGGAATCGTGGCGACGCTGATCTGGCATTACACCGTAGACGCCTCGCTGGTGGGTATGTTGTTGATCCGTTCGGACAACTGGTATTTCAAGATTTCGGGATTGGTGGTGGCATTGGCGGCGGTAGTGCCGTTGGCGTATAGCGGCGTGCAATATCTAACGCGCGGGCAATTCGAGAATGTCGATGATTTGCTGAATGACGCGGAACCTGCACCGGAAATCCGCTTGACTCGGGAAGTCGTGCCGGAGCAGGTCGCCTCCGTGGCACGGAAGTACGATGCACTAACGATGAGCGCTTTAGGCCTTTTGGCGGTATGTGTCCTGGTGGGCGGAGTTCTGGCGTGGCGGGTAAACCGCCAGCACATCGGCGACTACCTTAAGGTTTCTGCTGACGGTCGAGGCGCGGCGCAAAAGGCTGATGCGGTGATGCGCGCGCACGGATTGGACCCGAAGAGTTACCGGCAAGCGGCAGTGATGGTAGACACGACCGATCCGATGACCAATGAATACCTGTACAGGCGCATGTCCGTTTCCTCCATCAACGACATCTATGAGAAGCGGATTCCGGGAGCGCTGTGGCGAGTGCGGTATTTTCGCGATTCGCAACCCGAAGAGTACGCGGTGACAGTGAAGCCCGATGGCATGGAACATGGCTTTTGGCACACGTTGGCGGAGGCAGCTAAGGGCGCGAACCTGACGAAGGAAGAAGCGGTTGCCATTGCGGAAAAGTATCTACGGGAAAAGAAGCAGATTGATTTGAACCTTTGGAAACTGGTGGGCTCGGATTCGGACAAGCGCCCGAATCGTACCGATCATTTGCTGACTTGGGAGCAAAAAGAGCCTCTTGATAAAAATTCTTCCGCCTACGCGCGCATGAGCGTGACCGTGTTGGGCGATGAGCCGGTGGATTATCGGACGTTTATCAAAATTCCAGACGAATTTATACGCGCGCAGCAGGAACAATCAGCTATGCGCATCCTGGTACAGGTGGGACAAATCTGTGTGGGATTAGGGCTGATCGCCAGCGTGCTCACGTTTTACTTCAAACGCTTGCGGATGCAGCCCGCAGTTCATGTGCCTTGGAAGCGAATCCTTGGTTGGGGCGTTGTTGGGTTGATGGGATTTGCAGTCAGTTTCCTGTTTGGGCGAGGAATTCCCGCGCTGCTGGAGAGCTATCCGACCTCGACGCCGTTGAGGTTATACGTAGCAACGAGCGGGGTAGGCGTGTTGCTTCTCGCCGGGCTATTGCTGGCGGCGGTGACACTGCTGTTCGGGCTGGCGTGGTCGTTTGCGGAGCGCGGCTTTGGCCAGGAGCGGATACCCGGCTGGCTCGGCATGCCCGGGTTGTATTATCGTGACGCATTTTGGATTGGCTTAGGGGGCACGGCCGCGCTGATCGGCTTGCGGCACGTGCTGGACTATGCGGCTGGGTGGTGGCCGACGCTGCACCGGGGAATCCCAGCGAGTTTCGGAGATGCGTACGACGCAATTTTTCCGGGAATCGGTGTGACGGGTGGAGTGATCTTGCGCGGACTGATGGCCACGGGAATTCTGGTGCTGGCGGGGGCGTTTCTCGGATCCGAGTTGAGAGTGCGATGGTTGCGGCTGGTTCTGTTCTTCGCGGTGGCGGCCACCATGGTGAGGAGTTGGGGATCGGCGGCGGATTTCCTGAAGCAGTTCTTGGTGTCCGCGATTCTGCTGGCGGTGGTGATCTTCGGCATACGCAACTTCGTGCGATTTAATCTGCTGGGTTTGTTCCTGATCATTTCGTGTACCGCGTTGCTGGGAGGCGCCGCGGAGCTGATTACGCAGCCCAATACGTTTTACCGCGCAAATGCCTACGGTTTGTTGGTGGCGCTGGTGGTGCTGTTGGTATGGCCGCTGGTTTTGTGGCGTGTGCAGGGGACAACAGTACCCCCGATGCAAAATTAGGCTATAGGAGTTGTGAGCTTCCCTCATCGGCTGAAGCCGCGTTCTTTTGTTCGGGTTGTGCAGCACGACGGAAGTCGTGCCCTGACGGAAGGTCCTGCGATTCCACTGACCGTCACGGACGACCCTGAGGTGGGAGGAGGCATCCAATCAGACACGGTGACAGGTGCATGTTCGGTTGGGTTGTTTGTCGGAAGTGCTCACCTGGCAGCCAACACCGCGTCTAAACCAGCATCGGGGGAGTGCGTCAATTTTCAGCAGGAGACCGATGATCCAACTGAATGGGGAGTTGGAGACTTAGACCAGATCCGGCAAAGAGAAAGCGAATATGCCTTTACCGTCATGGGCTCTAGCGTTTGCGGATGAATCGGGTCGAACAGGCAATTCCGACGCGGCCTTGGCGTCGGTCACGTCGCTGGCGAAAGTCGAAGAGCGCGCCTTGGTGGAACAGGCGCAGGCAGGGAGTCGCGCCGCCTTTGAGGAATTGGTGCGGCGGTACGATCGAGACGTCCTGCGGCTGGCGCTGAACCTCATGAAAAGGACCGAGGACGCTCGAGACGTTTACCAGGAAACGTTCCTGAAGGTGTTTCGCAATTTACAGCGGTTTCGGTTCGAATGCAGTTTTTACACCTGGCTCTACCGGATTGTCACGAATGTTTGCTTAGACCATTTGCGACGGCGGCAGGCACGCCCGGAAGACCAGGCTCCGGAAACGGCTTCACAATTTGAGGATGGGAATGTGGATTTCTTCGAACGTCAACGGGAACACCGCGCAACCTTGGACCCCGAGCGCAACTTGCTGGGACAAGAGATTCAAACGAGGCTGGCGGCGGCTATGCAGCGGTTGTCTCCGCGCGAACGGATCGTTTTTGAGATGAAGCACTACCAGGGTCTGAAGCTGCGTGCGATTGGAGACGTGTTGGGCACGAGCGAAGAGACCGTGAAAAATTCGCTGTTTCGGGCTACCCGGAAACTGCGCTCGGAATTGGGAGTTCTGCGATGAAGCCGGGGGAGCCCAATCGCACCTGCGCGGAGATCGCGGAACTGCTGATGTTCTATGTTTGTGATGAGGTGGAAGAACAGGAACGCGCAGCAGTGGAAGAACACATAGCGGGATGCGTCGCATGCCGCAGGCAACTGGCCGAAGAGCGCGCGTTTTCGAAGGCGCTCAGTTCCCTGCCCTACGCAGGAGAACAATTAGATGCCGCGGGCATCGTGCTTGCGCAATGTCGCAGTGAGCTGGCCGAAAAGCTGGATGATCTCGAACGCCCCGTGGTGAAGGCGAAGACGACCGCGCTGGGATGGCTGCGTGGCTGGATGGTGCTGCATCCGGCATGGAGCGCGGCGACGCTGGTGGCGCTGGGCCTGGTAGGCGGGATGCAATATGCACAATGGGCCAGCATCCGAGGCAGCGGCGTTGGACAGGAGCAGGTAGTGCATGTGCGGCCCAGCACGCACTTCACGGATGATGAGCTTTCGAAGATGGCGGTGGCGGGGATTAACTTCAGTCCTTCGCCGGATTCCGGAACAAACACGGTGCGTGTTCGATTGAACGCCGAGCAGCCGATCGAATTGAATGGCAATCTGGATGATTCGAATGTCCGCAGTGTTTTGACCTTCGTGGTGAAAAACGGGGACCGCTTTGATTCTGGGATGCGGCTGGATTGCCTGGACGCGCTCAAAGCGCGAGCAGAAGATTCCGAGGTGCGCTCGGCGCTATTGACCGCGGCGCGCAAGGACCAGAATCCGGCGGTGCGATTGAAAGCGTTGGAAGCGCTGCGCGATGCGGGAATGGACAGCACGGTGCGGCAGGTCTTGCTGGACGCTCTGCAACATGACGCCAATCCGGGCGTGCGGGTGGAAGCGGTGAACATGCTGGTGCGTTCGCTGGAAGAATCGCCGAGCGAGCAACTGGTTTCGCCACTGCCGTCGAATCCCCCAGCGGCATCCGCGATGATGGAGGCAAGCGGCGCGCGGGCCTCGGCGGCGGAAGGTTCAATTGAAAATGTCATCCAGGAACTGCAGAATCTGCAGCAGAACGATCCCAGTCGGTACGTGCGCTTGCGAAGCGCCGCAGCGTTGCGCGAAATCAATTCACGAAGCGATCAGTGAAGCCGCAAACGCCTAACAGAGATTGGTTTTTTCTTTCATGCTCGATCCTTCCTCCAAGTTAGGAGTGGTAAAAAGCGGACGACGTAAGCGTTGGACCGGCGTTGCGTTGCTATGGGCCTTAGCATGCCTGTCCATAGCCATCTCGACGAACGCGGACAGCGTGGCGCCCCGGGCCTATGTCGATCGCTCGGGAGATTTGCGCGTTAGCAATGGGATGACGCTCCATTTGAACGCGGATTTGGGCAATGTACGGATTCAGACGCTGCCGGCGGGCGCTCTGCCGACACTGCACTATGCCGTTCACATAGAGACAGACTTGGCAGGGGCTGCGGGACAAAAACTACTGAACTCCTATGCCCTGACCACACGGGAGACGATCGACGGAGTTTTTATCAGCGGAGCGCTGCCCAACTTAGAAGCGCTGCAATCGCCGCACCGGCAGAACAACCGGAATGCCCAATTCTATGTGCAGTTCGTAGTGACGGTCCCGGTGACGTTCAACCTGGATGTGTCTACCGGCATTGGCGACGTGGAAACCGCGGACATCGGTGGGCGCGTGACGCTGGTCACCCAAGGCGGGAACATTACGACCGGCCGAATCGGAATGGTTGCTACTCCCTATGCACGCGGGGAGCGAACGGTAGCGAAAATTGAAACGCAGGGCGGACATATCACGCTAAAAGATGTGGAAGGGGACTTGGACGCGTATACGGCGGGCGGACACATTCTGGCCGGATCGATCGAGGGGAATGCGCGATTGCGTACGGGCGGCGGGCACATTCGTGTGGCAAAGATAAAAGGCACAGCGCGGTTGGAAACGGATGGCGGAAATATCGCGGTTGGAGAAGCCGGGTCGTACGTTACGGTGCGTACCGCGGGAGGCCAGATTGATTTTGGAGAAGTGCATGGATCGGTGCACGCGGAAACAGGCGGGGGCGGAATTCGCGTGATTTCCGTGGCGGGCCCGATGGAAGTGGCGAGTACCGGGGGAAGCATTTGTTTGACGAGGGTTGCCAACCGTGTGCGTGCGGAAACGGGCGAAGGAACGATTACGGCGTGGATTAGCCCGGACGCAACGGCGAACGCGCGGGTGGTACGTCTGCCAGGACCATCGCAACTGGCATCGCACACTGGCGACATCGTGGTGTATTTGCCGAGGAATATTGCGATGACCATCGACGCCACAGTGGAAAATGGTGGCCCGGACCGGATTCAGGCTGATCCTGCATTGCCCCTGAACGTGCAATCGCAACCGAATGGCACCGCGCACGTGATCGCCGCGCTCAACGGCGGAGGCGCCCTGTTGAGGCTCCACACCATGGCAGGAAAAATCCTGTTGCAGTACATGGATGCGCAAGCGTCGCTGCGGCAGACTCTGCAGGAAGAAGAAAAACAACGGTTAATCGAGCGTTTGAGCGAAATTCCAGCCCCTCCCGCAACGCTTACCCTGCAGCCAGGGGCAGCATCGCCGGACCTTATACCAGGGGGGATGCAAGACGACTGGTTCGATAGCGCCAGGAAACGATTCGAGGTGGTTCTGCTGGGAGATGTTCGTGAGGATCCCAAAGAGTTTATGCAGCGGTTCGTGGTGAAGCCTCAGCCGGAATATCCGTCGTTGGCACGCGTTGCCGGGGTGCAAGGGCGGGTGGTATTGCAGGTTCGTATGAAGGCGGATGGGACGGTCAGCGTGGAAAGGATTCTCGAAGGGCAGCCGGTGTTGGCGGATGCAGCCAGTGCGGCAGTGCAAAAGTGGCGGGCGAAGCCGGAACAAGTGAACGGAAAGCCGGTGGAAGTGGTTTCCACGGTGAGTTTTGATTTTCAGCTACGTTAACGGATGACATGCATGACTGATCTTGTTGCTGTCCGCATAACTGGGTAGGTCCTGGAAGGAGCACTCATGAAGTTACGCTCCACTCTCTTGTCCCTTGGACTTCTGGCAGCCGGCATGGTGATTACACCGGTGTGTTTTGGTGTGTCCCAGGAAGTGACAAGAACCTATCCGATGAGAGCGGATGGGATATTCGAGTTGAACAACGTGAACGGAACGGTGCGCATTGAAGGTTGGGATAAAAACGAGGTGGAGGTGCGCGCGATCAAGAGCACCCCGGAGGATGAATCCGTGCTCGACCTTGTGGCCATTGAGGTAGCCGCAACACCCAACAGCCTCTCCGTGTCCACCCGTTATCCTCAGGAGCAAGGCGTGGAGGTGGCGGTGGATTATGTGGTTTACCTGCCGCGACACGCGCAGGTGAGCCGCGTGAACAATATCAACGGGCCCGTGCGCGTGTTTAGTTCGGAGTCGTTGGGAGAACTGCATACGGTAAATGGAAATATTGAGATTTACGAGAGTAGTGGAGACGTCCACGCGCATACCATCAACGGGAATGTTTATTTGGAGTTGAAGCATGCCAATGACGCGAAGGGCGCGTCAGTGGAAACGACGAATGGCTCGGTTTTGTTGGCGATCCCCCAAGACCTACCTGCGGAATTGGAAGCGCGGTGCATGAATGGGAGATTTTCCAGCGATTTGCCGATGGTGATGAAAGGCGAGGCGCTGCCACGCACCGTCCATGGCGAGCGGGGCCATGGGGGAGCGCCGATCCATCTGGGGACAGTAAACGGGACGATCCGCGTGGTGGCATTGCGGTCGACGGTTTAGCATTTGGTGCGTCTAAGGGAACAAGGAGAGGCAATCCCCATGAACACAAAACCTATCTTCACAACCCTAGGGTTGGGCGCTCTGACGGTCGCGCTGGTGGCGCTTCCCGGCGAATCCGCGCGCAAGCCGCAGAACCCCGAAACCGCAGCACAAGACTCCGCACAACTAAACGTGTCGCAGACCGCGCAACAGATCGCGGAACTGCAACACCAACTGCAGAGCTTTGCGGTTGATAGCGATGGTGACGACGACGTGCAGGTCTTAGTAAATGGCGGAGCAAGCTGGCTGGGAGCGGGGGTGGCCGAGGTCACACCCAGTAAGATGAAGGAGTTGAAACTGCCGGCCGACCGCGGAGTCGTGCTGGGGAAAATCGTGCCGGACAGCCCAGCAGCGAAAGCGGGTTTAAAGCCCAACGACGTGGTGACCGAGATTAACGGGCAGCGTATAGAAGGCACGGAACAATTCCGGCGAATGATTCGGGAAATTCCATCAGGCCGCACAGCGCAGTTCGCGGTATGGCGGGATGGCCGCTCGCAGAATGTGAATGTGACCATTGGAAAATCGGAAATGAGGCACGGGAGTACGTTCCTGGCACCGGCGGAGCCGGGCAGTTTCGCTGTGCAAATTCCAGAAATGCCACAGATTCGCGGCATGTTTGAAAATGGTCCCTGGACCATGAACCGCACGCGTCTCGGGATTGACGCAGAAGAGTTGAATGGCGAGTTCGGCAACTATTTTGGGGCACCGGATGGCGAAGGAATCCTGGTTCGCGGAGTTTTCCCGGATACGCCAGCGGCAAAGGCCGGACTGAAGGTCGGAGACGTGATTGTCAGCGTGAATGGAGAAAAAATTCGCTCGGTGGGAGAGTTGCGCGCGAAAATGACGGAACCGTCCCAGGACAAGACGACTCTCAAGCTGGGGTTGATTCGAAATAAGGCGCCGTTGACGCTGACCGTAGAACTACCGGCGCCGCAACCGAAAAAAGAAATCGGCAACGGAATACGCACAACCATCTGAGCGATCTCGTAATTAGACGTGCGATAAAAGAGAAGCGGCCTGGCTTACGTTCGAGTGAGCCAGGCCTTTTTTTTGGATAGCTTAGTCAGTCCGATCCGTATTTGCGGAACAAGCGAAAAGGGCGGCGCGCTGCGTCGCGCAGCCACGACGAACGTTCTTCCGCCCCTTTTTCCCAGTCTTCCTGCGTAGGAGAAAGAGAGAGCCGCCCAAGGTAGGCAAGTCCGGTGACACCGCCACCAGCCATTTGCAAGCGGAACATGGCGCGTTTGGGCAGAGCCGGGGGCGCAGCGCCGGCAAAGGGCAACCAAGTCTGAATGCGACGGCACAGAGACTGCGCGCCACGATCGCGTTGAAATCTCTGCGCAATCGCGCGCGGCAAAGGGACCTGCAGCAACATTGAGCCAAGTAGCACGCCCACACGCAACATACGGTCCGCTCCGACTTCCGCCGCTGAACGTTCGGCTACATCCCAGCTGATTTCCGGGTGCCTGGCAACAACAGCGGCTATATCGGAAACCCACATCAGACTTTCCCAAAAATGTTTCGCGCCATGAATACAGTTAAGGACCAGTTCGTCTTCCAGGCTCAGTGCCGGCATCTCCCTGCCATCGACGGGAACAAAACGGCGACGGGCAAACAAATCCTCGAGAGGCATGGGTTTGGGGTAGTAGCGGAAAGTGTCTTGGGTGTGTAATTCGATCACGCGTTGCGTACCGGGCCTGCGGAAAAGGTATTCACCGGGAATTTTTCCGGCACGAATGGCGACTTCAGGAACATCGGAATGAAAACCCAGGGCGAGCATGCATCGGACGGCGGAAGAGATGTCGCGATGGCGCAGTAGCAGGTCCAAGTCCACATAACTGCGAACGGCAGGATCACCGTAGGCGAGGACGGAAATTAAGGGGCCTTTAACGAGAACGGCGTCGATCAGATTGCAAGAGAATTGCTGCAAAATGCGAAAGAGTTCGGCGGTCATGCTCAAGCTGAACAGATGCTGAGCGCGCATGCGAATCTGAAGTTGTTCGCGGACGAGGGCCGGGACGGAAGCAAAGGCAAGTTCTTCCAGGCGTTTCGCAACAACCCCTTGAACGCTGTGGGAATCGGCAAGATCCAAGAGCGTTTCCCAATTGAATCCGGTTTGCATGAGCGCGGCGATTTCCGAGGAGTTGCATTGCGGGGAGGCGCATTGGCATAGAAAGGCCCATTCTTTTGCGAAGGTCAAAGACGCTGAGGAAGTTTCAGTCACTAATTTTGCACCGTCGCTATGTGCCACGATACGGCGCACGGGAACTTCCTGGACGATTTTCCAAAGCTCCTCGAATTCTTCGGCGCGGCGCGGGCGGTCGAGCAACCAATTCATATACGTGTTTTGCACCAGCCCGAGCAAGGCATCTTTGGGGCGGACCTGCTCGATTCGCGGAGCTCCGGGATCCGCGGTGCGTATGGCGAAAAGATAGATGATGCCAAGGGGCTTCTTCTCATTGGCAAAACGGGCGCGGACGCCATCCAGAGCCAGGTATCGTTTTTCCCAACCAGGTGAGAGTCGCGGAAGAGCATCGGCATCGCCGACGAGTTTGGCCACAGCATCGGGCCACAAACAGACACGAGGGTAACCGGGAATAGCGTAGTAACGGCCTCCTGTTAACTCCAGAGGTACTATCTCTTCGCAGAGGACGGGGACGTTACGAAGTGCGAGCGCGGCAGCAGTGGTGGACTTCCCATAACCGGGGTCGCCGGAAAACAGTATGGCGCGTTCATGCAGCTGCACAGCACTGGCATGAAGGCAGGTCATGTGCCGGTGGCGTAGCAAAAAACCCATCACCGGACCGAGGAAATAGAGCGAGAGGTCTTCGTCCACGAGCGGCGGCTGAATGGAGCCCCACATACGTTCGCCGGTTTCGTCGATGACGAACCGCGCCCCGTTCGAATAACTTAAGTCATAACATTGCCCGCGTCCGTGTTCCGTCAACACGAAGGCGGGATCGTCGGTGTGTTGGTCTTCGGGAAGATGAGAAAGCACGCGAGCGGGTAATGCTCGAGCGCATTTGACCCAATCGGGTTCAGGTCCTGTTTCAAAACAAAGCGTGAAAGGTGCGGCGCCGGGAACAGCAGGCTCCAAACCTAAAATCTTTGTGTCGGAGTGGATCCCGACACCATAAGCTCGGTAACAGTAGTTCACGGAATGTTAGTAACTGTAGGCGGAAGCCTGGGGACAAAGGCTCATTTACCAGTATAACGTTTTGTTCCTACGCCTTTTTTCCCGCCGTCAGGGCTACCCGATTTGCCTCGGGAATTGGTCATGTCCGTCAGATTCAACAAGTCGAGGTAAGTTTGCAAATATTCTTCGGGCCGACCGAGATGGTGCGGTTCTTCAATGGGAAGTTTTCGAAATCGTCGAACGGTCAATGCATTATTGGAGAATTTGAGCAAATGACCGGAGGGGAGCCTGTGGATGTCGCGATAGACGGTGCGCTCGAGGTCGAGATTCCAGCCGTGAGTCAAAAAGTCGCCAAGAAACGTTTCATCCAGTTGACCAGAGAGTTCGGGCACGCGCGGCAAAATCTGCAGGGTGTTGGAAAAACAGAAAACCCCCGGAACATGCGCGTAAAAAAACGGGCGCGCCCCGATAAAATCTCGGGCGCACCACCAGGTTTTCTCAACAGAGTCCCAGAGCGCAAACGAAAAATCTCCGATGATGTTTTGAAGGCAAGCCGGTCCCCACTTCGCCCAGGCCTGGAGGAGCAAGTCCTCACTGGTACTTTCCGGGGGGCAGTTCTGACCGGAAAGTTGCTGCTGAAGGCCATCACGCCCATCCAGCGCAAGTCGCCCCAGAGCCAAAACCTGTTGAGAGAAGAAACCGGTTGTTGCTGGGCCCGCGGAGCAGGTCCAGTGCGCATAAAGGCAAAACATCCGGCGACCTCGTGCTGCTTCCAAACGTTGCTTCCATCCGGCCCGCGATTCGCGAGCTCGGCGGAGATTTTCTGCAACAACGCGTCGGCCACGGGATTTCCGTCTTGCCGTGAGATGGCGAAGAAGCCGCTCACAATGGATCCCCCGGCTGATCCGAGAAGCCTCGGTCAAACGCGGCATAATGACGATGCTGATCATCGGGCTGATTCAACGCAGCCCCGGCATATTCGACCCAAGCGTGCGCTTCGAATTCGTCGGAGGTTTTGCGGACGCCGATTCGCAGATCGGCAGATACGCCCTGCCTTTGAAGCAGGTAGTACAGGGCGAGTGACTCCGCGAGGCACGTGGGATGCAACATACCGTAATGGCCCGCAGCCTTTACCATGCGGCACGTGCGGAAGACGATTTGCTCGGGATGGTCGTCCGGGCGCGATGCCGGCCTGCGTCCTATTTGTTTCTGAAAGATGTTCCTGGTTCGGATGAAGCCATAGACACGAAGGGAAAGGGCGACACAAGGCAACAGAAATGCCGCTCGCCAGAAGAGCGCGCGAGCTTGAGGGTCCAGCGCCCTATACCGCTGGAACGCTTTCCACATCGGCAGGCACGACTTGCAGAAGACCGTTGTCCACTAACTGGGCTAGTAAGTCGGCCAGGTGAGTTCGCAACAAAGCCGGTTCGACATCAAATTCTTCGTAGAGGCGGCTATAAGCATTTTCGATGGAGGGAGACCGCGTGGAGATTTCCCACATCCGTGTACCGGTAGCATCGAGCCCGAAATATTTTTCAGTCTCAAGGTTCAGCAGAACACTCTCGTTATCTAAATGGCGAACCAAAACGTGGGCCGGGACCACCACGCGATTTGAAAACGTTACCATCTCCTACGCTCCTGGGCCTTTCGGCGAAGGTAATGCTGATTCCGGGGACACATGCGGCAAGGCTATTTTACCGGGATTGCTGGTTTCCGTCATGCGGGAATGCCTGCATGAGGCATCAATGATTGTTTTCTCCAGTAAGACAGGCTATAAAGTCGAGAGTGTCTGATTCCGCGATCACCATCGATTCTTTGGAAAAGTCATTTCCCGAAACACAGCGCGGCTGGCGCGCATTTCTGCAGCCATTCTCCGCGCCAACCCTAAAAGCTGTACGCGGAATCTCGCTGCAAGTAAAACAGGGTGAAGCAGTAGCGCTGTTGGGCGTGAATGGAGCGGGAAAATCGACGCTGCTGCGCATCCTGGCGACCCTGCTTTTACCAGGCGGCGGCAACGCGGTGGTGTGTGGGTTTGATGTGGCCAAAGAGCCGGCGGCGGTACGTCGCCAGTTGGGCTATCACGCGGGCTCCGACACGGGGTTCTACGCGCGGCTCACAGGGGAGGAGAACCTGCGGTTCTTCGGCCGGCTGAACCATTTATCCGATTCTGTATTGCGAGCACGAATCCCGGCCCTGGCGGAACTGTTTGAGTTGGAAGATTCCATAAGAAAGCAAGCGCGCACGCTGTCGGCGGGCACCGTGCAACGGCTGAGTTTAGTGCGCGCAGTGCTGCACCAGCCAAAAGTGCTGTTGCTCGACGAGCCCACACGGAGTCTGGACGCTTTAGGCGCGGCAGATTTTCGGAACTTTCTGAAGAAGGAGGTGCTGCAGAAGCAGGGCACTTCCCTGCTGTTTGCCTCGCACACACTTCCGGAAATTGAATATTTGGCGGACCGCGTGGCGATTTTGAAGGAGGGGCAGCTTGTGGCGGTCGGAACGCCAGCGGAACTGAAGAACCAGGCGGGCGCAGAAACGCTGGAAGAGGCCTTCGCGTCGATCACCGGACACAGCGCGCGATCGCTGGAAGAGACGGCGTCGTCATGATGCAAGCGCTGCGAGACTGCCTGTTGTTTTTTCAGCGTGACCTGCGCGTGGCGAGCAGTTACCGTGGCCCATTCATTTTGGAGATCATCGAAGCACTGTTCGGCGCGGCCACGTTTTACTACGTGGCGCGATTCGTAGACTCGCCGCAATTGCGGGAGTCCCTGCCGCAGGGCATTTCGTATTTCGCCTTTTCGCTAGTGGGGTTCGCGTTCTTCGACTACCTGCACGCGGCGGTGGATTCGTTTGACCGGAGCCTCGAAGAAGCACGCGACACCGGCACGCTAGAGCCGCTGCTGGTGACGCAGGTATCGCTTCCGGTGGTGCTGATGGGCTCGGTGCTCTATCCGTTTACGCTGACGACGTTACGCGTTGCGGTGTACCTCGGATGGGGCGGCTTGTTGTTTGGATTTCCGCTGAGGGCAGCGAACTGGATGTCAGCCCTCGCGGTATTGGTGGCGACGGTGTTGTCGTTTGCCGGGCTGGGGGTTTTCTCGTCGGCATATCTGTTGCTGTTTAAGCGCGGCAATCCCGCGAAGTGGCTGTTTCTCGGCGTTTCGAGCATCGTCGGCGGGATGCTTTTTCCCATCAGCGTATTGCCGCGATGGTTGCAGATTGTGGCGCACCTGAATCCGGTGAGCTACGCGCTGGATGCGATGCGTGCGGCCCTGCTGGAGGGAGCAAGTCTCCGAGCCATCGCACAACCGCTGCTGATCTTGTTGCTTTTCGCGGTTGTGCTGCTGCCGACGTCGATGCTGGTCTTTTCCTGGGCGCTCGAACGAACCAAAATCAACGGGACACTGTCGCACCGCTAAACCGTATGTGCCCGCTCTTCACACCACAGGGAAAAAGCAAATCGGCTCCGCAAACGCAGAGCCGATTTTAAAATGCGTGAATTGGATTGATGATTAGGACTTCTTTTTCTTACCTATCTTAGTGTCGATTCCACCGGTGAGTTGGTTCAACTGTTCCAGGCCTTGCTTGGCTTGCGTTCCGATGGGGCCGTTGGGATCCAGTGCGATGGCCTTCTGGAAAGCTTCGGCAGTGCCGGGCTTGGGAGTGACTTCAATCTTGTCGCCGACCTGCTTGTAGATGCTGGGGTCCGCAACCATGCACGTGCCAAGCAAATACCAGCCCTGCGCGTTTTTGGGGTCGATCTGCGTGGCCTTCTGGAGGGGTTCGATAGCTTCCGTCATGCGGCCCGCTTGATACAAACTGATGCCGAAGTTACGCCAAGCCATTGCGGCATTGGGGGGATCGAGTTCTGCGCTCTTGGTATAAGCGGCCTTGGCGTCGTCGATTTTGCCGGCGCGTGCGAGCACATTGCCCAGATTGTTGTAATAACCGGCGTTGTCCGGCTTGGCGGCGATCGCCTGTTGGTAGGCGTTGATGGCTTCGTCGTTGCGTCCGGCGAGATCGTAAGCCTGGCCCATGTCGCCCCAGAAGAGCCCAATGTTAGGATCCTTCTCGGGAGCCGCCTTACGAGCCGCATCGAATTCATTCGCCGCTTGCGTAGCCAAATCGTTCAATTTGGCTTTATCAGCATCGCGTTGATCAGGGGTCGCCTTGGCTAATTCGGCCTTGGCGGCCTTTTCCTGATCGAGAAGTGCGTTGCCCTGATCGAAGTGCACCTTCATTTGGCTTACTTTTGATTTTTCCTCGGCTTGCTTCTTCATCTGGGCAGCCGCTTCGGGATTCTGTTTTTCGAGAATTTCCTTGAAATTCCAATTTACCGGCGGGGTCTCTGCGCCGCCATGTACTTCGGTGACTGTGGTGAAAGGATCCTTAACCTGAGGTGGATGAACGCTAACCGTGTATTTTCCGGTGCGAAGATTGTTGAATTGAAACTTACCCTCGGCGTCGGTCTTGACCTCTTGGGTAGCCCCCTGATCGCTTTTTAGGCTGACTGGCAGATCCGGCCATGGCTTGCCATCAAAATCGATGATGGTCCCCGCTATCTTTCCATCTTGTTGCGCGGCCGCCTGGGGCGCGACAGCCGCGGCCAAACCAAAAATCAATAATGCGGCGAGCGCGTACGCTTTCAAAAAGTTCGACATGCTCCGTTCTCCTTTGTTCACGAGGAGCGCCGGCCAAGGTTCTCTGGCCGGTTTCCCCCATTATCGCTTATCTGCGACAGAATCCAAGGATTCCCATCACGCGGTCAGGCTCGGGCCGCGGCCTGCTCCCGGTAGGGGATGGGGTCGGGAATCCCGGCTTCCGCGAAGGCACGTAACCGGAGCAAGCAACTGTCGCACTTGCCACAAGCAAGGTCTTCTCCCTGATAGCAGGACCAGGTCAAATGCAAAGGCGCGCCTAATTCCAGACCTCGCCGAATAATCTGGCTTTTTTTCAGGCCAATGACCGGGGTGACCATGGCGATATCGGTCTCTGGCTTCGTGCCAACGCGAATCAATTCCTGGAAGACACGGTAATACTCGGGGCGGCAATCGGGGTAGCCGGAACTATCTTCGGCAACCGCCCCGATGTAAATGGCACGGGCTCCAATAGCCTCCGCCCAACTGACGCCCACGCTCAAGAAATGAGCATTTCGAAAAGGAACGTACGTCACGGGGATCGTGCTTTCGTGTGGAGTAGTTGCGTTCAGTTCATTCTCAGGCACGTTGATATTGTCATCCGTGAGAGCGGAGCCACCGATGGCGCGGAAATGGTCTAGTTTCACGATGAGGCGCTGGTCGAGGTGGTAGTAGTCCGCAATGGCGTCGAAGGCTTGCCTTTCCCGCGTTTCGGTTCGCTGCCCGTAGGAGGCATGCAACAAGGCCAAATTCGAGGTGCCGTGGCGTTCATGGGCTATAGCAGCGCACACACACGAGTCCATACCCCCGCTCAAGAGCGCAACCGCTTTGGTGTTATCGCTCATAATGCCATTCCATGTCCTGTTGCCGGCTCATACGCCGCGCATCGCCGGGTCCCACACGATCTTGTGCAACTGCAAACCCAGGCGAGCGCCCAAGCCATCTTCGAGCAGCCATTCCACCAGTTCGCGAGGTTCAAGACCCTTCCAATTACCTTTCGGATCTTCGTGCACCGGCGAGAACAATACCGCGTGGACGCGCTCTTCCAAATGATGCAGCCGGGTAAACTCGCGGGCGAATTCGTAATCACGGCGGGTGGAGATAACGAACTTCACTTCATCTTTTTTGTTCAATTCATCGACATTGCGCAGGTCGAAGGTATCAGGCTCGCCGGAATCGGGACATTTTACGTCAACGATACGGATGACATCTTCAGGCAAGGCACCGATAAAGCGCTCGCCGCTGGTTTCGACCATCACGGTAAAGCCAGCAGCCAACAAATGTTCGGCGAGCGGGCAAATCTCTTTTTGCAGCAGGGGTTCCCCGCCAGTGAGTTCGACAAGCGGAACACCGCTGGGTGCACCGTCCGGGCGGCGATTGAGCGCTTCGACGCGCTCCAAGACATCTTCGATGGTCATTTTTTGGCCGCCGTGAAAAGCGTACGCGGTGTCGCACCAGGTGCAGCGCAGATTGCAACCGGTAAGGCGGACGAAGATGCAGGGAAGGCCGGCACGGGTTCCTTCACCTTGAATGGATTTGAAAATTTCAGTGACGTACATTGGGCCCTACGGCAACATCGCTCTGGCTATTGCCCGCTGGTGTTTGCCTTCTTTCCCGATCGTTTGGATAGCCAATAGATCGCACCGAAAAACAGAACCATGGCAATGACCAGGCGTGGGTAACCTGGAGGGAAGCCCATCATGCGCAAAACGATCACGTAACCGGCGGCGACGAGCAGTGCGGGAATCATGATGATAAGGATAGAACGATTCATGTGCGCCGCCTCCTTGGATCAATTTCCGGGACGGTACTTGGCCATGGCCGTATCCGTCTCCCAGACAACGACATTACTCACGCGGGCGCCCGGAGGCAAACCTTTCAAGTTGCCGCTGATCTCCTCGTAGAAGTATTTCGCCATATTTTCCGCAGAGGGATTGATGGTGGTAAAAGGTTCTAAATCGTTAATGAACTGGTGGTCGAGGCGCTTGATGATAGCGCGCATGATTTCCTTCAAGTGCGTAAAGTCGACGAGCAGGCCGATATTGTCCAGTTGGGGCCCTTCCAGGGTGACCTGCACACGATAGTTGTGTCCATGGGGATTCTCGCACTTACCCTTATATCCGCGTAGGGCGTGCCCCGACGAAAACGTCTCTTCCACACTCACTTGAAACATAAACGGCGACCGATCCTCTTCTTTCCAAGGGGGGCTTCAGGTAGGCCTGCTGGCGCTCAAGAAACGCCCGACTTCCCCCAAGTCGTGCGTCCTGCGATAGCGCGGCAAGGACTCAAGAAAAATTTTACCATACGGCATACGAGAGATTCTTGTATCGAGGAGAGCGAGCACGCCACGGTCGGTTTTGGTGCGGATCAGCCGGCCGAAGCCCTGTTTGAGGGCAAGCACTGCCTCGGGAACCTGAAATTCGGAGAAAGGGTTGCGACCTTCCTCCTGGAGAGCGCGGACGCGCGCGGCCACAACCGGATCGGAGGGAACGGCGAAGGGCAGGCGGTCAACGATGACGCAGGAAAGCTGTTCGCCGGGCACGTCGACACCTTGCCAGAAGCTCGAGGTGGCGAAAAGGACCGAGTTTGCGGTGGTTTTGAAACGTTCGAGTAAAGCCATACGGGGCGCGGTGCCTTGCAAAAGCAGCGGAAAATCGACACGCTTTTGCACGCGGTCGAACAGGTCGTTCATCTGGGCGTAGCTGGTGAACAGGCAGAACGCTCGCCCCTGGCTTAGTTCGAGCAACGAAACAATTTCGTCGACAGCTTTCGCTGCGAACCCGGCGTCGCGAACGTCGGGCATGCGCTCCGGAAGGTAGAGTAGTGCCTGGTGTTCGTAATCGAACTCGGGTGGGAGCTGCGACTCCTTGGCGTGGTCAAGGCCCATACGCTGTCGGATAAACTCGAAACGGCCGGCGACGGCCAGCGTGGCGGAAGTAAGGATCACGGTGTCGAAAGGTTCAAAAAGACGCTCGCGCAGAATCTGGCTGACGTCGATGGGAGTGGCGGCGAGGAAGACGCCCTTGTTCCGACGCTCGAACCAGTAGACGTAATTCTTTTCGTTGGACTCGAAAAGGAATGCGAACTCCTGGCGAAGTTCGAAGCTGCGGCGCGCAATGCGAAGAAGTTCTTCCGGCTTGTTGGTGATGGCCGCAAACTCGGTCTCGAGTCCCTTGAGAGCATTCAACAGAACGTCGTAGGCTTCACGGTTCTGCTCCAGGAAAGCTTCGCGTTCGTGACGAGCAAAAGGAAAGCGACCTTCTTTGGGTGGAAACGAATCGAAGAACGCCCGGCTCTTTTCGCGGATGCGCTGCGTGCGACGGAGCAGGCTGGGCGTGCCCTGGTGGGTCAGGCGCATCATCTGGTCGGCATCGCGAGCCAGTTCCTCGAAGCGAAAGTTGGAGATCTGCTGGCCGAAGTAATCGCTGGCCACATCTTCCATTTCGTGGGCTTCGTCAAAGACCACCGCCGAATAGTCCGGAAGAATGCTGCCGAAATCGTCGTGCTTGAGGGCTAGATCCGCAAAGAAGAGATGATGATTGACGATGATGAGATCCGCTTCCTTGGCCCGGGTTTGCATGCGCGTGAGGAAACACTGCTCGAACTGCGCACATTTTTTGCCCGTGCACGTGTCGCGGCGAGCGTCAATGCGGGACCAGAGTTCCGAGTCGTCAGGAAGAAAGGTGAGTTCAGCTCGGTCGCCCGTCTCCGTGAGTTGGGCCCAATCGCGAATCTGGCGGAAGGCATCGACTTCCTCCAGGCCTTTCAGCATCGGTTGGTCAGCGAGGGCGTGCATCTTGGAAAGGCAGAGAAAATTGGAGCGGCCTTTCATGACCGCTACTTTCCACTCCGGCGCGAAATGTTTCTGAAGAAAAGGAACATCCTTTTCGTAGAGCTGCTCTTGCAACGACTTAGTAGCGGTTGAAACAACGACGCGGCGCCCGCTCACGATGGCGGGCAGGAGATACGCGAGGGTTTTGCCGGTGCCGGTGCCCGCTTCGAGTATCGCGTGATAGTGATTCTCGAAAGCATCGTCAACCGCTTCCGCCATTTGCAACTGCGCGGGCCGATGCTCGTAGCCACCAATCATGCATTTGTCCAGAAAACCGCCAGGACCAAAGATGGCCTGCATGGTGGGCTTGTTGTGGGGCCGCTCCGGCCATTCGTCAGAATGTGACAGGTTGTCCTGCGGGTAAGGACGAGAAGCGGCTTTGGGTTGGCGGGACGGGGGAGACAAGTGGCGGTCGTCGTCCAAAGGGACATAGACGCGCTCGGGCGCACTTTGCGGGGGTTCCTTGGCTACCTTCGGAGATGCGGATTTGGAATTGCGTTTCGCCAGAAAGCCTACCTAATCGCCAAGTTGCTCAGAGATTTAACGATAACACAACCGCTGAAGGCGTTTGCTTCGCCAGCAAGCGCTGGGGCCTGACCGGGCGCACGGTTAACAGTTGGGCACCGCAGGGCTTGTCCGTGCCTTGCGTGCAGCCCCGCAGCGCTAGAGTATTTCTGGGGGGATTTACAGCTATTCGGTCGGTGCGGCCCGGTCTGTTTAATCCTGTGTTCTGGGGTACTTAATGAAATCGAAAAAGAGCCTTTTGTTTGTGGCCATTGCGGCCATTTTTGCGGTGAGTTCCTGCAGCGGTTTGAAAACACCATGCACGAACTGTACCCCGGGTGGAGGCAACGCGTCGCTGAGCTTGACCATCTCGGATACGCCACCTACGAATGCCAACGTGGTCAGTTTTTCATTGCCAATCATCGGCATTACCCTCACGCCGTCGAGTGGAAGCGCGGTGTCCGTGTTTTCGTCGAATCCATCCAGCGATTTCGAGTTGACGCGGCTGCAAACGGATACGAATCTGATCGCCAATAACGTGACGGTCGCTGCGGGAACCTACACCGCTGTGAGTGTGACGGTGGCGGCGCCGTCGGGGGTCTTTTTCAACAATACCGGAAACAGTCTGGGAAGCTCCTGCACCACCGGCATGGTGTGCAGCATGACCGGATCGGCAGCCACCATTACCTACACGTTTCCTTCGGCGTTGACGCTGACAGCCAACGCGAATCAGTGGCTCGGCCTGGATTTCAATTACAACAATGCAGTGGTGACCAGCAGCGGAGCGCTGGCGATTGACGTGACCCAGTCGGGAGTCATGACGGCGACCAGCACCGTGCCAGCCGGACTGGCCAGCGGGGCATTTTCGAATCTGGATGATTTCACGGGAGAGGTCACCGCCATTTCGTCGAGCAGTATCACCGTCGAATCGTCATTACGCGGGACCATGACCGAGGCGATTACCTCGTCGACTCAGGTGTTCGATCCGCTCAGCCAGTGCACCAATGCGACCACCGGACTCAGTTGTATCCAGGCAGGTTCCATCGTCAGTGTGCAGGGCGTGCTGACCACCGCGGGAGTGCCCACAGCGACATCGCTGGACATCATCGACATTTCCACCACACCCTCCGACGAGGTGGAAGGGATCATCTATCCGAGCAGCTGCACCGGTGGATTCGCAATGATCCTGAGCGACAGTGAGATATTCACCTCGGGATCACCTCTGGCTAGCGCTGGTTTCGGAAGCGGAGTGTGCTTGACGCTGAACCCGACCGGAACGTTTGCCGTGGATCCAGCTTACCTGTATGGTCAAGCGGGCGTGCCAGCGGGAATCAACGTAACCGGGTTCGCAACCGTCAATGACCTATTGGCCGGACAAATGGTACGCGCGAGAGTCAGCGGCGCGGCCACCTCGAACAGCATCATCAGTGCCACAGCCAATGTACTGACGCTGCGGTTTTCGCGGCTGACCGGAACGATTAACACGACCACCAGCACATCGTTCACGATTTCTGGATTGCCTTCATACCTGGGTACCACCTTCGGGACCGCTCCCGTGGTTCAAGCGTATCCGAATGCTACTTTGGTCGAAGGAGAGAGCAGCATTGGCAATTTGACAGGAACGGTATCCATGAGTGCGCTCTATCTGAATCTGAGTACCGGAGCGGCAAACTGGTTCTACGCAGATAAAGCCCGCCAACAATGATCCGTTTTTGAGTTTATTCCCGCCTCCGCAGAGGCAACGGGCCCCGGAAACTTCGGGGCCCGTTTTCTTTCGCATTCACGCAGGAATGGCGATAAACCCGCCGCTACAAACTAAGCCGGGCTGACCGTGGTAGTTGGCGGCAGCGGAGTGCCGACCGGACCGCCGGGCATGGAGGGGATGTTGGGAGCGATGATGGGCTGGACGCGCCGGTAAACCGCGATGGCGATGGCACCCATGCCCCAAATCCACACGCCAAAACAAATCCATCCACCGATGTACGGCAGGCCGGTGCAAATGACAACGATAAACACGCCCAGGACCATACGACCGACTAGTGGCCAGTGCTCCTCGGCCTTGCCAAGAATCCAGCGGCCGACGACCGCGCCGGCAACGACGTAGGAAGCAAACAAGGAGACGATCCAGAGAAAGAAAGTCGAGATGCCCAGAAGCAAGCCCACGATCGTAATACAAGCGATGATGGCTGCGATTCCGACACCGAAGAAGACAAGAATGCCCAGTCCGAGAGCGGCGCCATAGCGTTCGGCGGCTTCCACGGTTTCAACGGCAAACCGGGGCATAAGCCCAATCAGAACGAGGCCAAGAAGAATCCAGGCGCCGGCCCATATAATGCGCCAAATGTAGTAACCGGGACCGCGCTGTAACTGCGAACGGTGTTGCGTCTTGGTGTACTGTAAAGGCGAAGCCAGTTTGGCGGAGGAGGACACCTCGGCGGGCTTGTCGCCTTCAAATGTGGCTTTGCCCCCAATGGACGCGTTGCTGCCAATGCTGAGGGTGCGACCTTTGCCGCGGAATTCGCCGCCGATGGAGCCATCAATCGTTGCGTTGCTAAAAAAGCCTAGAAAATCGCGCCCCACCGAGCCATCCAGGATAAGGTTATTGCTGAAGGTCATCAGCGAATGGCCAATCTTTCCCGCGGATTCGACCGTAGACAAGTCGGCAAAGGAAGTCACGTTGCGACCAACGCTGCCGAGGATGGTGACATTGTTCGAGAAATCGCGAACGTTGCCGTCCACTTGGCCATCCACGCGCAAGGCGCGACAGAAGCAGATGACGTCGCCGGTCACGTGACCGGAAACTTCCACATTCTGTCCAAAACCGAAGAAGTCGCCATCGACCGTACCATTCATCTTGATTTGATCGCCCATGGCAAAGAGGTCGCTGTTGATCATTTCGTCCTTGTGGATTTGCACGGACTCGCCCTTGCGGAACTCTGAGGCAGCGGCGGGATTCGCGGTAGCCATAAGCAGGCCCATGGTCGCGAAGACCACGGCCAGCGCGCTGCCGCGCTTCAAGTACTTGCGAACCAGAAAGAGTCCAAAGCCAGCGAAAGAAGCCATGGCGACGACTTCGACGAGCGTAAACATGGATTGCCATCCTTTCCAGAACGCGCTTTGGAAAAAGAAGAGACTCAGAAGATTGGTACCGTCAAACCCGGCCTGCTCAAACTGCCGCTGCCACGGCTCGATGTAACCGGCGTAAAGCAGATAAACACCAAGCAAAGCCGCAGCAAAGACTACGCCCCAGATCCACTGCATGGAGCGCTTGACCTTGGCTTGGAATTCCGCGAGGCGGCCGGGAAGAGGTTCATCTTCTTCCAGCATGGAGCGGGTCAGGAGGCGCGACTCGCGATCGAGTGCACGGAGGAGAATGAGGCACCGCTCACACGTCTGGGTGTGACGAGAGACTTCCTGTGCCCTGTCTCGGTCGAGTTGGCGCTCCACGTACAGAAGCAGAGTAATTTCGTCAGGATGATTGTTCTGGTTGGCAGTATCGTTCACCGGGCGCCTCCGACTGCAAGCGGGCTGTTCTCACCCAACGCTTGCCGCAGCTCGTGCCTTGCGCGCAGCAGGACCACGCCTACAAAGGGCCTGCGAACGCCCAAGGCATCAGCAATTTCGTCGTAGCTCATATCCGAGTAGTAGCGCATGACCAGAGCCATGCGGGCCCGAGCCCCGAGTTTGTCGAGCGCCTTGCGCACTTCCTCGCTGGTGCGTTCCTCGATGAGCCGCTCCAGTTGATTGGGTTCGGGAGCTTCCAGAGGAAGCTCGTCTACATCTTCCATATCTTTCTCATGCCGGGCCTTGCGTCGGCGGAGGACATCCCAACAGTGGTTCGCGGCGACCTTGTAGAGCCAAGCGGTGAAGGAGCGCGAGGTGTCGTATTGGCTGAGTTTATCGCGCAACTTCATGAAAATCTCCATCGTGGCATCTTCAGCATCTTCCTTACTGGGAAGAGCGCGGCGGCAAAAGCGAAAGATCGCCGGCGCAAATTCCCGGTAGAGATCGCCCCAAGCTTGGGTATCCCCAGCCCGAGCTTGAGCGATTAAATCCGTAGGCTCCGTTTTTCCCGGCACGCGTAAATGGCCTGGTGTCAGCGGTTCCATAACTTAGTACGCAGAAGGGGGAACGAAACTATCACGTTTATCACAAGTTGCAATTTGGAAGGGCGAATTCTTGGAGCAGCAGGGATGCGTTCGAGCTGCATGCGCTCGCGTATGTTAGCCAAGCGTCTCAATTATCGAGTTTGTTTTCTGCAAGTTACAAAAAACATAACCCAGAACACGCAAATCCCATGGGACCTCACGCGCAAAAGCGGCACGTGAGGCACCCAGGCGGATATTGCTGCGTATTGCTAGAACGTCAATTTAGCGGCGAGCTGCATGCTTCGCGGGCCGCCGCTGCCCAGGAACGGATAACCGATGCCGACGTCTCCGGTCGCCGTCAGTGGATAATACCCCTGATATCGGCCAGCCGAGGTCGCGCCGTTGATGGACGGGTCAGCAATAAAGTACGGCAGATAGGGGTTGGCAAAGTTCGGATGGTTAAACAGGTTGTAGGCTTCGAAACGCAACTGCATATTCACGTGCTCGGTCAGATGGGTGTCTTTGAAGACAGAAAAGTCGAACTGGCGGAAATGAGGACCGATGAGCGAGTTGCGACCGAGATTGCCGTAGTGGCGAGTACCCGGCGTGCAGGAAGAAGCAGTGCCATCGAAGCCGCTGGGCAATGGGGTGCACGGAACAGCGAAGGCGTCCAGATTGATGAACTGATTCGGATTGCTTTGATTGTAATGGACGGGCCCGACGATGTCGGGAACTCCGTAGTAGCTGCCGCTGCCGTCGTAGTCGTCCTCAAAGTTGTAGTTGAACTGGAACGGCTGGCCGGACTGGACGGTGACGATACCGTTGACACCCCAACCGTTGCGAAGAACTTTGAGAGGCGAATCCTGGGAATCGGGAATCTGGTAGATGAAGTTCCAGGTGAAGCGATTCCGGACGTCGAAGTTGGAATTGCCGCGATTGGGATTGGTGGCATAAGTCTCGTTGGGAGTTGAAGCGTTGGGGACATACTCCCAAGCGTCGCTGGCGTCGTCGATGGAATGAGACCAAGTGTAATTGACCGTGGTAGTGAGACCGTGCCAATCGTTGATATTGAAGCTGGTCTGGAGCGAGTTGTAGTTGGAATTGGCGGAGTTTTCGAGATAGTTGAGGTAAAAGAAACTGTAATTCGGATCCGTGCTGGTATAGAAACGAGGAACGTAATTAGGACTGCCGTTGTTGATGCAATCACAGCCCAAATCCGCGGCGGTAATCATGGCCTGGGTGGGCTGGTTGGCGTCGACGGTTTGCAGTAGTTTGTGACCGTTGGAACCCACGTAGCCAACTTGGAAAACCATTTTCCGCGCAACCTGCTCCTGAATGTTTAAATTAAAATTCTGCATATACGGAGTACGAAGATTAGGATTGACGGCGAAACCGTCCGACATCGGCGCAGCACTGCCGTAGACCGGAACGCCGGGAGCAAATGCAAACCCGCTGGTACCCGCAAAGTAAATGGGATTGGGTCCGAAACCAGAATAGGCGGCGCCGGGATCGAATACGCTGTTATACGGAACCTGACCGATGAAAGCGTCTTGCGAGAAAGCATCGAAGAACACGCCATAGCCGGCACGAACAACGGTTTTTTGTTTACCGAAGACGTCCCAAGCGACGCTGACGCGAGGAGCCCAGTTGCGATAGTCCGGCTGATACAGACGGCCGGCGCCGATCACCGTGGGAGTGGCCAACTGAGTGGCCTGGTTGAGCAGAATATTTGTGAGGTTCTCCTGCTTGTCCTGGAAGATGCCGTAGTAATCGTAGCGAAGGCCGAGGTTCAGCGTGAAGGTGTGGGTAACTCGGTAGCTATCCTGGAAATAGGCGGCGTCGGAATTCTGGAAGGTGTTGCGATTGGTGTTGCCGGAGGCGATGCTGCCGCCACTGGGAGTGCCGGCAAGGAAAGAAGCGAGGGCCTGACACTGATTGCCATCGCCGCCCGTGGCAGAGACGTCGGCGCAGGGACCGGCGAAGGGTGTGCCGCTAAAAGAAAGCTTCCCGCGGAAATCGATATTCAGGATTTGTGAAATGGAAGTGCGGCGGAATTCGTAGCCGAACTTGATGTCGTGTTTGCCGGCTTTCCACGAAATACCATCGATGAAGTGCCAGTTGGTGTCCACGCGCTGGCGCGGAACGGTGTAGTTGGCCCCGATTTGGGCGTAGCTGCCAACGTTCATGCGAGGAAGGCCGTAATTGTAGGAGTCGACACCTGTATCGAGGCCAATCGACGCAGGATTAAAACTGCGATCCTCGGGAAAAAATCCCTCCGCAAAACGATTCCAGCCAAGGCGAGCTTCGTTAACCATGTTCGGGTTGATGACGGAGACGTACGAGAGAGCAATCATCTGGACCCGAGTGGGAGTGGTGACGTTATAACCGGGCAAAAGGCTGCCGCCTACGAGGCCGAGGGGGAAGCTTTGCTCGCTGTCGCCAATGTAATAGCGGCCAGCCAGTAGATTGTTCTGATTGAAATTGTGGTCGATTTTGATGATGCCGTTGTTGATGTTATTCAAAAAAGGAGTGGCAACGAAAGAGTTATTTACGTCAGAGAAAGGGGTAGTCGTGATACTAGGCGTCGGCCAAGGATGCATGGCCAGAAGATTGGCGACAACCGGGTTCACACCGCTGTATCCGGAATACAGAACCTGCTGCGTAGCAATCGCCATTTCCTGCTGAGAAGGCACGAGCGCGAAGTAGTTGAGCCCGCCGGTCTCGCGAACGCCTTCGTAGTCCACGAAGAAGAAGTCGCGGTCTTTGATGATGGGACCGCCGAGAGAGCCGCCAAACTGATTGTCGTGGAAAGGCTCCTGGGGCTGACCGCCTGGTTCATTTTCCGCCGGATTGAAGTAGTTGCGGGCGTTCAAAACTGTGTTGCGGAAATATTCGAAAGCCGAACCATGGAACTGATTCGTTCCCGATTTGGTGACCACGTTAACGACACCGCCGGCGCTGCGGCCGTATTCAGCTTCAAAGTTGGAAGCTACACGAAGCTCCGCGATGGCCTCGACCGGAAGGATCGTGGCAGGGGTGCCGTAGGTACCGGCTTCGTTGATCGCCGGGTCGTTGCGATAGCCATCGTTCATGTCGGTGCCATCAAGCAGGAAATTGTTGGCGCGGCCGCGAGCACCGTTCACCGAGAAGATGCCGAACGAGCCTGGGGAATCGGTGATCTGATCGGGCGAACCGGTAACTCCGGGGACCAGGAAGATGAGTTTCTGGTAGTCACGACCGTTGACGGGAAGAGAGGTGACCACCTTGGACTCAACGATGCCGCCGAGGGTGTCGGAGGTGGATTCAACCTGAGGCAACGCTTCTCCGGTCACTTCGACTTTTTGCGCTAGCTCGCCGGGCTGGAGGGTGAAGTCAGCGCGCCGCTCCGTGGAGACTTCGACCCGAACCCCCGTGACAATGCCTTCCTTAAACCCCGACTTTTCGACGGTCACGCTATAATTCCCGATGGGCAGTTCCGGAGCCGCGTAGCTCCCGTCCTCAGAGGTTGTGACCGTACGAATCAGGCCGGTGTCGAGATTCTTGATAGTGACTGTGGCGCCCGCCATAGCGCCGCCGGAGGAGTCAGTGACCGTGCCGAGAATCGTGCCACGGAAGGTCTGAGCATGGAGCACTGGGCCGAACAGAAGAAATAAGGCTGCACACAAAAATACGACAAGGCCCAGGAAGCGAATAGACCTGTTCATCTCACTCTCCTTAAGTACTACACAAATTGCATCTCGAAGCCCCGAGATGGAAAGATGCTTTCCCCGAAAAGCATCCAGGGGCACCGCGGAAATTGAAAAGCAAGATACTGGGGAAGCAGAAGAGAAGCAAGTGGTTCCGCCATGAAATGTTTCTATAGGGAAAATGGAGGAAGCCGGGGCGAAGTTGCTCGCCAGTTGTAGGTGGATGGGGTAGATTGGAAGATTGAACAAGTGGCGCGGGAAGCGGCTGAGAACAACCACTTCAAGGACACTCCCGCTGAAGGAAAGAATGGCAAATAGGCTTCCATCATTGGTGATTGTGGGGCGCCCCAACGTAGGCAAATCGACGCTGTTTAACCGCTTGACCGGAACGCGGCGGGCCATTGTGACGGACGAGCCGGGCATTACGCGCGACCGGATTTACGGGCGCTCCGAGTGGCGCGGACGCGCGCTGGAAATTGTAGACACCGGCGGGATCATCCCCGACGACAAGGCGCTAATTCCGACGGAAATTTTGCGGCAGGCACGTGTCGCGATCGAAAAGGCAGCGCTGCTGGTGCTGGTGGTAGACAGCACGGCCGGTTTGACCCCGCTGGATGCGGAGTTGGCAAGATTGCTGCGAACCACCGGGCGGCCTTTTGTGGTGGCGGTGAACAAAGTGGATTCGACGCTCCAGGAAGTGAATGCCGGACCGTTTCACGCTTTGGGTGTGCCGGTGTTTCCGATTGCAGCAGAGCATGGGACAGGCGTGGACGATTTGCTAGACGCCGCGCTGGAAAAGATCCAAGGACAAAGTGTGGAGGAGCGGGCGGAAGAAGTCCCAAAGGTGGTGGAGATCGCGATTATCGGGCGGCCCAATGTGGGGAAATCGACCTTGCTGAACCGCATGGCGGGCGAAGAACGGTCGATCGTGTCACCCATACCGGGCACCACCATGGACAGCGTCGACACGGACGTCGCACGGGATGGGAAGACTTACCGGTTTGTGGACACCGCGGGGATCCGTAGGAAGGGCAAGACACGGCTAGTCGCGGAGAAGTTGAGTGTGGTGATGGCTAAGCGCGGGCTGGAGCGCGCGGACGTGGCACTCCTGGTGATTGATGGAGAGCAGGGCGTGACCCAGGGTGATGCGACGATTGCGAGTTATGCCGAGCAGTCGGGGCGCTCCGTAATTATTGTTGTGAACAAATGGGATTTGGCAGTGGAAGCGGCGCAACGAGCGGCGGAGGAGTCCGCCAAAAGCGCTAAGGGAAAGACGAAGCGAGGGGACGGAAGCACGGTTACAACAGCACGGGCGATTGATAAAGGGAAATTGCTGTTCGAATACGAAGCGATGGTGAAGGAAAAGTTTAAATTTTTGAGTTACGCGCCAGTGGTCTTTCTGTCCGCCAAGACCGGGGAACGGGCGCCGAAATTGTATCCGCTGATCGATCAGGTCGCCGCCGAACGAGCGAGGAAGATCGCGACGCCGGAGTTGAACCGCTGGCTGAAACAAGAAGTGGACTTGGGCCGAGCGACCAATCCAAAGGCGCGGCCGGTGCGGATTTACTACATTACCCAGGCCAAGGTGGCGCCACCGGTGTTTTTGTTGTTTACAAATCAAAAGAAGCCGCTGCACTTCAGCTTTGAGCGCTTCCTTGAAAATCAGTTGAGAGCGAAGTGGCCGTTCATGGGCACGCCCGTACGATTCATTCAGAGGTTGAAGAAGCGAGGAGACCGGGAAAGCAAAGCGTCGGAGGAGTGAAACATCATGCCTCGCTCCGAAGACTCCGCTCGGATTGACCGTTTCTAGGTTTACCCAGAACAACGTAGGTTGACTTGCCGTGTTTTTGGCCTACGATGGAGGAATCCCTGCCGGAAGAAGCTCCGCGAGAAAAAGAAATGAGCAGCACAGCCACACCGGTCACCGACGAAACGAAATACTACCGGATTGGAGAGGTGAGCCGATTGACGGCACTGAAGCCGTTTGTGCTGCGCTATTGGGAGACGGAATTTCCAATGCTGGAGCCGGTGAAGGGCGCCAACGGACACCGGCTTTACCGGCAAGAAGACGTGGATTTGGTGCTGAAGATCAAGCGCTTGTTGTACGACGAAGGATTCACGATTGCTGGCGCCCGTCGACATTTGAAAGAAGCCGGGAGCGGCGGAGAAAGCGCAGAGGGTGGTGTTGGAACGGGCGGCGAATGCGGAACTTCGCAATTAAACCGGAAAATGCTGCTGGATCTGCGCGATGGATTGCGCAGTTTCTTGACGCTGTTGGAACGCAAGTGATACGGTAGTTGAGTAGCGGTCGGGACGTAGCGCAGCCTGGTAGCGCGCACGCTTGGGGTGCGTGAGGTCGCGAGTTCAAATCTCGCCGTCCCGACCAGAGAAACTGCAGTGGACAGTTATCAGGCCACAGTCATCCGTAACCCACCTTTCCTTCAGCGTCCTCCGCAATGTCTAAAGCAATATAGGCTCGCGTGAGAACCTGGGATCATCCCGACCACCCATTTGCCTCCTCTCCTCCTCTCAAGTGTGCTTGCTGGACCGGCGCCGTGGAGTAAAATGTGGGGTCGCTCCGCAAGCCAGGGATCAGGAGAAAATGCGATGAGAAACTGTTCTGCAGCTTGGTTGTTGTCTGCATTGTTGCTCGTCTTGGTAAACGTTGCTTCGGGGCAGGAGAAACAAACGATGCCGCCTGCAAAAGAAGGTGTGCTGAAGGCAGCAGAGGTGGGTGACAAGCTGTTTCCCGACAAAGTATTTTTTCGCGGGCAATCCGCAACCGTGCAGGCACGAAATAGCGCGGGAGTGCGGTACGCCGACGGATTTATGGTCTTGACGGCTCTGGTGGACGCCTCGGGTTATTCCAGTGGGTTGAAAGAGAAGTACCAGGGATTTCTGATCACCGAAGTGGCGTTGACCATCGGGGGGCAGACGCTGAAGCCGGGGCAGTATGGGTTTGGATTTGTCGAAGGCAACCGGTTCTTAGTAATGGATGTGGCGGCGAATGATTTGCTTACGGCAACGTCGATGAAAGATACGGAGATGAAAAGGCCGGTGCCGCTGCAGATTGTAGCGGGGCAAGCTGGGCAATACCGTTTGTATAAGGGACGAGACTACGTGGAGTTTGCTCGGGCGCAATAGCTATTAAAAGTAACCAGTAATCGTCGATCTCATTCTGTCATTCCGAACGGAGTGAGGAATCCGTTTCCCGATACCCGATCACCGATCTGAACGAAGTAATTATTAAAGGGGGCTGAGAAGCAGCCCCCTTTTTGTTTTGCGCGGAAAGCAGTTAGATGTTCTTGATTTGACTGGCGGTGGCGTCCCAGTAGACCGCGGCCTTGCGAAAGTAAGATTCGTTGGCCATGTGGCAAGCCAGCGCGGCGTTATGACCAAACACGGCGTTTTCGGTCAGTTGCTTGCGGCTGCGGACGGCTTCGAGATAGGCCCACATGTGCGGACGCTGATCATCCCAATCGTCACCCTTATAGGTGTAACTTTCCGAGAGCGGTTCCTTGCCGACGGGCGGATCGTGCTTTTCGTGCCACTCTTTTTCGTAGGCTTCGCGCATGGCGTGCGGGAAGCTCGTAGCGTAATAGCTGGGAGCAGTGTCGACGCCGGATTGCGGGTAAAGAGCGATACCAAATTCGGTGGCTTCGAGAATGCCCTTCGAGCCTTGAAAGCGATACGTCTCCGGAGTCTCGCAACCTAAATTGAGTCGGAGGTAAACGGGAATTTTGCCGTATTCGTAGATGGTGGTCTGAACATCGGGCATGTTGCGCCCATCGGGCCAGCGGAGAATGCCGCCAAAGGACATGGCGCGAGCGGGCGGTTCGTTCCAACCCATCATAAAGTTCATGCCACTGACGAGGTGGACAAGAAGATCGCCGGCAACACCAGTGCCATATTCCTTCCAGCAGCGCCAGCGCGCGAAGTATTTACCGTCGAAATCGCGCTTGGGCACGGTACCTTGCCACGTTTCCCAATCGAGGGTGGTGGTCGAAAGATCGGGCGGGATGGGATATTCCCAAGCTCCGGTAGGATCGTTACGGCCAAGCGAGCCCTCGATCAGGTTCACGTCGCCGATGGCACCCTGCGCCAGCATTTCTTTGGCTTTTTTGCAGATGACGGAACTCACACGCTGAGAGCCAATCTGAACGATGCGACCGGTCTTTTGCGCCACCGCCACCATCTCCACACCTTCGGCAGCCGCGTGAGACATCGGCTTTTCGAGGTAGATATCTTTTCCGGCATTGAGCGTGTCAATGAACACCTGCATGTGCCAGTGATCGGGAACGGCGGCGATAATGCAATCGATTTCCTTGTTGTCAAGAAGTTCCTTGTAGTGGCGCGTGGTGGTGATCTTCGAACCCGCGATTTCCTTGGCAAGCGTGTGGCGGCCATCGTAAAGATCGGCAGCCGCGATGCACTCGGTCCCGGGAAGACCGACGGCCGTGGAAAGCAAGCCGTTGCCCTGCATGCCCACCCCAATGATGCCAAAACGAACACGATCACTGGCAGCGGCCATTTCCAGTTTGGAAGGAATGCTTTCCGGCTCAAGGATCATGCGCTTTCCAGCAAACATGGCTCCGGTGGTGACGGCGCTGGTTTGTAGAAAGGAACGACGCGAGATTTGATTTTTGCTCATGATGTTCTCCGTAAGAGATCGAATCTGGTCAAGCATTAGTGCAGGGGTTGAACGGCCACTTCTTTAAAGAAAACGATGTCATTGTCACTGTGATTCTGGAGGCCGATGTAACCTTCGTTAGGACGAGTGCCTCGCTGCGGTTCGAAGTCGAACTTGCGATCGGGGACGGGCTGGCCTTCGGTGTAATCGGTGATTTTTTCGCCGTTGACTTCGACGATGGTGTGCGGTCCGTCGAGAGTGATAAGCATGGTATTCCACTCCGGGCCAGGCTTGCCGGGTTTCGAGAGCGGCTTGGTCAAAGAATAAAGCGTTCCCGTGACATGGTATTCGTCTTCACCCGAGGTTTCCGGATGATTGTCGATCTGCACTTCGTAGCCGTAGTGCACGGGCATCCATTCTTCTCGCGGCTCGACAGGAATGCGGATGAACACCCCGGAGTTGTCGTTAAAATCGCGCATTTTGTAGACGACCTTGATGCGGCAGTTCCCGAATTTTTCTTTTGTCCAGTAGAGAAGGCCCATACCACCGTGGGTCTGAATCAGGCCGTTCTCAACGGTCATGTTGCCGGGGCCAACATGCTTCCAACCATTCAGATCCTTGCCGTCGAACAGTTGCCTCCATTGCGGTTCCGGAACACCAGCCGCAAGGAGAAGCGTGGCCGCCACGACGACGAGTAGTGCACTCCATTTACGCATTTCGTGCCTCCGTTGAGACGAAATTGCTGTGCGAAGACAGATTCCTCACTTCGCGGACTCCGTTCGGAATGACGACTTTTACTTTGTGGGGTACAAAGTCGTCGAATAGGACGTTCCCCTTCCTAGCGAGTTGAAGAATCGGAAACATAGGCTATGAGGCGAAAACATTGCGGAGCAAAAACCATACGTTGGCAGGGCGCTCCGCAAGGCGACGAACAAACCAGGGATACCAGTAGGTTCCATACGCGACGAGGACGACGGAACGATAGCCGGATTTCGCCAGGCGTTCTTGCTCGACGCGTTGAATGCCATAGAGCATCTCGACTTCAAAATCGGCTTTGCTGATTCCCTGCTCCGCGACGTAATCGGTTAAACGGCGAATAAGCTGGATGTCATGGGTGCCGAAAGCTCCGCGTGCGCAAGTTCCCGCAGACCGGGCCCGCAGCATCTCCTGAGCGAGAGCGAAATAATTTGCATCCACGTCTGATTTTCTGGGGAACGCGATCTCGGCGGGCTCTTTGTACGCGCCCTTCACCAGACGTATGGAGGGCCGCAAGGGCAGCAGTTCCGCCAAATCTTTTTTGGTGCGGTAGAGATAAGCCTGAAGGCAAATCCCGGTATTGGGATAGCCGCGGATCGCACGCTTGTAGATGTCCAGGGTGGCATCGACATAGTTGCTGGCTTCCATATCCACCCAAACGGTCCTGTTGGAATGCTCACGCTGAATGATACGTTCGAGATTTTCGAAGCAAACATCGGGAGAAAGGTCCAGTCCAAGCTGGGTCAGCTTGACGGAAACTTCGGTGGATAGGTTGACTTGGTGGATGCAATCGAGAACTTCCAGATAATGGTCGGAAACGTTGCGGGCTTCGGCGCCATCGGTAACGTTTTCACCGAGGTGCGTGAAGATCGAGCCGATATTCTTCTGAAGCAGCGATTGCGCAGCTGCAATGGCGGCGTCCAAAGTTTCTCCCGGCATGAACCGGGAAACACTGCGTCGCACGAAGGGGAAATTGACGGCGTGCTCGCGCAACCAGGCGTTTTGCGAGGCAGCAAGCAACATCGAGCGCATCAGCGCCATGGGCCTTCCGTACCTCCAAGAGGGAGCGAGAGCAGAGGAAAGAAGATTACGCACACATTCTAGTGGGAATTTGGCGTGGGGGCAATTTGGTTTGCAGGGCATACGAACGGTCGACAGCGAACAGAAACCAAGAGCCGATGCTGCACACTGAAATAGATGCAGAACCTATTGTGGAGAGAACGCGGAGGGTTGTAGGGAAAGCGCTTCTGAGAGCAGTTTAGACAGTTGGGATGGAAGTGAACGGGCAGCAGGACCGAGACGAGCCTGGCTCGCAGTAACGGCCGCGGCCATGGCGTTTAATGCGTCGCCGGGATTGGTACTCATCAGATCCTGCGCGCGGTCAAAGCACGCGAAAACCAGCCGCTCCGGTTGATTGTGACGGTGCAAGAATTGGCCGTAGTTGAACCAATCGGTGGCCGCATCGTGAGTTTCGCCCTGCGTTTCATCGATAATCAGCGCTGCCTGAAAAGATTGAGCGGCGTCGCCAAGACGGCCAGCGCGCTCTTGAGCATCGGCGGCATGCGCGAGGGCAAGGCTCTGCAGCGCGGGGTTTTTCATTTTTTCCGCGAACTGAGCGGCTTTCGCATACCCAATCAAAGCTTGGGAAATTTTCTGGTCAGCAGCATCGGCATCGGCAACTTTGATCAGCGCGGAAATAACCACGGAACCTGCGCCAACATAGCTGGCGGGATGTTTTGCCACGATCTGCAGGTATGCCTGGTAGTGGCGCGCTGCAGCCTGAAGCTCGCCCTTTTGCTCGAGTGCCTGCGCCAAATAAAGCTGGGCATTCGGCTGGATAGGATCAGCAGCGACGGCCCGCTGCCACGTGTCGACGGCTTCCTCGGGATGGCCGAGACGCTGTGCCAGAAGACCATAGTTGATGAGCGCGTTGGCGTTTTGTGGCGAGCGGAGAAGCACCTCGTGGTACAGCGCGTAGGCGTCTGCGTCGCGGCCGGCAAGAATCAGGCCCCGAGCATAAGCTTCCTGGAAGGAGATGTTGGAAGGATTCACCGCCGCAGCGTGCTGAAGAGAAGCGAGAGCCAAATCGCGATCGCCTGCGAGGTCAGCGGCACGAGCGAGATGTGTTTGCAGGCTGGAGTCGTTGGGATTGAGCCGCGCAGCGCGCTGCAAAGAACTGAGACCCGCGGAAACGTTCGCCCAGTAGAAGCGAAGTTGGTCCATGGCACCCCAAAGCAGAAGAAGGACGATGAGTGCGACACGGAGCGAGCGAGCAGTAAAGGTGGTTCCGGCGATCCAGCGAAAAAATGCGGCGGTGCGTGAGGGCGACGTTTGGACTTTTGGCGCTGCTTCGCGCTTGTTGAGCAAAAACCACGCAATCCGGGAATCGCGAAGCTTCCAGATGGCGCCATCGAGCAGGAAATGGTGGAGATTGACCAGGGCCATGAAGGTCAAAAAGCTGGTGGCGAAATCGGCATGAAACACGCGACTGGCAAGCCAGGGACCAGGAATGAACAGCGCAATACCTCCCGCGACCAAGATCAACAGATAGCGCGAAAAACTCCAAGCTGTTTGGCCGGCGGCGCGCGCTTCCTTTGCCTGATAGTAGCTGGTGATCCAAAGATACTGCGCTGAATGGAGCACCGCCAAAATCCCACTGGAATAGCGCGTCTGCGGCACTTCTTTCCCACTGGCGAGTTCGATGAGCGCTGGCAGAAGGAACCAGAAAAACTGCGTGCTAACAAGCGTGCAGCTTGGCAGAAGCGCTTTCCAGGAGCTCCGGCGCGAGAGCGAGACCAGCGCCCAAGCACTCGCGATGAGAAAAAAGAGCCCGAGCATCACCCGCACCGGAAGAGTGAACTGCGCGGGCAGCCCCAGCGAAATGATCAACGGGTCCGGTGAGGCGCCGGTGTGAAAGCTGACAAGCAGCATCAAATAGGATGCGATGAAAGCCAAGTGCAGGGCCTGGCGCTCGCTCTCGGTGGGTGTGAGACCGGCGCGGCGCGTGAACATCATCAGCAAGCCATAATTTTGCCCGGTGTAATGCCACGGGCTCCAACAGATGTAGAGTGTGAAAATCCAGGGAACAATGGGATACCAGAGATGCGCAATAAGACCTGCGAAAACGAGCAGCAACGCCACATGGACCGTGTAGACCCGATATTTGGCGAACTCGTCATAGGAATGGTACGCGCGATAGACGGTGGCCATGAAGTGCGGATAGTTGAACAGCAGAGCAAGCGCGTAAAACGCGAAGGACCATCCTTTTGTTGAGGCTGTGGAAGCGTAATAGCTGAAAAGCAAAAGAGGAGCGGACCAAGCTCCACAGCCAATAATGAGGTCGCGCCACGGGCCGTAGATCCAGGAACTCCGCGTAGTGGCTCCTTCCGTGTGCTGCTGGGAGACAGACGCGGGATCGATTGTGGCAGTGGGAGCCATCTTTTCGAGCGTAACGTACTCCATGGGAGCGCATCCGAATGGTGCGGACAGCGATGCGGTATAAGTTACGCTTCTGAAACCACTAAGGGTTCAATGCTAGGGACTGCGCACGCCTACCCGCTGACATTGGCTCGGTGGCGTGGTATATCTTTTCGCGTAAATTGTGGCATCTGATTAGGACGGACAAAGGGAGATTGGAGATGAGATACAAAACGCTTTACGCGCGAGTAGGCGTGTTCCTTGCAGTACTGTTGTTCTCGACAGCGGCGGTGGGTTACGCGCAGACGGCGACTTCTGGCTCCACAACGTTTACGGTCACTGCGGTGGGCAAGAAGGATACTGCACCGCCGATAGCAAAGGATGACGTGCAGCTGTTCACCGGCAAGGAGCGGAAACAAATTGGCGATTGGAAAAAATCCGACCAGCTTTTCCTAGCCATTCTGATTGACGATTCGATTGAAACGGGAGCCGGTGGACAGTGGGATTATCTGAAGGAGTTTATCAACGGACAGCCGGCGTCGACGGCAATCGCGCTGGGATATATCCGAAACAACTCGGTTCAGATTGCACAGGATTTTTCCACGGATCACTCGTTGGCAACCAAAGCGCTGCGGCTGCCCCTGGGAATGGGCGCGCTGGGCTCCAGCCCCTATCTCGGAATGATCGACATGTTGAAGCGCTGGCCGGACGGCGCTGGACCACGACGCTCCATTATCTTGGTTTCTTCGGGAATTGATTATTTCCGCGGCTCGTTTTTTGGGGCTTGGTACCCAGATCTGGATCCGCTGATTGCGCGGGCAGAGAAACAAAACACAAACATCTGGACGATCTATTATCCGAGTTCCGGCCACCGGGGCCATTCGTTTTATCTCGTGAATTACGCCCAGAACAACCTGGACAAACTCTCGGAGTACACCGGGGCGGAGTCCTACTTTCTGATGTACGGGGCACCCGTAAGCATCAAGCCGTACCTGGATGAAATCGCGACGCACCTCAGCAATCAATATCTACTGACATTTTCTGGAGCCGGCGGATCGAAAGGAAAAATGCAGAACATCAAAGTGAAAACGGAACTTACCGACGTGGAGTTGTTCGCCCCGAACGCCGTGTTCCTGCCTCCTGGCTCGTGAAGCACAGGATTGGGAAGGCGCTCTGGCTTCGGTCAGGGCGCCTTTTTGTTTTTCGTCAGGGCACGACTTTACTTGTGCCGTAAGCAGCATAGAAACTGCAGTTTCAAGATTAAGGAAGACGTGTTCTTCGCAAGGCGCGGGCGTTCAGGCCCCCGCGGAAGTCGCAAAAGATGAGCCGGGCTTCAGCCCTTGAAGACTCTTCAGCCAGTCTTTTTCCGCAGCTTCCCAATTCCTACAGAATGGCTGTTACGTAGCCTGCCGAGTCGAATCACGAATGACTAATTCGGGATGAAGCTTGTGGGAAACTGCGGCCCAGTCGCGATTTTCGTGGCCGGCCTTGATGGCGTCCATCACGATGCTCACCGCGGTGCCACCCATGGTTTCGAGAGGCTGGCGGACCGTGGTAAGAGAAGGCGCGGCCAGCGAGGAGATGGCGACGTCGTCGAATCCGGTGACCGAGCATTGTTCCGGAACGCTGATGCCGGCCTTAGCAAGAGCGCGCATGGCGCCGAGGGCGGCGAGATCGTCGAACGCCAGAATCGCGGTGAATTTTTTCTTCTGCTGGATGAGTTCGTCGGTCAAGCGATAGCCGTGCTCGAAGCTGGCGTTGGCATCGAAAACGTCGGGAATCTGGAGAACCAGGCTGGAGTCCAATTCCAGCTTCGCGGATTGCGCGAATTTCTGAATGCCCCGCCAACGCGGCGCGCTGTCGATCAGCCGTTTTGGGCCGCGTATCAAGGCGATGCGCCGATGACCGCGCTGGTAAAGGTGCTCGAGGGCCAGCCGGCCGCCGGTTTCGTTATCGACCATGACCGAACTGACGCGATCACCGGGAATCTCCCAGCCGATGGTGGCCGCGGGAATTTCTTGTTTGTTCAGATCCGCCAGCACGTGAATATCAACGAACAGCCAGTTGGCGACGACGATCAGGCCGTCGACGTGACGCTCGAGAAGCATTTCCAGATAGCGCTCGAAGCGATCGCGTTTGTTGTGGGCGTCAGCAAAAATCGGCAGATAGCCCAGAGGATAGAGGGCATTCTCGATGCCGCGGAGAATCGGCGTGCAGAAAGGATCGGTCACGTCGAAGAGCATGACCCCGATGCTTTGACTGCGGCGGCTGCGCAAGAAACGCGCCATAGCGTTCGGGCGGTAGCCGAGACGTTTGGCGGTTTCTTCGATTCGCTGGCGGGTCGAGGGAGCAATATAACGCGCCAGGGGAGCATTGTTGAGAACGATGGAAACAGTAGCGGGAGAAAAACCCGTGGCTTGCGCAACATCGCGCATGGTGATCAGCCCGCGCTTCGCGCCGGTCTTTTTCATTCGTGATTCCTCGCGTGCAGACATCATGGGACGAATCAGGGTGAATTAGCAATAACGAGTGCACCAGCAATAGGGAGTACAAAACGAGAACGGGTGCCCGCTACTCTTCGGGCGGCACTTCGAAGGAGAGTTGCTCGCGGAATCCCCTGGTCTTCCAAATACCGAACGCGATGCCGGCGGCCATCCAGATGGAACCCACGATGATGGCGGGTTTGCTGAGGTTGATCCACAGGCCAAAACAGATCACGAAGCCGAGAACGGGAGGGATAAGGAAACCAAGTTTCTTCTCATTCGATCGAACGTAGTAACGCAAGAACGCCGCGGCGTTCACACCCATGAAAGCGATAAGCGCGCCAAAGTTCAACATCTCCGCACCGAGCCCGTAGGCTTCCCCACCGTTCAGAATCTTCTTCACAAGCTCCCAAGTGAGCGGGGTGCTGCCGAGAGAATAGGTTCTGTATCCGGCGACAATCTCAAGAAGGAATGCGCCGATGAGCGCTATCGCGCCAACCAGGAAAACGTTATTGCGGGGTATGCGATGTTTGCTGTCGACCGCCCCGAAAAAGGATTTGGGAAGAGCGTTGCTGCGGCCCATGCCGTAGAGCAGACGCGCCGCACCGATTTGCGCACCCATCCCGGAACCGAAATTAGCGAGCAGCAAGGTAAAGCCGACGATGGTGAACAGGGGCGCCCAGGCACGTCCAGCGACATAGGAGTACGCGGTGTTGATGTCCGGAAAGGGCTGAGACGCGGGCCAAATCAACTGCGCTACGTAAACTTCCACGGCCGAAAGAATGCCGATCACCAAGCACGTGAGAACAGTAGCCACAAGGATGTTGCGGCGCGGATTTTCGGCTTCTTCGGAGAGCGTGGAGATGCCATCAAAACCGATGTAAGTCAGAACCGCTATGGAAGTGCAACCAAAAAGACCGCCCCAAGTGAAGGTGTGGGGATCATAGAATGGACGAGAGAAATAGGCGGCATCGTGCGGGGCGCCGAAAATGAAACGAGCCCCAGCGATGAAGATGGCCACGACCACGGCACCCATCGCGATGGCCATGCCAGTGTTGATGCGTGCCGACGTCTTGATACCGCGAATATTGAGCAGCGTGAAAACTACCGCAAAGAAAATCTTCCAGAACCAAGCCGGAACACCAGGAGCAAATTGATTGGCCTGCCCGGCACACCACACCGTGCAGATCAGCGGATTGAGCATGTAATCCATGACCATGCTCCACCCGGTGATATAGCCGACCGTGGGATTCACTTCCTGCGCCACGTAGGTGAAAGCGGAACCCGCACTCGGGTAAGCGCGGGCCATGCGGCCGTAGCTGATGCCCGTGAACAACATGGCAACCATGGCGATAAGGATGGCGGTGACAACGTGGCCGCGCCCGCGGTCGCTGAGCACGCCAAACACGGACATGGGAGCCACAGGCTGAATCACAATGATCCCGTAGAGGATGAGATCGGTGAGGGTTAGGGTGCGCCGCAGGCCGGGACCCGCAGCTTGCGTCGTGGTGCTGCCTTCCGCGCTCAAGCACCTCTCCTTTTGGCCGGACGGCTCCCATCGTGGGGCGAGAGCACGACGGCACGGGTAAGATTCTTCGGCGCGTCGGGATTGAGGCCCTTACGCAAACCGACCGCTGTTCCCAAAAGATGTGCGGGAATCGCGGAGACAGCGTAACGCGCAAATTCCGGAACGTCTAGAGCGAGTTCGATGAGCAGGTCGGAGTGCGCTTTAAGTTCCGGAGTGGCGTGATTAACGATGACCGCGGTGATGGCGCCCAGTTCCTTGAGTTCGCGAACCAGGGTAATTTCGGCTTCCTTGGCAGCGTCAGAGATATAGAAGGTGATCAAAGTGTCGGGACCGGCGATGGAGCGCGGCCCGTGGCGAAACTCGAGAGAGTAATAGACCTGGGCGTACGATGAGGACATTTCCGTGACTTTGAGGCCTGCTTCCTGGGCAAGCCAGTAGTGCACTCCCTGGCCCAAAAAGACGTAGTCGGCAACCTTGCGCTTGGCGGCGAAGGACTGAATCTTGTCGGCATTCGCGTGCAGCCAAGCTTGGCCCTTGCGCGGCAGTTCGCTGAGCGCCGCGGCGTGCTGATCGTCGCCGACGAATTGCAGCCCCAGCCGCTGGAAGGCCAGGAGAATGGCGGTGAACGAACGGGTCATGACCGTGCTTTTTTCGTCGGCCCAATCGAGTTTGAAGGAGTGGGTGCAGAGTTTTTCGAGGATGCTCTCGGGATTGCAGGTGACGGCTAGGGTCTGCACGGTCTTGTGCGCCTGCAGCAGTTCCGCGGCGCGGAGCACTTCGGTGGTTTCGCCGGAGCGGGACATCAGCACAATCTGCTCGGCGCCGACCCGGCGGAGGGTTTCCTCGGGAGCGAAGAGCAGCTCGGAGGCCGGAACGGCGGTAGCGGGTATGTAGCAGTGCTTGGTCCACAGAGAGGCGATCAGCTGAGAGAGGTAGTAGCTGGAACCACAGCCGACGAATAGCCACGGGCTGCGCGGCGAGAAGATCTCCGAGAAGCGGGCGAGGATACCGGATTTTTGCAGATGAGCATCGGTTTCCGCCCAAATATGCGGCTGCGAGTAGATTTCCGCCAAAGTATGCTCGGCCGGGCGAGGCTTTTTGGCCTGCGGACGGGATTTGCTGCTGGAGTTGCGCTTCGCCAAGGAATCACCTCATGTATTGAAACGATTGAATAGTAGATATTTTCCGGGACAATACCCTCCGGCGCAAGTCGAAAGATGGCGGGATAGCCGAGAGGTTACACCCCACGCTGCACGGCGTTCGCGCCAGCAGGGTACCCAGGAATTGACGTGCGCCGCGTGTTATCCACAG
>DATJOO010000035.1:0-7365 GCA_035506955.1 Verrucomicrobiia bacterium
GCTTCGGTTTTGGGCTTGCCGACATCGCTGGTGCCAAACGTCACCTGCCGCTGCAGGTTGGTGAAGTCCACCACATCAAAGTCCACCAGGCCGATGTGGCCCACGCCCGCCGCGGTGAGATACAAACCCAAGGGCGCGCCCAGTCCGCCGGTGCCGATCAACAACACGCGCGCCGCCTTCAGCTTCAGCTGACCCTCCATGCCGACTTCCGGCATGATCAAATGGCGGCTGTAGCGCAAAATTTCTTCGTTGGTCAGAGTGGTGGCGGCCGCATGCGCGGCCAGGTCCTGCGTTCGTGTGGCCATGGAAAAGGTTCCTGTTCCTTGTTTCTATCTTACGCGGGCCATGCCCGGGAAGGAAGTGCAGCGCCACGTGGCATAGGCACTCCTGCCTGTGCACGCGGGCCAAGCGCAGCAATTCTAAGCACAGCCACTCCTACCTGTGCCACGCCTGTGTCGCCCGTGTTTTTGCAGGACGCGCCTTTAGTCCCGGATCGCCGTCGGCAGATCGTTGATGTACGTCATCACGCACGGAGGTTTGTTTTTCTCGATGAACCTCACCGTCCGCTGCCCGTTCAAGATCGTCTGCGCAATGTAGCAGAGCACCCCCGCCTCCCTCGCCGAAACACGCCGATGCAACAACGCCTCAAATATCTTCCCCATCACCCGATTCACCTGGTCCGGCGACGAAAAATCTCCCGCCAACTCCGCAATCTCCGCCACCAGCGCCTCATCCACCGGCACCACCGCTTCCGCCAACCCCGCCGCCTGCGACACCCGCCGCAAGTGCGTCAAACAAAATTCCCCATTCTCCGGCGCCACGGACTGCCGGCAACGCCGCCCGCTAGGAAACCGGTACCCACACCGCCCTTCCTCCAAATCCGCATCCATTCTCCCTCTCTCCTCCATAACCCAATCGCCTCCCGCCATTTTGTAGCAGCGGCTTTTACGCCGCTGTCTTGTTTTTTTCGTAGGAGCGCCGCACCGCTTACCCTGAGTCCAAGCCAAGGGTTTGCCCTGAGCTGCGAAGGGTTTACCCGGAGCCCGAAGGGTTTACCCGGAGCTGCGAAGGACACCGCCCCATGCCCGCACCATCCCCGCATCTTGCCACCGCCTTTGTAGATCCCGCTTTCTGCATGCCCTGAGCTCTTTTTGCGAAGGGAAGCGCGCCGTTCCTTTTCGCCGCCTCTCGCCTCCATCCCCAACAAAGGCGCCTGTCATTCCGAGCGTAGCGAGGAACCTGCTTCTCTCGCCCACTAACCACCCCCTCCGACGAATCTCCCTTCAAGGAAAATGATAACTGCATGGGTAGATACGACAACGGTACTAATGGGCAATAAATGGCCAGGGCATGGACTTCAAGGATAGCCCTACGACCATGCCTCGCGGCGGTGCCGAAAAGATGAGCCCACCAGTGGCAACCCTGGAACGCTGATAAAAACTATACTTGAACTGCAATAAAGGTTCTTAGTTTAATACCTCAGGGAAACCCGCGATGGCTAATCAGCAATCCCTGCACGTCTTCACTATCGGATATCAGTCACACACGCTTGAATCAATGGTTGGGCTTCTCGAAAGCAATCGCGTGCAGCTACTGATCGACGTTCGGCAAAATCCGATCAGCAGAAAGAAAGGCTTCTCCGGCCGGCAACTCAAGGAAAGTGTCCGCAAATCTGGCATCGCATACCTGCACATTCCCGAACTTGGAACGCCGGCCTCAATAAGGAAGGCATACGCTGCTACCGGAAACATCGACCGCGCGTTGAACCAGTACGAAATCTATCTCCGACGGCGGCCAAACACGCTCAAAACTCTCCTCCTCCAAGCCCAATCCAAGTCGTTCTGCCTTCTCTGCCTCGAGGCAAACCATAAGGCATGTCATCGCAGCATAATCACCCAACTTCTAACCGAGATGACAGGATGCCGCCCCATTCATCTTCACTGATTTGGCGCAAGGCGAAGGTCCTCATAATTGGGAGGGCCTCGCCCGAACCCAGCAAAAAGCATCTAGAAACAGTTTGTACGGGTGGAGTCACGGAAAACGGAGAAATCCTTAGACTCTATCCGATCCCCTGGCGCTATCTAGAACTAGAAGACCGCTACAGGCAATGGACTTGGGCTGAATTCGAAATTGCCAAAGATCCAAGTGACAACCGGAAAGAAAGCTACAAGGTGAAGGAGGGCTCGATTCGGGTCCTAAACCAATCCCAGGATTGGTCAGAAAGGTTCGCGTTCCTAAAGAAAGCGATCTTCAAGGACAAGGAAACCCTCGAACGCCTCTACGATCAGGACTGGACTAGCGTCGGAGTCATTGAGATCGACTTACTGAAATTCTACGTAAAACCAAAGGATAAGGATTGGGAAAAAGATAAGCCTTATCTCAAACAAGAACTGCTTTATGAGCACCGAAAGCCGCTGGAACAGCTCCCGTTTGAGTTTCGTTTGAAATTTCGCTGCAAGAATAACCCAGACTGCAAAACTCACGACTCATCCCTCATTGGATGGGAATACCTCGAAGCGTTTCGCAAATTCCGCACCAACTACGGCTCGGACGAAAACGCCGTCGAAGTGATAATCAGCGAGATTCAGAAAAAGTTTGACAACCCCGGGAACAACGCCTACGCCCTGATGGGTACGCATCGTTTTCACCGTGCTTGGATGGTTGCTCAGCTGTACTTCATTCCGAAGAATCTCCCAGAACGGCTCTTTTAACACGTCTATAACCAGGAACCAATATGCAGAATAGCGGCCCCAAAATCGAAGACATTAGGTTCGGCGGTTGGATTATCGCTTCTTACAAGTCGTTCAAGAATTTTGATCTCGAGGATGCCGTTTTCGACCCCTACGAAGCAACCATCCTCGCCGGTAAGGCAGCGGAGTTGCTCTCTTCGCTCCGCTCCTTGGGGCAGATCGACAGCGCAAAGTTCGAAGTCTATAGAAAGCTCGCTCATATCAAGCCTCGCGATACTACCCCTGTCATCGAACAACTGGAGAGACTGAACGCGGTCGACGTAATCTGGGAGCACGACGACAACGGGCGGCGGGTCGAACAAATTCAATCACATCGCACAACGAAAGCGGAAGTTTTTGATGCGACGGCACAGTACTTTCGCGGCTCAAATGCTAGTCACAAGGCGCTAGCTAGCATCGAAATCTTGGATGCCACGCTCCTCATGCCCGTAAGAGAGTCGGACATCCTGTCCAAGCTTCACGAAAAGAAATTCAACGACGAAACTTCCCACGGCGCCGTCACCGATTTGATGTCGTTTGGGCTGCTCACTCGAACCAAAGAGAAGGAGACCGGCGAGCACCTTCTATACAGCCCTTATGTTTTCAGCCAAAATGCAACGGACGCGTTTAAGGTGTTGAAGTCGTTGAATTCGAAGGCCCGAACCGAGGCAATGGCCATACTAGAACACGTGCAAAAAAGCCCGGGTGTCCCGTTCCCGCCAAACCTGGACCGTGACATCATCGCTGTCCTTTCAAAATCCGGAATCATCGACATTTCGGGAGTCCAAGTAAGAGGAGGAGCGGCTAACCGGGAATTTCCGACAGCCCCCCATGTTTGGGGCGCAATCGCCGGAGCCTCTGGTGGTCCCCAACTAAGCGCAGACCTCATTGACGATTCAAAGCTGCTCTTGAATTCACTAAGGTATGGAGAGTACTACTCACCTTCGAGCCGAGGAAGAATCAACGACCCTTCCGTCCTTGTAAATGCTCTGATTGTGAGAGGACAGGTTGGACCAGCAACGGCAATTGGGGAGGACTACCCTCTGCCCCTCGCCAGAGGAATAGTAAGCATCGCGGAGTCAAGACTCTACCCGGGACGCTATTTCATGGAGTTAAGAAAACAGGACGTTGCGGAGGCGGTTCGCGATATCCTTCAACAGAACATCATACTCCCGGCTGGCGACTTAGATGCCACTGAGGCTCTTGCGAAGCCAGGTGCATTCCGATCTCCTGAAGAAGTTCGATTCAGAAAGTCGCTCCCGCCAGAGTTCGAGGCTATTCGCGACTCTCTGGCGTTCGATCTACGCACGTTGAGAAAGCCAGGCTAAATGGACGAAACACAGAAGCCCGACGCACGTAAGCCCCGACCACCTGCTGGCCAAAACAGCAGCAAGGATGCTCCGAGTCGCAGATCTGCAACCTTGAGAGTTGGGGACCCACTGGAGTATCGCGTCGCAAGGCTCTTCGTCTGGTCTGACTTTTTCGTGCGCCGCGGCCGAGAGATATACACGGTGGCCGCTCTCGACCGAGCCACTGACCTGGACGTCCTTGCCATCCGCTACACTCAACCCTTCCGCAAGAGTGTCCAAATCGCGGAATGTAAGAGCGATGGAGACCGCCCACTCGACCGAATCTTCTGGCTGTCGGGCGTGCAGAAATTCATTGGCGCAGACAATGCAACCCTTTTTAGGCGGTCAACTAAGTGGAACATCAAGGACTTCGCTAAGGTCGTCGGCGTTGAGATCTTGGACCACCCGCGGCTAGAGGAGCTTGAAAAAGACGTTGCCGTCGATACCTCTGTCTGGCCGGGAGTCTCGGACCGGGCGTTCTTTCTCGCACACGAAGACGAATGGAACAAGAGTCTGCAGCGCGACGAGCCTCTAACGGAACTATATCTGACGCTAGCAAGCGAAGTCAGGTACCAAGACCCATTCGGCGGAATAAATTACCTACTGCATCATGCACGAGCACTGACCAGGGCCTTAAAGGAGAAAAGACTTCCGTCTGAGTCCTTCGGCAGGTTCCTGCTGTGTGAAACGCTAGCGCATCTAGCAATGTTCCTAATGCAAGTTGCTGAATCCTCGTTCAGCCTCTCGAGCTTCGATAGATCGGGGTTAATCAAAAGAGGTTTGACATATGGGCACATGGACCCCAAGTTGATCGACCGTATTTTCCGGAACGCACACAGAATTGCGAGCGAAACCCTTAAACACTACGCAAGATCGGATGTTAAGGTTGATGAGTCATTCTTCAGGATGCCGGCGCCACCGAATGTCTCGGAGGTTCAAGACATTATTGAACTCCTCATCCGCCATCCACGCGCCTCGACTTCATTCGTGCCACTAACCGACCTATTGCTCTCCGAAATGTATCTTAAGGGGCGGAGCACGGACTGGATCGGAAGACTATACACATACAGCGACATGGACGACCGCCTGGCACTTGTCCGCAAATTTATCCAGATTGTTAAGAATGTCGCGGGCGGGCCGGACGAACTGGAACCGATTGCCCTCCCGGCCGGAAAGAAGGCGAGGGTGGTGGTTCCAGAATCAACATCCACCGAAAGCCACCCTGCCGCTGCGCCGCCCGTTAACACATCCGAAGGAGAAACCAAGAGTCCATCACTATTTGACGGCTCGGCGGAAGTCTCGCAAGAAAAGACTCATACCGACGACACCGAAGGCAACTAACAGCCAAATGCGGGACGTTTCCATTCGAACGGCCATTGCACTGCACTACGCTTCTTCTGATCCCCGCCCCGGCCTACCAAAAACCCATTGACATTATGATTCACATATAGTAATCTATCCCTTTAATACTGCCAGTCCGGCACTGGCTGGGCGTGCGCTCCCGCCGTCGCTGCTCTTTGAAAAACAGATCAAACTGCGCCACCTCCTGCGTTCGCAATAACCTCGCAGAGCACCGCAAGCTAACTCCCTTTAGAGTCAACAGTTAGCTCCGAGATCCCGCTAACCACCTTTGAAGTCAACACCTGCACGAAATGGTGGGGGGCTGGGGCTGCACCGCGCGCGGCAATTCGGGAAAATTCCGGAAAAATTTTCCCGCTAACTCCTTTGCTTGTCACTCTTACGGGAAAACGGGGAGGGGGAGGGGAGTACCTCCCTAGTTACTATTCGTGAGCCGAGATCGGGAGGTGCGCCAGTCGGAAGACTGGCCACCACACGGGTAAAACCGGGCCGGCCTGAGCTCCGGCCGGTGCGCGAGGTCAGGCGGTGGGTGCGTCTTGGTTAGCGCAGGTTCTTTAGCGCTGCTACGGTTTCAGAGGGGTCGGGGCGGATGGTGTAGTCGGGATCCACGTCGACCTTGCGAATGATGCCGCTGCGGTCGATGAGGAAACGCGCGGGCATGGGCAGCGTCCAGGAAGCGTCGCCATTGAAGCGGCCGAGGTCGACGCCGAAGGACGAATACAATTCCCGGAGATCGGACGGGAGGGCAAAGAGCAGGCCAAACTGTTTGGCGACGGCGTTGGCTTCATCATGAAGAAGGTCGAACTGGAGATGATGCTTCTCGGCCATTTGCTTCAGGTAGGCTTGGCGTTGCGGGGAAATGGCCACGAGCGTGGCGCCTTGTGCTTGGATTTCGGGCAGGGCTTGCTGTAGAGCCTCCAGCTCCATGTTGCAGTAGGGTCACCACACCCCTCGATAGAAAGTGACGACCAGCGGGCCGGTTTTGCGCAGGTCGGCGGAACTCACGTTTTCGCCGTGGATATTGGGCAGGACGAAGTCTGGCGCAGGGGCGCCGGGCTTGAGCACGTGGTCGACCAGGCCGGAACGGCGCAAATCGTCGGTGGCGCGGTGCATGATCGCTATTTTTTCCGGCGGCAGCTTCTTCTCGAAATCTGCTTTGTACGCATCCAGTTTTTCTTGCAGGCTCATGGTTCCCCCAGGCACGCGACACCTTGGCGGCGGCGTGGACCCGCAGTATCGCTTGTTTGCGCATAGCGGCGCAATGCGTGCGGGGTCGGAAGTTGAGGATAAGCGGCAGCGGGTGACCAGAGACCGGTGATCAGCGATCAGCAAGCAAGAGCCAACGCGGCGCAATGCGTGAGCGGCGGGCAGCTGCCGGTGGCGCGCTTCGTTCTCGTACTTAGCAGAGGGCACCGAAGGTTTTCAGGTATTTCATGCCGGTGTCGCACAGGACGGTGACTACCGTGGAGCCGCTGCTGAGTTGTTCTGCGGCGCGCAACGCCGCGACCACGTTCGCGCCGGTGGAGGTGCCCGCGAATAAGCCTTCCTCGCGAGCCAGACGCAAGGCCATGGCGATGGCCTCTTGCGTGGAGACGCGCTCGATCTCGTCGGCCACTTCCCTTTTCCAGAGCGGCACGACGAAGCCCGCGCCAATGCCGTCGATCTTGTGCGCGCCGGGAGGGCCGCCGGAAAGGACTGCGGATTCTGCCGGCTCGACGGCGACCAGGCGAATCGCTGGTTTGCGGCGCCGCAGGCCTTCGCCAATTCCGCGCAGCGACGCGGCGGTGCCCACGCTTTGCACGAACGCGTCGAGTTGGCCGGCGGTTTGCGTCCAAATTTCTTCGGCCATTTTGTGGTACGCGGCCATTTGGTCGGCGTTCTTCATCTGGTCGGTCCAGTAGGCGCCGGTGTTTTGGGCAACGACGCGA
>DATJOO010000036.1:0-3241 GCA_035506955.1 Verrucomicrobiia bacterium
CGAAATGGACGTGAAGCGCTGCGCCGACACCATCAAGAAATATCCCGACCTCATCGTGGGCGTGAAGACCGCGCATTATTGGCCAAGCGAGCCTTGGGATGGCGAGCATACCCCTTGGGCTGCCGTCGACCGCGCCGTTGCCTGTGGCGACGCTGTGAATAAGCCGGTCATGTTCGATTTCTGGCCACGGCCCGATCGCACTTACGCCGACCTCATTCTGAAAAAAGCACGGCCGGGCGATATTCACACCCACGTGTTCGCGCAACAATTCCCCATCATTCTTCCGGACGGCAAGTTGAATCCCATTCTGCTGGAAGCACGTAAGCGCGGCGTCATTTTTGATGTCGGCCACGGCGCGGGAAGTTTCTGGTTCCGCAACGCGGTTCCCGCCGTAAAACAAGGCTTCTTGCCCGATTCCATCTCCACGGACTTGCACATCGAGAACTACACGATCCTGAGCTACGACAACGTCTTGTCGAAGTTTGCCTCTATGGGCGTGCCGCTCCAGGAACTCATTAAGCGCTCCACCGTGAATCCCGCCAACGAAATCCATCGTCCCGAACTCGGCACACTCACCGTTGGGCGAGATGCGGACATTGCCGTTCTGCAGGAGCTCCACGGGAAATTCAGTTTCATCGATTGCGGATGGGCGCGCATGGACGGAGACACGACCATCACGGCGCGTATGACCATTCGCGCCGGGCGCATCCTCTACGACCCTTCGGGCCTCAGCATGGTGGAGTGGGAACACGCCCGCAAACAGTATTTCACCTCGCCGATCCTGGGCTCGGACCCGCCCTCGACGGCCGACGATCTACCGCGCCACTAATCAGCAGCCAGTTGCTTCAGTTTAGAACCGGGAAATAAGTTTCGGAGGATCGCATGTCAGAAAAGCTCAGCCGTCGCAAAATGTTAAGCAAGGGCGCGCAGGCCGCGTTTGTGGGCGCTGTCGGCGCCCCAGCTGTTCCTGCGTTTGTCCCCGCGCCGCTTAAGTCCAAGCCGACGTCTGCCAAGGGCGTCGATTACTATCAGAAGCTCGGCGTCACCCCGTTCATCAACGCCGCTGGCACCTACACAGTGCTGTCAGCTTCCACCATGCCCGACGAAGTGCAGGCCGCTATCGCGCTGGCTTCCCAGCAGCCGGTGAACATCCTTGAGTTACAAGATGCCGCGGGCGCGTACCTCGCCAAGCGCCTGAAATGCGAAGCCGCTCTGGTCACTTCGGGCGCGGCCGGCGCGCTGACCGTAGGCACCGCCGCGTGTATCACCCTCGGAAATAAACAAGCGGTGGTGAGTATTCCCACGGACATGAGCGGTCTCAAGAACGAAGTGATCGTGCAGAAAGCGCATCGCTATGACTACGATCACGCGCTCCGCAATTGCGGGATTCGCTACGTCGAAGTGGAAACCATGGACGACTACGAGAAGGCCTTCACGAACAACACCGTGATGTGCCACTTCTTCAATGCCGCGGAAGGCGGAAAAATTTCCCGCCAAGATTGGATCCGTGTGGCCCACAAGCACGGCGTTCCCTGCTTTAACGATGCGGCCGCGGATGTGCCGCCCATTTCCAATTTGTGGAACTACACGCAGATGGGCTTTGACCTGGTGACCTTTTCCGGTGGCAAGGGACTGCGCGGGCCGCAATGCACCGGCCTGCTACTCGGCCGCAAGGATCTGATCGACGCGGCGAAGCAGAACAATTCGCCCTTCTCCAACACCGTCGGTCGTGGCATGAAAGTCGCTAAAGAGGAAGTCGTCGGGATGGTGGCTGCCGTGGACTGGTTCTTGAGCCAGGATGACGCCGCGATGGAAGCGGAATTCCAAAAGCGTGCCGACCTGATTGCCGGTAAGCTCAAAGCACTTCCTACCGTACAGGCGAAAACCTTCATTCCGGAAGTAGCCAATCACGTACCCCATCTTCTGATCACCTACGACCAGAATCGCATCCGGATTTCTGCTGCCGACGTGATGCAGAAAATGCGCTCCGGAAAGCCACGCATCGAACTGAATCCTGGTACGGGCGGCGCACCCGCCAGCGCTGGACTTCCCGGCGGTCCCAACACGATCATTGTCGGTGTGTGGATGCTACAGCCGGGGGAAGAGTCAATCGTCGCGGACCGGCTATACGATACGCTTTTGGCCGCGTTACATTCCTGAGGCGCAAGGCCGTTTTTCTATCAGTTATTCCTCGGATTGAATCACGCACGCGCCTCCCTTAAGCTGGCAAGCGCTATGGACCAGCAAACTCCGCAAACCAAGCCGTCCCTTAAGAACCCTTTTATTTACTCCTGGTTGGTGCTGGTCGTGGTGGCCGCGTATGTGGTGTTTCTCCTGCTCTCCCGTTACGACTCAAACCGCGCTTACGAACGTCGTACCCAGCAGAAAGCCGCCGAGCAGCAGCGAGAATCGGATCGCGCGGCCATCGAACAACTGGGCGGCTCGGAGTTGGCGATCCGCGCGTTTTATATTGCTCCCGCGGCAATTCGTCGGGGAGGAACGGCACAAATTTGCTACGACGTCGCCAACGCCAAGACGGTCACACTAGCTCCCCCAGCCGGCGAAGTCTGGCCATCGCATAATCGATGCCTCGACGTTTCGCCGGCGAAGACCACTTCCTATACGTTGACCATCAGCGATTCCAGCGGAAATACCACCTCACAAACCGTCGAATTGAAGGTCAAGTGAACCGGTAAATGCTGGCATGTTACTGAAAATAATTAAGTTACGAGAATGTGCGGCAGCAATGCACGCTGCCCTCTTGTCCGCTTATTTCTCTCCCCCTTATAATGTCTACCTGGCGGAGTTCGGCTTGGCCGAACTCCGCATCATTTTTCTTAGGACACGTGGCCAACGAATGACTGATCCTCTGGCAAAAATTAAACAGAAGCTGCAGAAAGAAATTGACTCGCTCGAGCACGAGCTGAACGTCGAACTCCCCAAGGAAATTGCGGTGGCCCGGGCGCACGGCGACCTCTCCGAAAACGCCGAATACAAGTACGCCAAGGAGCGACAGGGTTACGTCAATGCCAAGATTGGCCACCTTAAGAAGCGCATGGGCGATTTGGGCATGTTGAACTTGACCAACATTCCGAAGGACCGCTCCGGTTATGGCTCCCGAATCGTTGTACTTGACGTGCAGCGCAACGTTGAGGTCGAATACAAACTCGTCAGCAGTGAAGAGGCCGACGTGGATCAGGGCTTAATCTCCACCACTTCTCCGATCGGCCGCGCGCTGCTG